>JBBKVT010000268.1:0-21183 GCA_037968535.1 Paracoccaceae bacterium
ACAGTCTGTCGCAGATGTCAACGACTTGGGCCGTGTAAGGCTCCGTTAACCATTCCCGAGCCAATCTGGCGACGGGGCTATGAGGAGACAACATTGATTGCCCAACTGGACCGTAACTATCTTGCGGCGCGGCCGTGGAAACTCTGGCCGTGGTTGGTCGCATATGCATTGTTTGAAGGCCGACCTCTGACCACGAAAGGTCGCTGGATTAACCCATTCGTATTTGCTGGTTACCGGCTTTGTTCCTTGCTCCCGGGCTTGGCCCGCGATTCCGCGCCGATCTTCATTCTTGGTGTGGGCCGAAGCGGCACAACCGTTCTGGGATCGATACTATCATTGCATCGTGATGTCGGATACCTCAACGAACCCAAGGCACTATGGCAAGCAGCGCTTGGCGACGACGACCTTGTCGGTTCATTCAGTCGGCACCCCGGTCGGTACCGGATGGACAAAAGCGATGTTACACAGACCAAACTTCGGCGCCTGCGGCGCTTCTATTGCGTCTTCCTGCGTCTTTCGGGCAGCCAGCGCGTCGTCGACAAATACCCCGAGTTACTGTTTCGCAGCGCATTGCTGGACGATGTATTTCCGACCGCGCGAAAGATCATTCTGGTTCGTCACGGGGCAGAAGCCTGTCAGTCGATTCAGGCCTGGTCAGAACGCAACGGCCATTCCGACGGGGCTGGCATGACCGACTGGTGGGGCCGGAATGACCGCAAATGGCATCTGTTGCTTCGCGACATCGTCGGATCCGACCCCGCGCTGGCCGATCTTTCGCCGATTCTGCAGACGCTGACGGATCCCGTGAACCGTGCGGCAGTCGAATGGATCGCGGCAATGCGCGAGGGTTTGCGCCTGCGCGATGCTGCTGCGCCGCGGACCCTGATCGTCCGCTATGAAGACCTGGTTTTGCGCCCCGAGGAAACGATGGCTGGTCTTTGTGATTTCTGCCGCCTCGATCAGGATCAGACCATGTTGTCTTACGCCAAGTCCACACTGGCCCCACGGCCAAAACGGTCGGCCCCCGTGCTTCACGCAGCCATAGACCCGCTTTTCAAGCAGACTTTGCGCGAACTCGGATATTGAGGATCAGAACGATGCGAGTGCTTCACATCAGCCATAACCATCATATTGTCGGGGGCTCGGACCGCGTCTTTTTCGAAACCTCCGCCTTGTTGGAAGGTGCCGGCCATGAGGTGATCCCGTTCTGCATGCGCAGCGAGCAGGACCGCCCCACGCCTTGGTCGGACTTCTTCCCGACCGGTGCCAAGACGAACGCGCCCGGCCTTCGGGACAGTCCGAAGTACTTCTACAATCTCGAAGCACGCAAAGCCCTTCAGTCCCTGATCGATGTTGCAGGTCCAATAGATGTGGCGCATCTTCACATCTACCATGGCAAAATGACCCCGGCGATCCTGCCGGTCCTCAGGGCCAATGGGATTCCCATTGTTCATACCTTGCACGAGTACAAACTCGCCTGTCCGGTTTATACCATGCAGCGGCAAGGAGTGAATTGTGATGCCTGCGTCTCTGGCAACCCGATAGCTGGCATCCGACACCGCTGCAAGGATGGTTCCTTCGCAAAATCGGCAGTGATGGTGGCCGAGATGATATGGTCGCGATTGCTTGGTGACGTGCGTCTGGTTGATCGATTCATTTGCGTGAGCGATTTCCAGCGTAAAGTGATGATCCGAGCGGGACTACCGCTCGAAAAACTTGTGACGCTGCATAATTTTGTCAAACGACAAGACGCTGATCCCGGTCATGACGGATATCTTCTTTACGCCGGTCGGATCGAAGCCATGAAGGGACTTTCGACGTTGTTGAAAGCGACTGAGCTGTCCGGCCACAAGCTGCTGATCGCGGGGGATGGTGCTTGGGCGACTGAACTCGCCGCGCGGGCAGCTAAGCAACCCAACGTCACAGTATTGGGCTTCCGATCCGGATCAGAGCTATCTGGGCTGATCAGCCGCGCCAAAGCGGTAGTCGTGCCATCCGACTGGTACGAAAACTGCCCAATGTCGGTATTGGAAGCCAAGGCTGCCGGGCGACCTGTCGTCGCAAGTGACATCGGGGGCATTCCGGAACTGGTCCGCGACGGGACGGACGGGTTCTTGTTTGCACCGGGCGACTCGGATGGGCTGTGCGAGGCCCTGCGCCGATTGGACACCGCATCCCATGCCGCATTGTCCAAGAATGCAGTCGTTGACATGGCAGACAGGTTTTCACCTGAAGCACATCTGGAACGCCTGCTGCAAATTTACGCTGATTCAGGCGTAGCTGCCGCTCAAATGTCGACCCAAAGACCTTCGCAGAGGACCGAGATCGGGCGCGCGCAGCGAATAACTGTATAAGTGATGATCGTTTCGGGCACCCGCATTATACTGGGCCGCCCCAAAGCATCGACGGCGCGGGCCACTCGGACCCCGGTGATCGGTTGGCCGACACTAATTGTCTGAAATGGTGCGAGTGTGACGTCATGAGCCGGCAGATTGCGACCGAACGCCCCTGCACGAATTCGGATCGGCAGCGCCTCTGGGTGATACCGCAGAAATTCCTCGTCCAGAACGATGTGGTCGACCTGCTCAATCTTTGCAAAGCCGCCGCTTCGGGTTCGCAGCATATCGCGTTCCCTCAGAGCTTGAGCATGCATTTCGCCGAACGACGTCGAAATCCGGGTTAACGGTCCGAAACCCTTCAACTTGCCCATTGCTTCGGCCGACCTGGACGTTGATGCAAGCGCGGCCTTCCTGCGGGCTTCCGAAATGATTCCAGTTCCAAGCTTTTCACTGGCAGGATTGGGGGTATTCACTTGTTTGTCGGTCATTACTTTTTACGTTCAATTCACTTGTTTGAACCGCGGCTAGTCCTCGGATGACTTCGAATTCTTTCCCGGCGTGCAGTTGTGCTTCATGCTACATGAACGCTCAGCTACCAGAAAGTGACTTCGCCGATGCGCTACTTCGACACGCTTCAGTTTTCCGGACGGCTTTTCTGTGTGTTTCGAATGCGCGAACAATGAGGTGCCCGCGGCAGTTTCTAGACCAATACGGAAATCAATCGAACCATAAACACAGCCCTGATCGTCAACGGTGATCTCGCTATGCACCCAAGGGTTGAACTTGACGTGAGGCGTCGCATTGTTCTCGAATGGAGAACAAGTCGTCTCCACGCTCGAGCCAACCACCACTCAGAAACAATCTTTTGATTCGCCAAGTTCCGTTCATGTTATTATCGGGACTGCAAACTTTGATATGATCGTGCTGTCTGCCACGCGTTTTTCGAAGCCGAGGTAACTTGCGGCCACCCTTTGCGACCAGATTGCGCTTTCGGAACAAGGTTACAAATCGCCCAAACCGACGTTGGTATCAAGGAAGTATCCATTGAAGATTGGGCCTCCGGCGGCACCCAGAGCCCGCGCATTTTCACCGATCGATCCTTCTTCGATAGTGGGAGGCACAATGCCTCTCATATCCAGATTGCTTAAATGATGCCTCGCGACTTGAACGATCCGATGCCGGACATCCGACGGAAAGGCCCCGTCAATGAATATTGATTCGAAATCCACGACTGCACAGGCCAGAAGACCCGCTTTGGCCAACTCTCTGCCTACCTGATTGATCCATGGCACCAACTGTTCGTCAATTCCGGACCAATCCTGGGGCCGTCGCCAAAGCCGCTCTGGGTCGAGGCCGGCTTCTGAAAGCTCTTCCTCGAGAATGAAGATCGAAGCGGTGTCGAGGAGAGCTCTGTTCGTTCCATCCGGAGCGAAAGATCGAAGCGCCCCAAATGCTCCGGCGTTGCCTTGACGGCCTTCGTAGACCGCGTGGTTGAGAACAATCCCACCGCCAATGAATGCACCGACAAAGAAATATGCGTAGTCGCGGTACTCCTTCCCCCTGCCAAAGACATGCTCTGCCCGGCACGCTGCAGTGGCATCATTCACAATGGCGACAGGCAAGTCGCTGAACCGAGCAATTTCTTTGCAGAAATCAACATTCTTCCAGCTTCTGAATTCTTCTGCAGGCGCGCCGAGAAGCTCGTGCCAATTCCAGATCTCATGTGGAGCGGCAATTCCTATGCCGATGACCTTCTGCAACTCACTTGGCGTCAGTTCGGCAGTGATGGTTGCCAACCCCTTGTCCAGAAACTGAAAAAGTTCGCGGGGTG
This sequence comes from Paracoccaceae bacterium, assembly GCA_037968535.1. Taxonomy (GTDB): domain Bacteria; phylum Pseudomonadota; class Alphaproteobacteria; order Rhodobacterales; family Rhodobacteraceae; genus JAHEAO01. Next base: position 4,171 of record JBBKVT010000268.1, read on the forward strand.
CAGGATAGCGGTAGGTCAGGTGGATTTGGTTTAGAACCGTCCCGTTAAATGCCAACAACAACAAGGTGGCGCTTCTTCGACCGATTTTTAGACCAATCGAGAACACACCATCCGGCGCGAGCGCCATCGGGGTCGAAGGTTTTCCGACCTTTCCCCTGACGGGATCGCCCTTGACGACCAAGCCATCCTTTTCGAGCTTGCGAAGGATCACGGAAACCGTTTGCGGCGACAAACCTGCGAGCTTTGCGAGTTCGCTTCCAGGTTTTGCGCCGTACCTTTGGATCATGGAAAGCAGCAGCCGCTCGTTGAAATCCCTGACGCCCCGCTGATTCACGCCGACGCTCAACGATCGAACTTTTACTGTATCCTTTTCGTCATCCATTCTTGGCACTCCCACGAATGAAGATGCCCATTTCTATTTATAAATCAAGTTTAATTATTTATTGACACAACTGATCGAATCGCTCAATTTAAATGCAACTCGCACCCTAAATGGCTGCGGGGATCAAAGAGCATTACGCTTTGTTTGAAATGTTCCTCGGGAGGAAATCATGAAGAAACTACTCATTGGCACCGCAATGTCTCTCTGCGCCATGTCCGGCAGCGCCTTTGCAGCAGCCCACGGAGTTTCAGCTTGCCTGATCACAAAAACCGATACCAACCCGTTCTTTGTGAAGATGAAAGAGGGTGCGGAAGCCAAAGCACAAGAGCTTGGAATCACGCTCAAGTCCTTCGCAGGCAAAGTGGACGGAGATCACGAGACGCAGGTTGCCGCGATCGAGACCTGTATTGCTGACGGTGCCAAGGGCATTCTTTTGACGGCCTCAGACACGGCGTCCATCGTGTCCGCCGTTCAGCAGGCCCGTGACGCCGGGCTTGTCGTAATCGCGCTCGATACACCGCTGGAACCCGCGGATTCCGCGGACGCCACGTTCGCCACCGATAACTTCCTCGCTGGGGAGCTGATCGGAAAGTGGGCGGCAGCCAAACTAGGCAGTGAAGCCGCCAATGCCAAAATCGCGATGCTCGATCTGGCCGTCAGCCAACCGACCGTCGACGTGCTGCGGGACCAGGGTTTCCTGCAAGGCTTCGGCATCGATCTCGGTGATCCGAACAAGTGGGGTGACGAAACCGATCCACGTATTGTTGGTCACGATGTGACCGCCGGCAACGAGGAAGGCGGCCGCAAGGCAATGGAAAACCTCTTGGCGAGCGATCCGATGATCAACGTGGTGTACACGATCAACGAACCCGCAGCCGCTGGCGCGTACGAGGCACTGAAGGCGATCGGTCGTGAGAACGACGTGCTGATCGTTTCCGTCGATGGCGGCTGTCCCGGCGTTCAGAACGTCGCCGACGGCGTTATCGGCGCAACGTCGCAACAATACCCGCTGTTGATGGCGTCTCTTGGCATCGAGGCCATTGCCGCCTGGGCCGCCGACGGCACCAAGCCCGAGCCGACACCCGGCAAGGACTTCTTCGATACTGGCGTTTCGTTGGTAACGGATGAAGCTGTCGACGGGCTGGAATCGATCTCGGTCGCGGAAGGCACTGATCGCTGCTGGGGCTGATGCCGCGCAACGCACGGCGGGGTTGAACTGAACCCGTTAAAAGCAGAAACTGGGGGGCGAAGCAGCTGCCCGCCCCCTATTTCCATTCCCGACATCGGGATTGCCGGAGGAAATGCAGATGACAAATTCAACAAATTTTGAGGCTGCTGCGGCAGGCAGTCCGGAGAGCGTTGCCGATTTTTCCCAGGGCCATTCATCGCTGATCAATCGCTTCCAGCACGCGCTGCATGTGACGCCGTCACTTGTTCCGTTAATCGTGCTGATCTTGTCGATTGCAATTTTTGGAGCACTCCTTGGGTCGAAATTCTTCTCGCCTTTCGCGCTGACGCTGATCCTCCAACAAGTCGCGATCGTCGGTATCGTCGGTGCGGCTCAATCGGTCGTTATCCTGACTGCAGGCATCGATTTGTCGGTCGGGGCGATCATGGTGATGAGTTCGGTGGTGATGGGGCAGGTCACGTTCCGATACGGTCTGCCGGTGGAACTGGCTGTCGTCTGCGGTCTCGCAGTCGGGACGTTTTGCGGTTTCGTGAATGGTTGGCTGGTCGCGGTCATGAAGTTGCCACCGTTCATCGTGACTCTGGGTACTTGGCAGATCATCCTGGCGTCCAACTTCCTGTATTCCGCCAATGAGACAATTCGAAGCCAGGAGATTGCCAGTCAAGCGCCGCTCCTTCACCTCTTCGGCGCAAAGATCAATATTGCGGGCGCGGTCTTTACGTACGGCGTTTTCTTCTTGATAGCGTTGGTGCTTCTGCTCGCCTATGTCCTCAGACACACAGCATGGGGGCGACACGTATATGCCGTGGGCGACGACCCCGAGGCGGCCGAGCTTTCTGGCGTCAATGTCCGAAAAACGCTGATTCAGGTCTATATGCTTTCTGGATTGATTTGCGCCTTCGCCGGTTGGGCGCTTATCGGTCGGATCGGTTCCGTGTCGCCGACCTCTGGCCAACTTGCCAACATCGAGAGCATCACGGCAGTCGTGATTGGGGGTATTTCACTGTTTGGCGGGCGCGGTTCTGTGCTCGGCATGTTCTTCGGCGCTCTGATCGTGGGCGTGTTTACGTTGGGTCTGCGGCTGCTGGGTGCGGATGCTCAATGGACCTTCCTGCTGATTGGCGCACTTATAATTGCCGCCGTGGCGGTCGATCAATGGATCAGAAAGGTATCAGTCTGATGGAACCCATTCTCAAAGGGCGTAACCTAGTCAAGCGTTACGGACGTGTGACCGCACTGGATCACTGCGACTTCGAACTTTATCCCGGAGAGATCCTGGCGGTCATCGGCGATAACGGTGCGGGGAAATCATCGCTGATCAAAGCGGTATCTGGCGCTGTTATTCCGGACGAAGGCGAAGTGTTTCTGGACGGCAAAAAAGTTAATTTCACCTCGCCCATCGACGCACGCAATGTCGGGATTGAAACCGTCTATCAAACGCTTGCAATGTCACCTGCTTTGTCGATTGCAGATAACATGTTCATGGGGCGGGAAATTCGCAAAGCCGGTTTCCGGGGCAAATGGCTGCGGCAATTGGACCGATCCGCGATGGAAAGAATCGCCCGCGAAAAGCTGAACGAGCTTGGACTGATGACCATTCAGAACATCAATCAAGCGGTAGAGACATTGTCCGGTGGTCAACGCCAAGGGGTGGCGGTTGCGCGAGCAGCCGCGTTCGGATCCAAGGTGATCATTCTGGACGAGCCGACGGCTGCACTTGGGGTGAAGGAATCTCGTCGGGTGCTGGAATTGATCCTGGATGTAAAATCTCGGGGCATTCCGATCATCCTGATAAGTCACAACATGCCGCATGTATTCGAGGTGGCCGACCGCATTCACATTCACCGCCTTGGCAAACGTCTTTGCGTGATCAACCCGAAAGATTACACGATGTCTGATGCCGTCGCGTTGATGACCGGCGCCAAAGAAGCGCCTCCCGAACCGGTGGCTGCTTAACATCGTGGCTTGGGTTTCGCCGGCAGTTGAACAACATTGGCGAAAGCATCCAGATTGGCGCAAGATGAAGGCGGCTAGAGGAAATTCAATCAGCCCTAGCTGCAACGCCAGTCTGGATTGACATATTGTCTTCAGGGGAACTGATCTAGTATCGCAACCCGCAAGCGGAAACGAAAGCCACCCAGTACCTGATGAGATTACCGCCGGCGCACCATCTTTCAACGTGCGACGCTTAGCAAAGTGAGACGAATGCTCAAAAAGCCAACTTCCGATACTGACACGCAAGCGATGTGCGCCGGCGTGCTTCGTCACCTCGTCTATTCTTTGGGGAAGGATACGAGCCATGCCTCGGTCTATGACTGGCGCATGGCGCTATCGCTGACCTTGCGGGATCTGGTGGTCGATCCGTGGTTTGCCAGCACCCGGAGGACTTACGAGGAAAATGGCAAGCGGGTATACTATCTGTCCATGGAGTTCCTGATAGGTCGGCTGATCGAAGATGTGGCGGTCAACCTCGGCGTCGAGGAGATAGCCCGCGATGCGATGGAAGTTTTGGGCCAGAACTACGACGAAGTCGTATTGGACGAGCCGGATGCTGCGCTTGGAAATGGCGGTCTTGGACGTCTGGCCGCCTGTTTCATGGACAGCCTCTCGACTTTGAGAATTCCAGCTTATGGCTACGGGATCCGATATGAACATGGGCTGTTCGAGCAGCACTTCGAACAGGGCCGGCAAATCGAGACGGCTGAGACATGGCTGGCACAGCGCCATGCCTGGGAGTTTGAGCGCCCGGAAGTCTGTTTTGTCATAGGTTTTGGCGGTTCTGTTGCCATTGAAGCCAACAAAGCTGTCTGGCAACCGGATGAAACTGTGATCGCTTCTGCCTACGATACTCCGATTGTTGGCTGGAAAGGCAAATGGGCGAACACCTTACGGCTGTGGGCAGCCAAACCAACTCGCGTCTTCGATTTGGCAAGCTTCAACCGGGGGGAATATCTGGCCGCGACCGAGCCAGAAGCGCTGGCGCGCACGATCTCTCGTGTTCTCTATCCGGACGACACCACGGATACCGGCAAGGAACTGCGCCTGAAGCAAGAGTATTTCTTTACCGCCGCATCGATGCAGGATCTGCTGCGTCGATTCCTGTCCGAAGGCAACGAGTTACGGGATTTGCCTGACCATGTCGCGATTCAGCTGAATGACACGCATCCGGCTATTGCAGGACCGGAACTGGTGCGGCTTCTGGCCGACGAGCACGATATTGCGATTGGGGAAGCGATTGTAATCGCGCGGGGATGCCTAGGTTACACCAATCACACGCTGCTGCCAGAAGCGTTGGAGCGCTGGCCGGAAGGTCTTTTCGCGCGGATCCTGCCGCGACACCACCAGATCATCGCGTTGATTGAAAAAGCGCATCTTGCAGAATCCGAGGCCGACATCCGGATCATTGAGGATGGTTATGTACAGATGGGCGAACTCGCGTTCATCATGTCGCATCGGGTTAACGGAGTGTCAGCACTCCATACCGAATTGGTCAAGGAAACGGTGTTTGCTGATCTGCACCGGATTTACCCTGACCGCATTTTGAACCAGACCAACGGCATCACGCCGCGCCGGTGGCTGTATTCATGCAATCCGCCGCTTCGGTTGCTGATCAACAAGACAATTGGCAACGACTGGCCCGATGATCTGGAACAACTGGATCAGCTTTCCGAGTTTGCCGATGACAGCGCCTTTCAGGCCGCATTTCAGACGGCGAAACGTCAGAATAAGGAACGTCTTGCCACATGGCTGAAAGATAAAAGCGGCATCGCACTTGACCCCTCAGCCATGTTCGACGTGCAGATCAAGCGAATTCACGAATATAAACGGCAATTGATGAACCTGCTCGAAACAGTGGCATTGTGGAACGACATCCGTGACAATCCAAGGGTCGAGTGGACGCCTCGGGTCAAGATTTTTGGCGGCAAGGCGGCACCGGGCTATGTCGTTGCGAAAGAGATCATTCATCTGATCAACGATGTTGCAAAAAGGGTCAACGCCGATCCGGTGACGAGTGAATTTCTGCAAGTTGTCTACCCAGAGAATTACAATGTGACCATGGCGGAGATGCTTATCCCGGCCGCCGATCTGTCGGAACAGATATCGACGGCGGGAAAAGAGGCTTCCGGGACGGGCAACATGAAGTTTGCCTTGAACGGTGCGCTCACCATCGGCACGCTTGACGGGGCCAATGTCGAGATCCGAGACCGTGTCGGGGCCGAGAATTTCTTTCTGTTCGGATTGACCGCAGCCGAGGCTGTAGCGCGGCGAGCAGAGAAAGACTTCGCTCGCACTGCGATAGAAGCAAGTCCGCGGCTGAACAGAGTTCTGGACCAAATCGCGAAGGGTGTGTTCTCGCCGCAGGAACCAGATCGCTACGCCGCACTCGTGAACCGCCTTTACGAGGATGACTATTTCCTCGTGACCAGCGATTTTGACAGCTATTCTGAAACGCAGCGGTCGGTCGATGCAGCTTTCCGGGATAGCAGGCGCTGGACCGAAATGTCGGTTCTGAATACGGCGCGGGTTGGCTGGTTCTCTTCCGATCGAACGATCGCAGGCTATGCCAGGGAAATTTGGAACACGAAGCCGATCGGCAGCGCCTAGGCAGCGCGATACGAAGCAGTTGTTCGGGCAAATGGGATACGGAAATGTCAGTTAGTCCAAAAGATGCATATGACATTGTCGCCGGAGTTCACGGTGATCCGTTTTCCTTGCTGGGAATGCATGAACGGGACGGCAAACAGGTCGTTTGCGCATTTCACCCAGAAGCCGACCGGATGAAGATTCTTGACGCAAAATCCGGGCGCGATGTTGCAGAGCTTGCCGCTGTTCCGGGGGCTGCGGGGTTGTTCTGCGGACCGACCGGCAGGCGCAAGGCCCGGTTCGACTATCGTCTCTGGTTGCAGCGGGGCGGCAATGACTGGACCATTGACGACCCCTATCGCTTCGGCCCGGTCCTTGGAGAACTGGACGAACACCTGATCGGCGAAGGTGCGCATCGGCGGTTGTGGGATGTCCTCGGCGCGCATCTGATGTCCCATGAAGGCGTCGAAGGCACGCATTTTGCGGTTTGGGCCCCCAATGCCATCCGGGTGTCGGTCGTGGGTGACTTTAACGGCTGGGACGGACGTCGTCATCTTATGCGCCGGAGGGGGCAAACCGGAGTATGGGAGATCTTCATTCCGGGGCTGGGCGAGGGAGAATCTTACAAATACGAGCTGCTGGACCGGCACGGCAACGTTCTGCCGCAAAAAGCCGATCCGATCGGTTTTGGTTCCGAGCATCCGCCGAAGACCGCCTCGGTCATTCGACAATTGAATGGGCATGACTGGTCCGACGACAGCTGGATGTCGAAGCGAGCGCTTTTGCAACGGATAGACCAGCCAATTTCAATCTACGAAGTGCATCTGGGATCGTGGCGACGTGTTCCAGAAGACGGCGGGCGACCGCTGTCTTACCGCGAACTTGCCGAACAGCTGGTCGTTTATGCCAAGGACATGGGATTCACTCATCTCGAACTCATGCCAATATCAGAGTTTCCGTTTGACGGTTCTTGGGGCTATCAGCCGGTCGGCCTTTTCGCACCGACGATTCGGCATGGCACGCCGGAGGAATTTCGCGCCTTCGTTGAGGCTTGCCACGCCAACGATCTGGGCCTGATTCTGGACTGGGTGCCCGGTCATTTCCCCGAGGATCTGCACGGTCTGGGGCAGTTTGACGGCACACCGCTTTACGAACACGCCGACCGCAAGGAGGGCTTCCATCCCGATTGGAACACGCTGGTTTACAATTACGGTAGGCGGGAAGTCGCGAATTACCTGATTGCCAATGCGACCTATTGGCTGCGCGAACACCATGTAGACGGCCTTCGCGTCGATGCCGTCGCATCAATGCTCTACCGCGACTACTCTCGCAAGGATGGCGAATGGGTGCCGAACGTCCACGGCGGCAGGGAAAACCTCGAGGCAATCGCTTTTCTGCAGCACATGAACGAGGCGGTTTACGGCGAAGTGCCGGGAATCATGACGGTCGCCGAGGAATCCACAGCCTTTCCGGGCGTTTCAGCGCCAACCGATGTCGGGGGGCTCGGCTTCGGGTTCAAATGGAACATGGGCTGGATGAATGACACGCTGTCCTACATGTCCGAGAATCCAATCCATCGGAAGTATCATCACCACAAGATGACGTTCGGCCTGCATTACGCATTCTCCGAGAACTTCATACTGCCGCTTAGCCATGATGAGGTCGTGCACGGAAAGGGTTCGATCCTTTCGAAGATGCCGGGCGAAGGCGCCGACAAATTCTCCAACCTGCGCGCTTATTATGGCTTCATGTGGGGCCATCCAGGCAAAAAACTCCTGTTCATGGGCAACGAGTTCGCTCAAGGGACGGAATGGAACCACGACGGCAGCCTCGACTGGCATTTGCAAGATGAGGGCTGGCATCGCGGGGTGCAGTCACTGATCCGCGATCTCAACATGCTCTACGTCGAATTGCCCGCGCTGCATCAGTTGGATTGCAGAGCAGAAGGATTTGAATGGGTCGAGGATACCGCTGCCGAAGAGAGCATCCTTGCCTGGGTACGCAAAGGAACGGCAGGTACCCCGCCGGTCCTTGTGGTGTCGAATTTCACACCCGTCGAACGCCGCGAACGCCGGATCGGTGTGCCGGAAGCGGGGCGCTGGATCGAACGTCTGAACACCGACTCTGAACATTACGGCGGTCAGGGACGGGGCAATTTGGGCAGCGCCACGAGCCAGCAGGTTGCTGCATCCGGTCGGGCTAATTCATTGAAAATCACGCTGCCGCCTCTAACAACAATATTTTTCCAGCTCGACCGTGCCTAGGAATGGTTAACTTCACTGTATAAGGGGAACGCGAATGGATCACGAATCGCAGAGACTCGCCCAACAGACGATGGCCTTTGTCCTGGCGGGCGGCCGCGGCAGCCGGTTGCAGGAACTGACGGACAAGCGCGCCAAGCCGGCCGTCTATTTTGGCGGAAAAAGCCGGATCATTGACTTCGCCCTTTCAAATGCGGTGAATTCCGGCATTCGAAGGATTGGGGTCGCGACCCAATACAAGGCCCACAGCCTGATCCGTCATCTTCAGCGCGGCTGGAGCTTCTTTCGCGCCGAACGCAATGAATCGCTGGACATTCTGCCCGCTTCGCAACGCCTTGATGAAGAGAACTGGTACAAAGGCACTGCGGATGCGGTAACCCAGAATATCGACATCATCGAAAGTTACAGTCCGAAGTACATCATCATTCTGGCTGGCGATCATATCTACAAACAAGACTACTCGCTCATGGTCAAACAGCATGTCGACAGCGCCGCCGACGTCACCATCGGTTGCATCGCCGTGCCCCGCAGCGAAGCCAGCGCCTTTGGCGTCATGAAAGTAGATGACCAGGATCGTGTTCTCGAATTTGTTGAAAAGCCTGCCAACCCGCCAGCTATGCCCGGCCATCCAGAACTGGCACTCGCAAGCATGGGCATCTATGTTTTCGAGACTGAGTATCTGGTGGAATTGCTGCGTCTGGACGCGGTCGACCCGAATTCGAGCAACGACTTCGGCAAAGACCTGATTCCGAACATCGTCAAGAACGGCAAAGCGGTTGCGCACCCGTTCAGTCGCTCTTGCGTGCGCTCGGGCTTGGAAAAGGAACCCTATTGGCGCGATGTCGGAACGGTCGATGCGTTCTGGCAGGCCAACATTGATCTGACGGATTTCACTCCGGAACTGGACCTTTATGACAATACCTGGCCGATCTGGACCTACTCGGAACTCACCCCACCGGCCAAATTCATCCACAACGAAGAGGGTCGGCGGGGGCTTGCGCTGTCCTCGATGGTCTCTGGCGGGTGCATCATCTCGGGCTCTCAGCTGAACCGCTGTATGCTTTTCACCGGCGTGCGAACGCATTCATTCTCGTCGTTGGACGGAGTGGTAGCGATGCCGTATGTCGAGATCGGCCGCAGGGCACATCTGACCAAAGTAGTGATAGACAGGGGCGTCAGGATTCCCGAGGGGCTTGTTGTCGGAGAGGATCCGAAGCTTGATGCCAAGCGATTTCGCCGGACCGAGGGCGGCGTCTGTCTGATCAACCAGCCGATGATCGACAGACTTAGCTGATAGCATGAAGGTCCTGTTCATCGCCTCTGAATGCGCACCTTTCGTCAAGACCGGTGGGCTGGCCGATGTAATCGGCGCTGTGCCAAAAACGCTGGCGGGGCTTGGTGTCGACGTTAAGGTAATGCTTCCGGCCTATCCAGCATTCGATGCGATTGTCAAAGCTGGAAAAACGCTTGAAACTTTCAACGATGTCCACGGCGGAGCGGCTCGGTTGGTTTTCGCGAGCGCTGCGGGACTTGACCTTCTCTTGCTCGACGCGCCGCATCTTTATGATCGACCCGGCAACATCTATCTTGGCAAAGATGGCAAGGATTGGCCGGACAACCATTTGCGATTTGGTGCGTTGTCACGGATCGGGGCGCAGGTTGCGCTTGCCGGTGCGGATGGCTGGGTGCCCGATCTGGTGCACGCGCATGACTGGCAGGCCGGTCTGGTCGCCGCCTATCTGCGGCAAGCGCGATCGAAGCGGCCCCCTACCATTCTGACGATTCACAATATCGCATTTCAGGGCCTCTTTGCCGCCACGGCGCGCAAGGCGCTGGAACTTCAGCCAGATCTTTTCACCCCGGAGGGCATGGAATTCTTTGGCCAGATTGGATTTCTGAAAGCCGGCATCGCATTCAGCGACAAGATCAACACGGTCAGTCCGACCTATGCCCGAGAGCTGCTTTCGCCCGAATTTGGCATGGGGATGGAAGGAATTTTGCAGGCACGACGCAGCGATCTGTCGGGCATTCTGAACGGCATCGATCTGGATGTCTGGAACCCTCAAACCGATCCTGATCTCGCGGTGAACTATTCTGCCAGAACTATGAAGCGCAAACTTAGTAACCGTGCGGAACTTGAGAAGCGCTTTGCACTCAAGCCGAACCCTGACACACCACTTTTCTGCGTCATCAGTCGGCTGACCACCCAGAAGGGCCTCGACCTGCTACTAGAGGTTTTGCCCGGCCTCGTTGCACGAGGCGCGCGGCTGGCGGTCCTTGGCTCTGGCGACAATGCGCTGGAGGCGGATTTCGTCGCCGCCGCTCGACGCTATGCCGGATCGGTCGGAACGATCATCGGCTATGATGAAGCGCTGTCGCATCTGATGCAGGGCGGCAGCGACGCGATTCTGATCCCCTCGCGGTTCGAGCCTTGCGGTCTTACGCAACTGTATGGGCTGCGCTATGGAACTTTGCCGATTGTCGCGCGAACCGGGGGGCTTGCGGACACGGTAATCGATGCGAATGAGGCGGCAGTATCTGCCGGTTGCGCTACCGGCGTTCAATTCGCTCCTGTCACCGCAGCGGCACTGGATCAGGCGATTGACCGGACATGTGGATTGTTCAGGCAACCCGACATCTGGCACGCGACGGTTCGCAACGCGATGCGTCAGCCTGTGGGTTGGGAAGTGTCGGCGCGATCCTATCTTGATCTATACAAAAGCCTGACAGGCGACAGATCATAATGAAACACCAAGGAAAGTTGAAACTCCAATTGCAGTCCGGCAGTGCGAACCAACTGGGCGCGCGATTCAATGGCGAGGGCACAAACTTCGCAGTCTTCTCGGCCCACGCTCAGAAAATCGAGCTGTGCGTATTTTCCAAGGACGGATCGAAGGAAGTGGCCCGCTATGCCCTGCCCGAACGCAGCGGTCCGGTCTGGCACGGCTTTGCACCCGGTCTGATGCCCGGCACGCGCTACGGATATCGCGCACACGGCAGCTATGCGCCCGAGCGTGGGCACAGGTTCAATTCCAACAAGCTCTTGATGGATCCCTACACGCGTGAATTGCAAGGTGCATGGTCGAACCACGCGGCAACACTTGGGTACGACAATGCCTCGTCAGGGCAAGATCTGTCGTTTGACCGGCGCGACAGCGCCCCCTTTGTACCAAAATCGGTGGTTTCCGAGGCCGAACTCTTTTCGCGGATCGAACCACGGGAAAGCTGCGACTGGACCGAGACGCTGATCTACGAGGCACATGTCAAAGGCCTGACCCAGGAACTTCCGGGCGTGCCAGAGGCGGTTCGCGGAACCTATGACGGTCTTGCTTCGGATGCGGTGCTCGATCACTTGCAGCGGCTCGGTGTCTCGGCGATTGAACTCTTGCCAGTGCATTCCTTTCTGGACGATGGCTTTCTGCTGGACCGGGGTTTGCGAAACTATTGGGGCTATAATTCGATCGGCTTTTTCGCACCGGAACCTCGTTATTTTGGTCCCGCCGGGTTCGCCGGTTTCCGAAATATGGTGCGTCGGTTTCATGCCGCTGGCATCGAAGTCATACTGGACGTCGTCTACAATCACACCGCCGAGGGTGATCAGCGCGGGCCGACCCTGTCTTATCGGGGGCTCGACAATGCCTCTTACTATCGCCTGATTGCTGGTCAGCCGCGTTACTATGTCAACGATACCGGCTGCGGCAATACGCTGAACGTCTCGAATCCCTACGTTCTGAGAATGGTCATGGACAGCCTGCGCTTTTGGACGGAGCAAATGGGCATCGACGGGTTCAGGTTCGATCTTGCGACGACCATCGGTCGGGAAGATCATGGATTTGACCGCAATGGTGGGTTCTTCGACGCGCTCAGACAAGATCCGGTTCTGGCTGAGGTCAAGCTGATTGCCGAGCCGTGGGATATCGGCCCCGGCGGTTATCGTCTGGGCGAATTCCCACACGAATTCTCGGAATGGAACGACGGCTATCGAGATGCTGTCCGCCGCTACTGGCGCGGTGACGCGCATAGCGCGCAGGACATGAGCGCCCGGTTGCTTGGATCAGCGGGCGCGTTCGACAAGGACGGCCGTCGGGCATGGGCGTCGATGAACCTGTTGACCGCGCATGATGGTTTTACCTTGGCGGACGTGACCCGCTACAATGACCGGCACAACGAGGCAAATGGCGAAGACGGAACTGACGGGCATCAGGCGAACTACAGCGACAATTTCGGTGTAGAGGGCGAAACGGATGATCCCGACATCCGTTCGCGCCGGTCTCGGCGTCAACGCAATCTGCTGGCGACGCTGTTTCTGTCGCAGGGCACACCGATGTTGCTGGCGGGCGACGAGATCGGCAATTCGCAACAGGGCAACAACAACGCCTATTGCCAAGACAACTCCATAGGATGGATCAACTGGGACCTTGCCGATGAAAATCTGCTTGATTTCGTGACAAGCCTGTCGCAGTTCCGAAAATCTCACAAGGCGGTGCGCCAAACCCGGTTCCTGCACGGCGCGAAGCGATTGCAAGACGAACTGCCGGACGTCGAATGGACGGATTTTAGGGCCGCGGCTTTGCAATGGAAATACCCTGGCCTGTCAAATCTATGTCTCACGCTGCGTTGCTCGGCTGAAGCCGCGGCGCATGAGGGTGATGGCGATACGGTTTTCCTGGTCTTCAACCGCGACGATGCCGATGCCGAAGTGACCTTGCCGAAAACCGCGCCGGGTCAGCATTGGGTTCGGTCAATTGATACGGCAGAGGACAGCATGTTTCCGGCCTGCGAAATCGACACGGCGACGATCCTGGTCCAGGGGCAGTCGGTGGTAGCGCTCGCCATGAAAGATAACGGGGTTCCGCTGTGACAGTCGCCGATGCCTTGGAAAGCCTGGCGCGATCCTATGGCATCATCACAGAATTCTACGATCTGACCGGGACGAAGCGCGCTACATCGACCGACACGGTGAAGGCGCTTTTGCGCGCGGTGGGTTTGGAACTGGACAGCGACGCGATGATCCTTGAGGCACATACAGAGCGTGAGGCACGACACGCCGCTCGTCAGTTTCCGCGCGAACTGATCGTAGCCCGGGGTGAGGCTTTAGTCGTTCAACTTGCGGATGTGTCTGAATGGCATCTGATGCTAGACGGGATGACCGAATTGTCGGCTTCCGGCGGGGTCGGGGATAGTATCGCTTTGCCGCCGCTGGCATCTGGCCTTCACACGCTGACCGTGCGTTCAAGCCGCAACACCGAAGATATCACTCTGGTTGCGACGCCACCCGCGTCGCCATCGATCAAGGACATGACGGGAATGTCCAGACTTTGGGGCCTCAATGCAGCGCTTTACGGCCTGCGCTCAAAGCGCAACTGCGGTGTCGGGGACTTCGAAGATCTGGCGCGTCTGGCAGAGATTGCCGCAGGCCAAGGCGCGAGTTTCCTGGGTATTAACCCGGTCCATGCAATCGGCTGGAGCGATCGAGAGACGATTAGTCCCTATTCACCCTCACACCGAGGATTTCTGAACACGTCGCATATCGCCGTGGATCGGATCGTGGGTCTTGAAAACTTGGCGGCGGCGCAGGGGCTTTTGCGAAAGAACAGCTTGTCCCTCGCCCCTGTCAGAGCGTCGAAAATAATCGATTATGTCGGGCACGGTCGGGTCCTCCGAGACCTGCTCGGCGCCCTTTTCGAAGTGTTCACGACAGAGGCAGGATCTGCCGCTAAAGCGGAATTTGACGCTTTTCGTGAAAGAGGCGGCAAGGCGTTGCGAAGGTTCACCGAGTTCGAAGCGCTGAGCGAGGTTCATGGGCCCGACTGGCGCCATTGGCCGATCGGGTTGCAAACCGCAAATAGACCCGCTGTCGCTTCAGTCGTCGCTGGGTTCCCTGGGCGAACAGAGTTTCATGCCTGGCTGCAATGGGTTGCAGCGACGCAGCTGACTTCCGCGCAATCTCGCGCGCGGCAGGCGGGCATGTCGCTGGGGTTATATCTCGATCTGGCTGTCGGTCCACGGCGGGGGGCGGCAGAGACATGGTGCGAATGTGAATCAGTCGCGTGTGGTGTTTCTATCGGCGCTCCGCCCGATCACCTCAGTCCAGCCGGCCAGAATTGGGATCTTGCCGCCTATGCGCCGGAAAGGCTGATCGACGATAGATTCCGGGCATTGCGCCGAATTCTACGCGAAACGATGCGACGTTCGGGTGTGCTGCGGATTGACCATGTTCTTGGCATGAACCGCAGCTACTGGATCCCCGATGATGGCAGCCCCGGCGGCTATATCCGCCAGCCGCTCAAGTCCCTGCTTGCCGTCGTCGCGATCGAAGCCGAACGCGCCGGGACGGTTGTGGTCGGCGAGGATCTGGGTCTGGTACCACCCGGTTTCCGCGAAGAAATCAATGAGCGGGGTCTCTATAGCTATTCGGTGCTTCAATATGAAAAGAACGCCGATGGCCGGATACGGCGGCCGGCTGAAATGCGGCCCTACAGCCTCGCCTGCTTTGGAACCCATGATACGCCCACTTTGAAGGGTTTCTGGACGGGTCGCGATATTGATTGGTGGCGCAAGCTTGGATGGATTAATAACGCGGCAGAGGCTGAAGCCCGGCGGCGCAGGGAAATCGAGAAACGGGAGCTTCTTGCCCTGAACGAGACAGGATCGCGCGGTGATGCAAGCTGTCACGACGCCAATCTGATCGCTTCTGTGCACACGGCGCTGGCGCAGGCGCCCGTTGCAATGGTGTCGATACAACTCGACGATATTTTGGGCGAGGTCGAAGCGCAGAACCTGCCTGGGACGGTGCAGGAACACCCGAATTGGCGACGCCGATGCAAGGTTTCCATTGAACAGATCGGCGGTCAAAGCGGGCTTGTCCAGACTGCGGGCATCATGGGCAAGCACGGCCGGGGCAAGCCTGAAGCGATAGCAAGAAAGGAATCCCGATGAAGACCAGGACGATCTCGTGCAAGCCCGTCGACGATCAGAAACCAGGCACTTCCGGGCTTCGCAAGAAGACCCGTGTTTTCATGGCGCCGGGATATATCGAAAATTTCGTTCAGTCGATTTTCAATGCCATTGGCGGCGCTAGTGGCAAGACATTCGTTGTCGGGGGCGATGGACGCTTTTTCAACGCCGCCGCGATCCAGACTATCCTGAGGATGGCAGCGGCCAACGGCGCGAACCGCGTTATTGTCGGGCAGAACGGATTGCTGTCGACCCCGGCCGCCTCGCATCTGATCCGGTTGCATGGAACAGACGGCGGGCTGATCCTTTCGGCAAGTCACAATCCGGGCGGTATCGACGAGGATTTCGGGCTGAAGTTCAACGTAGACAATGGCGGACCCGCGCCCGAAAACGTCACCGAAGCCATCTACGATGAAACCCGGAAGATCAGCAGTTACGCAATCGCAGAGGCGCCTGATGTGGACCTGGGTGTGCTTGGCATCCAGATGATCGGGTCACTGAAGATAGAAATCGTTGATCCGGTCGCCGACTATCACGCACTGATGAAGACGCTCTTCGATTTTGCCAAGATCCGGAAGATGTTCGCTGACGGCTTTACCATGCGGTTCGATGCGATGCATGCAGTAACCGGTCCCTATGCCACGGCAATTCTGGAGGCCGCGCTGGGGGCGCCGACTGGCACAGTCCTGAACGCCATTCCGAAACCGGATTTCGGCGGCGGGCATCCCGATCCCAATCCGGTATGGGCGAAGCCGCTGATCGATCTGATGATGTCGCCGGACGCGCCGGATTTCGGCGCTGCCTCGGACGGGGATGGAGATCGGAACATGGTAGTTGGCCGCAGCATCTATATCACTCCGTCCGACAGTCTTGCAGTCTTGGCGGCCAACGCGCATCTCGCGCCGGGCTACGCCGAAGGCTTGGCCGGGGTCGCGCGTTCTATGCCGACCAGCCGGGCTTGCGACCGCGTCGCGGCAAAAACCGGCATTGCCCATTACGAGACTCCCACAGGTTGGAAATTCTTCGGAAATCTGCTGGATGCCGGTCTGGTGACGATTTGCGGCGAAGAAAGTGCTGGCACCGGATCAAACCATGTGCGCGAGAAGGACGGGCTTTGGGCGGTCCTGTTGTGGCTGAACATCCTTGCCGAGCGCAGGCTCTCGGTTGCCGAGATCATGGCAGATCACTGGAAAACCTATGGTCGCGACTTCTATTCCCGACATGACTATGAAGCGATCCCCACCGACATCGCAGCGAAGCTGATGACAGAGTTGCGCTCGAAGTTGCCAGGGTTGACCGGGCAGAGCTATGCGGGCCTCACAGTGGTGGGAGCAGACGAGTTCGCTTACACGGATCCCGTCGATGGATCGGTCAGCAGCAATCAGGGCATCAGGATCTGGTTTGAGGGTGACAGCCGGGCGGTCTTTCGCTTGTCGGGGACAGGAACCGAAGGCGCGACAGTGCGCATCTACCTGGAGCAATATGTCCCGCAAACGGCGGATCATTCGATGGACACGCAAGAAACGCTGTCAAATGTTCGCAATGCCGCTGCGGAAATCAGCCAGATCGTCACGCTAACCGGTCGAACCGAACCAGACGTGATGACCTGACCGATCGATGACATCTGCATACCCCACGCT
>JBBKVT010000269.1:0-4198 GCA_037968535.1 Paracoccaceae bacterium
CCGCCACGCTCGCCCTCCCGGCCCTCTCCCAGGGCAAGCAGCAGGGCATATCCCGCGCCATCGACCTGAACGGCCCCTACACCGTCGCGGGGCGCAATACCGATGGCTCCACTTATTCCGGCACGGCCACCGTCACCCAGCAGGGCGACGCGGTCGAGATCACCTGGGCCATCGGAACCACCACGTTTCGCGGGATCGGCGCGCTCGAAGGCCGCATCCTGACCGTCGAATTCGGCGCGCTCGATCCCGTCATCTATGTCGTGATGCCCGACGGTGCGCTGAACGGCACATGGGCCGACGGCACGGCGCTGGACAAACTGACCCCGCGCTGACCGGCCTTGCCATCCCGGGCCCGGCCCCCTAGGCAGGCCGGGAGACCGTTCAATTGTCTGGGGTGTCTTTTTGTTCGGACGGTGGGATGCTTCCGCTTTGGGACAAAGATGGTGGGGCGGTCGGACGTTTGAAGCGGTCGTTGGCCATTGCGGTCGCGGCGGACGAGGAGGCAGCGCAGGCCCGCTTTTTGCGTTCGAGGGAACGCATCCGGCCGAGTTGAAGGCGAACGCTGCCGGGCACTTAAAGAACAGGGATACGCCGGACGAGGGGAAATCACGGTCATCTCCGACGGGGCAGAATGCCTGAAGCGTTTGGCCGGTATGCTGCCACAGCCGGCAATCCATATTCTGGACTGGTTTCATATTTCTATGAAGATTCAGCCTCTTGCCCAGATGGTGCTTACCGCTCAACGGCTATAGAAGCCTATTGAGAATCGCATGTATTCGCTTGCTGGCATAGACCTTCAATAAGCGGCCGCAGCCCGGCACCAGACGTTTCGTATCGCCCGAAAATATCCAGGGCGAGTCACTATACAATTAGATGCTGCCGCAGCGCCGATGCTCGTGTTATGACTTTGTCATGCTTCGTAGTATCGGATCGTCGGGGTCGAAACCCCGACCGCTTCCGCCATGGCGCCGATCGGGAACACGGCATCGTGATGGCACCGGTGCATGTCCGTGATGGCGCGCGACACGGCCCGCCAGGTTGAAAGGAAGAGAAATCATGCAGATCCACAAACTCACGACAGGCGAATGGGGCAAGGCGCTTGGGCTTGGCATTGCCAATGGCGTGGTGCTTTCGGTGATCATGATTGCCATGAAACAGATGGGCGTCTCGCCGCTGCCCAAGCCGCTTGGCCTTGCCTTTGCCGAAACGTTGACCGGGCGCACGCTGCCGCTGCCGGTCGGGCTGCTGTTCCACCTCGCCTATGTTACGGTCTGGTCGATGGCCTTCGTCGTGCTGTTCCGCGACAGCCTGAGCCTGCGCAATGCGCTGCTGCTGGCGCTGGCGCTGTGGATCGGCGTGCTCGTCGTGTTCTTTCCCATCGTTGGCTGGGGCATGTTCGGTCTCGCCATCGGCCCAATGCTGATCCCCGGCTCGTTCATGCCGCATTTGCTGTTCGGGCTGTTCCTCTGGGGGCTCGCGCGGCTGTTTTTTCCGGCCGCGACGCGGGCGTGATCCTGTCTGGCCATGAAAGGACCATCCCGATGCCCGATCTCATCACGCGCGACGACCTCAAGGCCAAGCTCGAACGGGGCGACGACTTCGTCCTGATCGACACCCTGCCGGAAACCGCCTTCCACAAGGGCCATCTGCCCGGTGCGATCAATATCCGCTCCGACGATATTCTGGCCGAAGCGCCGAGGCGTATCCCGGACAAGGACGCGGATATAGTGGTCTATTGTGCCAGCGAAACCTGCAAGCGGGCGGGCCTTTCCGCCGAACGGCTGCTCAGTCTCGGCTACACCAGGGTGCTTCACTATGTCGGTGGCAAGAAAGACTGGGTGGCCGCCGGGCTACCCCTGAACATTTGAGGGTCCGCCTGTGACCGCACGTCAGGTGTTCCCGTTTCTCAGTGTGTTTCTGATCGTCGCTCTGGCGCTGCTGGCCCGACAATGGCCTTGGCTACATTGGGTGTGGCTGGTGGTGGCTCCGCTGCTGCTTCTCGGGACTCACGACCTGTTCCAGAAGAAACACACGATCCTGCGTCTCTATCCGCTGATCGGCCATTTCCGCTATATGTTCGAGGGCGTCCGCACAGAAATGCAACAGTATTTCGTGGAATCCGACACCGACGGGATGCCGATCAGCCGCGAATTCCGCAGTCTGGCCTATCAACGCGCCAAGAAGGCCACCGATACCCGCGCGTTCGGCACCGTATTCGACGTGTATCGTGATGGCTATGAATGGCTGAACCATTCCCTTGCCCCCACGGATTGCAACAAGGACGATTTGCGGGTGCATTTCGGTGGCGCCGCGTGCAAACAGCCGTATTCGGCGTCCCCCTTGAACATTTCGGCGATGAGCTTTGGCGCGCTGAGCCGCAATGCCGTTATGGCACTCAACCGTGGTGCCCGGCTGGGGCAGTTCGCGCACAATACCGGCGAGGGCGGGATCAGTCCGTGGCACCTGCAAGACGGCGGCGATCTGATCTGGCAGATCGGCACCGGATACTTCGGGTGCCGCACCCCGCAGGGTGACTTCGACGCCGCGATTTATTCGAAAAACGCGCAGCGCGACGCCGTCAAGATGATCGAGATCAAGCTGTCCCAAGGCGCCAAGCCCGGCCATGGCGGGGTGCTGCCGGCCAGCAAGCTGACCCGGGAAATTGCCGACATCCGTCATGTGAAGATGGGCGAAGATGTGATTTCGCCGCCGGCCCATTCGGCCTTTACCACCCCGACCGGCCTGCTGGAATTTGTCGCCAGGCTGCGCGACTTGTCGGGCGGCAAACCGGTGGGCTTCAAACTCTGTGTCGGGGACCAGCGGGAATTTCTTGGCATCTGCAAGGCCATGGGCGAAACCGGCATCCTGCCGGATTTCATCACCGTGGACGGCGCCGAGGGGGGCACCGGGGCGGCACCGGTGGAATTGACCAATTCCGTGGGGATGCCCCTGCGCGGCGGGCTGCATTTCGTGCACAATGCCTTGCGTGGCATCTGCGTGCGGGATCAGATCCGCATCATCGCCGCAGGCAAGGTGTTTTCCGCCTTTCACATGCTTCGGGCAATGGCGCTGGGGGCCGATACGGTCAATTCGGCGCGCGGCATGATGTTGGCGCTTGGCTGCATCCAGTCGCGTCGCTGCAATACCAACAATTGCCCCACGGGTGTGACCACGCAAAACCCTTCGCGCTACAAACAGCTGGATGTCACCGACAAGGGGGTGCGGGTGGCCAATTACCACCACGCCACCCTCACGGCCCTGATGGAACTGCTGAACATCCTGGGCTTGCGCGGGCTGGACGAAGTGCGGCCATCGCACATCAACCGGCGGATCAGTCAGGAAGTGGTGATGAGCTATGACCGGATTTATCCCTGCGTAGCGGTTGGTTGTCTTCTCGCGCCCGGAACCGTTCCCGACGACTGGAAGCATAACTGGGACGCGGCGCGTGCCGGGAGCTGGCGGTGAAACCGGCTGAAACAAGATCGAATTGGAAATGCAAGGAGCCGCGGCGATGACAGTTTCCGACATTCTTTTGAGGATATTGGCGGCCCATGGGGTCAAACATCTGTTCGGCATTCCCGGCGATGCGATCAACGATGTGACCGATGCGTTGCGCCGGCAGGACCGGATCCGCTTCATCGGGGTGCGCCACGAGGAAGCCGGGGCGCTTGCCGCATCGGTCCAAGCCAAGCTGACCGGGCGGCTTGCGGCGCCTCTGCCATTTCGGGATGCTCGGTCCCAAATAACGTCTGCAGCGAGTCCTCATTGACGACAGCCACCTTTTGGCCGTCCTCTGGTGAACCACTGACCGTCACTTCCATCAGGCTTGCCGGTCTCTTGAGTTTCGGGGCATCAACACTCTTCAATTTCTTGCCTGCCATATTGAGCCTCAGCCAATTGTTTTGTTCTTCTTCTGTTCTATCAAAGTTAAATGCGATAATGAACCCACATTGCAGATAGACGAGGCCGCAAGGGCAGCTCAGAAGACCTTCTTCCTGATAACCGCATGGCCTGGGCACGGGAGACGTGGGCAGACCGTGACGAGGTGGCCAAACTGCCGTCCGGTGCATGGTTATTGAGAGAAGCGGCGAAGGTGCTGGAGTTGGCCGAGGAGGCTGTAGACGAGGTTCTGCGGCGCTAGGGATTGATTGGAAGGCAGCCAAGCTGCGCGCAAATTCTTCGCAGGAATATGTCTACA
>JBBKVT010000270.1:0-5012 GCA_037968535.1 Paracoccaceae bacterium
CGCCTTGGCCGCACTGAACCCAGCCGCCTCGGTCACCACCGAAACCGTGAACTCATGCACAGCCCCGGCCCCGGTCTTGTCCGACGCATCGCGGACATCCTCAGGACCGAGGCTGACATAAGTCGTGGGCACCGTTCCGGACGGAGCCGCATCGAAAATCGCACCGCTCACCAAGCCGGTCAGCACGACATCGGCCTGCAAACGTTGATAAACGGCTGTCTGCAAGGCAGAGGAAACGCCGTAACTCATGTCAGAACCTCCTCACGCGCATGGCAGGTCAGATAACGCGCGCCGGGGTCGTATTCCGACACCGCCAGAATCCGGAACACCCGGTTGCCATCGCGAAACCGCTGATCGGGCCGCGGCCGCGACGGCGCACCTTCCGGCGAGGCGCGCACGACGATCCGGTAAGGCACCGTCGAAACGGTCACGAACTCGCCCGCCACCTCACGCCCCGACCCGGCCCTGATGCTCGCCCAAAGCGTACCCATGGCCTGCCAGCTCTTGCTGTACCCGCCAGCGCCATCCAGCACCCGGGCAGGCGCTTCCAGCACGATCTTGCGGTTCAGATGCACCGCGCCGCTCACCGCACACCCCCGCCCAAAATCCGGACGTTGCGGTAGCGCTCGATCAGCGTCGAAACCCCGAATGGCATCGCCGCGCCATCCAGGCCCGCCCCGCTGCGGTGCTCATAGTAATGCGCCGCCAACAGGATCACCGCATGCGCTAGATCCGCGGGCATGTCGCCCCATCCCGGTCCGAACCCGGCGGTGAATTCAATCTCGACCGTCCCGGCCAACGGCACGTTGGGAAAACGCCCCCCAACCGCCCATAAAGCAGGCCGATGCCCATCACGCTCCAACTGGTACCGCGACGGGTCCACCAATGCCTCGATCTCCAGCCGATCAATGATCTTGACCGCTGTGACCACCGATACCGGGGCCAGTGGCAACGCTTGTCGGCTGGCATCGCGCCACCCGGTCAACGACCAGCTGTAACCTTTATCGACCAGCACCTTGCCGGTCCGCGCCTCGATCACCGCAATCGCTGCCCGAAGGGTGTTTTCCAGCACCGCATCCTGCAAAGCGTCATCGGCAAACCCTGTGCCCAGCCGCAGGTGATCCTTGAATTCCGCAACCGGCAGGGCCGCGCCCGGCACTGTGGTCTGCTCGACTAACATCATGCAATCTCTCCGAATATTCCCGCCTGTGACGCCTGTTGGTCACGAAAAATGGGCGCACGCCCCCCGCATTGCTCGGACGGAGGGGGAGCAGCTAGACAACACGAGGCAAAATGGCGCGCGCCCAATCCCCCGCCGACACAAATTGCGCCGACAGGGACCTTCCCGATCCCTGTTAAGAGACCGAGAATTTCAGCAGCTTGATCGCTGCAAAGTCGCTGACATCGCCGCCAACGCGCTTGGTGGCATAGAACAGCACGTTCGGCTTGGCGCTGAACGGATCACGCAGGATGCGAAGATCGGGACGCTCTGCCACCGTGTAACCGGCCGAGAAATCGCCAAAGGCAATCGCGCCGCCGTTGCTTTCCACATCCGGCATGTCCTCGGCGATCAGCACCGGATAACCCAGCAGGCGCGCAGGCTCTGCCGCGGCCAGACCGTCGGACCACAGGAACCGACCATCGGCGTCCTTCAACTTGCGCACCTTGCCTGCGGTCTTCGAGTTCATCACGAAGGTCGCATTGGCGCGGTACTGCGCGCCCAGCGCGTAAACCAGATCGACGATCTGATCCGCACCGCCAATATCGCCATCGACGCCCGTCGGGATGTAGCCGATGTTGCCCCAGCTCCACAGAATGTCATCGACCAGCGTGTGGCTTAGAAACCCGGTCGGCTTGTCCACGCCGTCACCGTTGACAAAAGCCGCAGCTTCCGAGCGCGCAAACTTGTCCGCGATCCGGCCCGCAAGCCAGCCTTCGATGTCAAAGGCAGCATCATCCAGCAAGCGCTGGCTGGCCTTCGGCAGCGCCGACAACTCGTGCAGCGGGATCGAGATGCGGTCGAACTGCGGCGTGCCGGTCTCGGCCAGGCTGCTGGTCTCGCTCGACCAGCCAGATCCAACGTCAGAACGATCTACCAGCACGTCAAACGACGTCGCTTCGACATTCACTACGTTGGCGATCTGACGGATCGACGAATTCGCCTTAAGCAACGATTTCACGGTCTCGGCGGTCTGCGGATCCACCAGATAGCCACCATCCGCAGCAACGGATGTATTCATCGCCTTGCCTTCCATCACAAGGCCGCGCAGCGCGTCGTCATCGCCCGACCGCACATAGGCCTCAAACGCCTTTTGATGCGGCGCTTCGCCCTCGACCGAGGAAGCAAGGGCCGGACGGCCCAAAGTTACAGATTTCCGATCCAGCATGGTCAATCGCTCTTCTTGTTGTTGCAGTTTCGATTTCATCTCAGTCTGAAAGTCCTTGAGATCACTCAAGAACCCCGCCATCGCGGTTTTCACCTCCGCAGCCGGCGACAGGCCGTCGGACAGATCTGTCCCGGCCCGAGCCTTCGTCTCGGTCTTGCTCATCAAACAATCCTGTTTACTGATGGTTGAAGTTCTGGCTCAGTCCCGGGCCAGCTCGTGACGGGCATCCTCAAAGAACCCCGCCAGTTCGCGCCAGGCCGCTGCCTCGGGGCTATCGCCCTTGGCTCCGACCCGTGCATCCGAAAGCATCGGGAAGGTCACCAGCGACACCTCCCAAAGCTCCAGTTCCGACAACAGCCGCTGGCCCTTGCCATCCTTTTGCGCCTTCACCGTGCGATAGCCGATCGACAAGCCGTCAATCGCCCCCGCCCCGATCAGCGCCGCCGCCTCGCGACCCTTGGCGACATCGGTCAACAGCCGGCCCTTGACGTAAAGCCCCTTCGCATCCTCGCGGACAATGTCCCAGACCCCGATCGGCTGCGCCGGATCATGCTGCCAAAGCATCTTCACCGATCCGCCCTTGGCCGCCATCACCTTCAGACTGGCGCCATACGCCCCCACCTGAACCACATCGCCGCCCTTGTCCTTGACCCCGAAGTAAGACGCATAGCCCTCGATCACCGTACCATCGGTGACCTTGATATCCTCGCCCAACCGGCAGAACTTGCGCTCCGGCGCGCCATACTCATTCATCGCTGTCTCCTTCATCCGCCAGCTTCGGTAAGCCCAGCAGCGCCCGCTTCTCAACGTCGCTCAAGAACGCCGCCTCGCTCACCCGCCGCCACTGATTGTCGCGCTCCGCCGACAATGCCGGCACCTGGTCCAGATCGGGCCGCAACTCGACCGCCTCGCCCAGATATTCAGACAACCAGTGCGACACCGCCGAGGACACCCGCGCCACCATCGGCAACACCGTCAGCCGGTAAAACGCCCGGCTCGCCTCCTGGTAATTCGCATAAGTCAGATCGCCGGGGATCCCGAGCAGCATCGGCGGCACCCCAAAGGCCAGCGCAATCTCGCGCGCGGCCGACTCCTTGGTCTTCTGAAACTCCATATCCGACGGCGAGAACCCCATCGGCTTCCAGTCCAGCCCGCCCTCCAGCAGCATCGGTCGCCCCGCATTGCGCGCGCCCTGATGATGCGCCTCCATCTCGGCCACCAGGCGTTCATACTGGTCCGGCGCCATCGCGCCCTGCCCATCCGCACCCTTGTAGACGATCGCCCCCGAGGGCCGAGCCGCATTGTCCAGCAGCGCCTTCGACCAACGCGACGCGCTGTTATGCACATCGACCGCCGACGCCGCTGCCTGCATCGGCGAAAACCCGTAGTGATCGTCCTGTGGATGAAACGACTTCACATGGCAGATCGGCGAAACTCCCGCGCCCACTGCAAAGCGATGCTTGCGACCTCCGACCGAATACTCATACGCCACCGGCCAGCCATCCGCCCCCGGCACCAACGACATCCGGTCAGAGCGCAACAAATGCAACTCCTCCGGCACCCCATCGGCCCCACCGACGGCCTCAAGATACCCATTGCCCGACAAAAGCATCTGCCCATAGAGCGCTTCAAACAACTCTGCCCGCCCCTGCAAAGGATTGGGCCGCCCGATCAGCGCCAGTACCGGATGCTGCTCGTAACGCCGATCATGGTCCTGCAACACCAACGGCAAGGCCGCCGCCGCCTCTGCGATCAGCTTGACCGACCGGAACCCAACCGGATTCCCGGCAAATCCGACCTTCGTCAACGACACCGTATCGCGCGGTGTCCAGGCCACCCGCCCCGACGTGCCATAGGCGATCACCGGTCCCGTGGCCGAGGCTTTCACCTCCGGCACATCCACCGACCCTCGCCGCAAAAACTCAAACATCAGCCGCTCTCCTCATATCCTGCGCCCGGCCCGAGTCGCCTCGCACCGCTCCATCCCTCATCCGTTCAAAAATATCCCCGCCAGAGGCCTTCGGTTTTCGCCAGAAAACCGAAACCCTACCCCAGCGTCCTGATCCGCGGCCGCTGCCATTTCGACGCGGGCTCGATCATCAACTCGTGCAACGCCCAGACCAGCGCATCCACCCGGTCCGGTGACCCCAATCCCTCGAACCCATGCGCCGTCATCCGGCACATCTGCTCTTCAAGTTCGGACAGCCCGCGAACATGTGCCACACGGCCTTGCTCGTAAAGCGCGGCCACCGGCTCCGCCCGCGCGACCTTGCCGCGCGATGCCCTGACCGCCCGGAAAGGCACCAGCGGATCAACCTGCCGGACGACACTTTCAACCATATCGCCGCCCTGATTGACCTCAGCCACCAGCCGGTCGCCGCCGTGTCGGTGCAGCGCGTCGATTGCCGCCTGCGCCCAAACCATTGGCGACGCGGCGGAAACGCTCGCATCCTCCAGCACCACCGCGCGCCAGTCCTGCGGCGGCCCCTCGGTCACCGCCCCCACGACCACGATGCCGCATTCGTCCGACCCCGCATGCCCGGTCACTGGCGGATCGACCGCCACCACCACGCGGCTGAATTCCGGCAAATCGTCTACGCGCCCGGCCTCAAGACCTGCAGAGGT
>JBBKVT010000271.1:0-4209 GCA_037968535.1 Paracoccaceae bacterium
TTCTTCAAGGGGCAGTGGCTTTCCGTAGGAGTCGCTGCAGCATGACGCTCCGCCGGTCCGGGCGCAATCCGCCTGCTGTCGATGCGCCGTCCGCGTCACCTCGTGTCGCGCGCAGAACAACCTCTGTCGCCCGCGACGCTTGCGAGAAACCGCGAAGCGGAGCAGCATGATCCCAGTTTGCGCCCTAGCCAGGAGCCAGGTGATGACCGTTCAGGACCTATCCGGTGTACTTACCCCCGTTGCCACCGCGCGAGGACTTCCCAATGCGCATTACATCTCGGACGAGATGTTCGAGATCGAGCGCGAGCGGGTGCTGTTCGACAACTGGTCAGCGATCGGTTTTGCCAAGGACGTGGCCGAACCGAGCGAAGCGATGCCTGTGGATTTCCTGGGCATGCCGCTGGTAGTCGTGCGCGGCAAGGACGATGTGGTGCGGGTCTACCAGAACACCTGTCGGCACCGCGGCATGATCCTGATCGAAGAGAAAAAGAAGGTCGGCGGCGTGATCCGCTGCCCGTATCATTCCTGGTGCTACGCGTTGACCGGCGAACTGGTTGCCACGCCGCATGTCGGCGGTCCGGGGCATAACACGCATGAAGAGATCAGGCGCAACGAACTTGGCCTTATCGAGATCCGCAGCCACATCTGGCGCGACATCGTTTTCGTCAACATCTCGGGCAGCGCGCCCGCTTTCACCGATTACGCCGCCGAAGCGATCCGTGCCTGGGGCGAATTCGAAGGCAAGCCGCTTTATCATTCCGGCGAGGATTCCAGCTTCAAGTTCGATGTCGCCTGCAACTGGAAACTGGCGGTGGAAAACTATTGCGAAAGCTACCATCTGCCGTGGATACATCCCGGCCTGAACAGCTACTCGCGGCTCGAGGATCACTATCACATCGAGCAACCTGGCAAGTATTCGGGGCAGGGCACGCTGGTTTACAGGCCGATGATTTCCGAGGATGGTCGCAGGTTTCCCGATTTCGAAGGGCTTTCCGACAAATGGGATGCCGGCGCGGAATACATCACGCTTTACCCCAACGTCCTGTTGGGCGTGCACCGCGACCATGCCTTCGCGATCATTCTGGAACCCAAAGCCAATGATCGCACGGTCGAGCATGTGGAAATCTACTATGCCGCCGAAGAAGCCACTGGCCCGAAATGGGACGCGATGCGGAAGGTGAATTCGAAGATGTGGCACGGCGTCTTTGAAGAGGATATTTTCGTAGTGCAAGGCATGCAGAAGGGCCGCAATGGCCGCTATTTCGACGGCGGCAAGTTCAGTCCGGCGATGGACGGCCCGACGCACATGTTCCACCACTGGGTGGCCAGCCAACTGACGGACATGGACCTTGCCGCCGAATGAGGACACGCTCGACACCCGGTTGCTTGACGCCCATGCCCGCGATGACCGGCAGGCGCTGGTAAGGCTATACCGGGAAGCAGCAGACATGAGCGAATCATCGCAACAGATTGACGCTGCATGTTTTTATCTGACACATGCGTATATTTATGCGCTCGACACGGGCGCCAGTGAGGCGCGAGACTTGCATGCGCGGCTGAAGGCGCGCGGACGCGAGGAATAAGGGGACGTCATGCGGAATACGGCAAGGGTTGTGGTCATCGGGGGCGGCGTCGTCGGCTGCTCGGTTCTTTATCATCTGACCAAGCAGGGTTGGACCGATGTGATGCTGATCGAACGCTCGGAACTGACTTCCGGCAGCACGTGGCACGCCGCGGGCGGGTTTCATACGCTCAATTCCGACACCAACATGGCAGCCCTTCAGGGCTACACGATCCGGCTTTATCGCGAACTGGAAGAACTGACCGGTCAATCCTGCGGCCTGCACCATGTCGGCGGCGTCACCATCGCCACGACCGAGGACCGGCTGGACCAGTTAAAGGCGGAACGCGCCAAGCACCGCTACATGGGGCTGGACACCGAAATCATCGGCCCGGACGAAGTCGCAAAGCTGTCGCCGATCACCGATATCACCGGCGTTCTGGGCGCGCTCTTCGATCCGCTCGACGGCCATCTCGACCCCTATGGACCGACGCTGGCCTATGCCGCCGCCGCAAAGAAAGCCGGCGCCGAGATCGTCCTGCGCAATCGGGTGATGGGTCTGAACCCGGTGGACGGGGAATGGGATGTGGTGACAGAGCAGGGCACCGTCCGGGCCGAACACGTCGTCAATTGTGCCGGTCTCTGGGCGCGGGAAGTCGCGGCCATGGCGGGCGTCTACCTGCCGCTGCACCCGATGGAACATCAATATTTCATTACCGACGACATCCCTGAGGT
This sequence comes from Paracoccaceae bacterium, assembly GCA_037968535.1. GTDB lineage: Bacteria > Pseudomonadota > Alphaproteobacteria > Rhodobacterales > Rhodobacteraceae > JAHEAO01. The sequence goes on from JBBKVT010000271.1 coordinate 2,297, forward strand.
GGTGAGCCACGGCAAAGAACTGCCGCACGTCATGGATCCTGGCGGCGAAACCTATCTGCGCCAAGAGGGTAAGGGCCTCGTGATCGGTATCTACGAACAGAAATGCGTGCCCTGGGCGGTCGCAGGCACCAGCTGGGACTTTGGCCACGAATTACTGAACAACGACCTGGATCGCGTTGAGGAACCTCTGGAAGCCGCATTCAAGCGCTATCCGGTGCTGGGTCGTGCCTCGATGAAGAAGATCATCAACGGGCCGTTTACCTTCGCCCCCGATGGCAACCCGCTGGTCGGTCCGATCCCCGGCAAGCCGGGCCTGTGGTCAGCCTGCGCCGTGATGGCGGGCTTCAGTCAGGGCGGCGGCGTCGGCAAGGCGCTGTCGGAATGGATGGTGCATGGCGAGCCCGAGAATGACATCTTCGCCATGGATGTCGCTCGATTTGGCGACTGGACCGGGCCGGACTGGACTCGGCTGAAGGTGATCGAGAACTACCAGCGCCGATTCTCGGTATCCTACCCTAACGAGGAACTACCGGTCGCCCGCCCCCTCGAAACCACTCCGGCCTACGGGATCTGGGACGCGCAGCGTGCGGTCTTCGGATCCGGCTACGGCATGGAGCAGGTGAACTACTTCGCGCCAGAAGGCGCCGAGCGGTTCGAACAACCCTCGTTCCGACGGTCCAATGCGCATGACATTGTCGGCAAGGAATGTCGCGCGGTCCGTGAGGGCGTCGGCATCAACGAAATTCACAACTTCGGAAAATTTGCCGTCGAAGGGCCGGAGGCGGTCAATTGGCTGAACCGGATCATGGCGAACCGAGTTCCGGAAGAAGGCCGCATCGCGCTGACCCCGATGCTGTCGGTCAAGGGCAAGATCATCGGTGATTTCACAATGATGCGGCTCGGGCCGGAAACCGTGCAGCTGACTGCGAGTTATTCGGCGCAGAAATATCATATGCGCTGGTTTGAACAACATCAGGAACGCGGCGTAACGGTCCGAAATGTCTCGCAAGAAAGACTTGGGTTCCAGATCGCGGGGCCGCAGGCGCGCGCCGTTCTGGCCGCAGTGACAGCCGCCGATGTCTCGAATGTGGCACTGCCGTTCCTGCATGTTCGCAACTTGTCCGTCGGTCACATTCCAGTAACAATCGCGCGGGTCAGTTATACTGGCGATCTGGGTTATGAAATCTACTGCCATCGCAACCATCAGGTTGCGCTCTATCAGACATTGGCGGCCGCGGGCGCGGATCACGGGATGCGTCCATTCGGCATGCGCGCGATGATGTCGCTGCGGCTGGAAAAGAGTTTCGGATCCTGGATGCGCGAATACCGCCCAGATTACACACCCGCCGAGACCGGACTGGACCGCTTTATTTCGTGGAAAAAGAACGACTTCATCGGCCGCGACGCAGCGTTGCGGTTGCGCGACGATCCCCCGCCACGGCGGCTGACCACCTTCGTCGTCGATGCCGAAAACGCCGATGTCGTGGCGTACGAGCCGATTTTCGACGGCGACGCGGTTGTCGGTTTCTGCACTTCGGGCGGCTTTGCGCACCATGCGGGCAAGTCGGTCGCACTTGGGTTCCTGCCAAGCGACAGGATCGAGGACGGGGCTGGGTTCGAAATCGAGATCCTGGGCAAACGCCGCAAGGCGCAGGTCAATACGACGCCGCTCTTTGACGCTGACGCTTCAAGAATGAGAGGTTAACCCATGAAATTACATGCGAAAGTCGTCGTCATCGGCGGCGGCGTCGTTGGCTGTTCCGTCTTGTATCACCTTGCGCGTGAAGGCTGGACGGACGTGCTGTTGCTGGAACGCTCGGAACTGACCAGCGGATCGACTTGGCACGCGGCGGGCGGGATGCACACGATCAACGGCGATCCGAATGTCGCGAAGTTACAGAAATACACCATCG
>JBBKVT010000272.1:0-10806 GCA_037968535.1 Paracoccaceae bacterium
TGTTGGCGATGGGCATCACGGCGTTCCTGTGCATCTTCATTGGCGTCTATCCCGACCCGCTCTACGCAATTTTGCCTTACGAGGTAGAATTTCATCCCTACACAATGGGCCATGTCGTCGGACAACTGCAATTGCTGCTGTTCGCATTGCTGGCATTTGGAGTGTTGATGCGCACCGGCATTCATCCGCCCGAGATCCGCGCCATCAATCTGGATACCGACTGGACCTACCGCCGTTTCCTTCCGCGCGTCATCGGCACGGCAGCTTCGACCATTTCCGCCATTTGGTCGGCACAGGCCAATTTCTGGCTGCGCCGCCGAGACCGCGTGGTGTCGCGGCTCTTCAAGGAATATGGGCCGGAAGGTCGGGTCGCGCAAAGTTCTCCGACCGGTGTCATGGTGCTCTGGATTGCGGTCTTTCTTGGCGTCACTCTGATCGTGAACTTCCTGAGTTGACCGTCCCAATTGCGGGTGCTGCGCCGCGAAGCTAGGGATGGGATATGACCAAGTCCCTCAAAACCCTGCAGGCCGAGCTTGCCGCCTGCCGTCTGTGCAGCGACCGTTTCACTGCGACCGCGACCGCACATGAACCGCGGCCCGTGGTATGGTTTGGCACGGGCGCGCGGATCCTTATTGCGGGGCAGGCGCCAGGTCAGCGGGTCCATGCATCGGGAAAGCCCTTTAGCGACCCGTCTGGCGACCGGTTGCGGCATTGGATGGGGATCGACGAAACGGCCTTCTACGACCGCGAACGCATCGCCATCGTGCCGATGGCCTTCTGCTTTCCCGGCTACGATGCCAAAGGCGCGGACTTGCCGCCGCCAACGCTCTGTGCCCAAACTTGGCGAAATCGCATTCTCGAAGAGCTTGGCGCCGTGCCGCTGACGCTTCTGGTAGGCGGCCATGCGATCAGGTGGCACCTGCGAGCGACGGCGGGGATGACTGCCAGCGTGCTCGATTGGCGCGCCCACGCGCCAGATGTCTTTCCACTGCCGCACCCGTCTTGGCGGAACACCGGATGGCTGCGCAAAAACCCGTGGTTCGACACTGAACTTCTACCGGTCTTGCGCGCGCGGGTCGATCAGGTGCTCGCCGATGGATGAAACACCGTTGGATCTTGCCCATGCGGCGATGGAGGCTGGCGACGACACCGCGCGGTTGCGGTTTTATGATCGACTCGTCGATGCAGAGTTGTTCATGTTGCTGGCTTCGGAATCTTCAGGTGATCTGATCGAACCGCAGACCGTCCTGGTCGAGTCAGAGAGCTATGTGCTGATCTTCGATCTGATCGATCGGCTTGCCGAATTCAAACGCTCGATCAGTCCATTTGCGGCAATGTCGGGCCGCGCGATCATCAACCTGTTGGCGCGGCAGGGGATCGGCATTGGGCTGAATCTGGGAGTCGCTCCGTCCAGCTTCTTATTACCGCCAAGTGCCGTGAAGTGGCTGAGCGAAACCTTGGCTTCGCGCCCAGAAGAGACTGCTGAGCGACTGCAGGAATTGCGCCCGCCCCAATCGGTTCCGCCCGCACTGCTGTCGGCCCTCGATGCCAAACTGGCTTTGGCCACCGGTCTGGCGCGCGGTGTTTATCTGGCAGGTGTGGACTATGACCACGGGCGACATGGCCACCTCATGGCCTTCGTCGATGCCCGCCCCGGCACGGAAGCGGCCCTTGCGCAGGCGGTGTCCGAAGCATTGATCTTTTCAGGTGCCGAGTCAGCCCCGATTGATGTCGCGTTTTTTGCAGGAGCCGACCCGATCGTCGCACGGTTGGACCGGGTCGGGCTGCGCTTGGATTTTTCGGAGCAAAAGCAGGCAGAGAGACGTCGTTCGGCCCCCGGCATGAACCCAGACCAACCGCCAAAACTGAGATAGCCGCGGCCGGGCCGTGCACTAGTATCCCGACACCCGATCGACCAAAAACAGCAACTGCTCGCCTGCTTCGCTGCGGCGGATATTCTCAGCAATGACAAGGGATGCCGTTTCGGCCCGCGTCTCCGAGGCGATATGGGGTGTGACCGTCACCCTTGGATGCGACCAGAACGGATGATCCTGTGGCAGCGGTTCGATGCGGAAGACATCGAGCGTGGCGTTGGCGATACGGCCGCTGTCGAGCGCGTCAATGAGGGCATTGTCGTCAATGAGCGCGCCGCGTCCGGGATTGAGCAGGACTGCGCCCTTCGGCATCAGCGAGAATCGTTCGCGATTCATCAGGTTTTCGGTCTCGGGTGTCAGCGGCAAGAGCAACACCAGGATCTCAGCGTCTGACAACAGTCGTCGCAGCCCGTCTTCGTCATGCAGGCAGGTAATCCCGTCGATAGTCTTGGCGGAACGGCTCCACCCCGAAACCGGGAAGTTCAGTGCGGTCAGGGCATGCGCGCAAGCCTGTCCCAGTTCACCCAACCCGAGAATTCCTATTGCACGATGGCGGGCCAGCGGTGGCACGACAGGATCCCATCCGGGAGCGCCCCGAATATATCTGTCCAACCCAAGATGATGCCGCAACACATGGCCGGTGACCCATTCGACCATACCTTCAGACAACCCGCTATCGACCATCCGGCTTAATGGCTGGGTCAGAGTGGAATTTCCGACGATGCTTTCAACTCCAGCCCACAGGCTCAGGACCGCTTTGGCCCGCGTAAACGGTCGGAAATCCATGACCGGGCCATTCGGGGCATAAACAATGTAATCGATCACCTCGGGCTCAAAATCCTGCTGTAGCCTGACTTCCAATCTGGCTGATTGGAACGCTTCGTTCAGCGAATCCCGGTAAAACTCCCAGCGTTCTGGCAGAGCTGCAAAAAGGACGTTTAGCGTCATTTTTTCGCCCGCGGTCTGTGGACATGGGCGCTTTGCACCAGCCCGAAGCCGGCCAGCAGCACAAGCATCGCCGATCCTCCCCAAGACACCATCGGCAGCGGAACGCCGACGACTGGTGCGAGCCCCATCACCATCGACATATTGACCGCAAAATAAAGAAAGAACGTCGCGGCGATGCCAAGTGTTACCGAGGCGCCGTATCGGTCCTTGTTGCGCATCGCCGAAACGACGCAGAAGAAGATGATCAATGCATACAGCGTCAGAAGAGATATCCCGCCAATGAAGCCGAATTCCTCCGCCAAAGTGGTGAATATGAAATCAGTCTGCTTCTCGGGCAGAAAGTTCAGGCGGGACTGCGTGCCCTGCATGAACCCCCGCCCAGTCCAGCCGCCCGACCCCAAAGCGATCTTGGATTGCGTAATGTGATAGCCTGCGCCAAGCGGATCGTTCGACGGGTCAAGAAAGGTGTCGATCCGTCGGAATTGATAGTCCTTGAGCAGTTGCCATTCTGTCCCGCGTGACGCGATCACCGCATAGATCGTGCCGACACCCGTGGCAATGACAGCACCGAAATACAGCCAGTGTACGCCGGCGATGAACATCATGATCCCGCCACCCATGACCAAAAGCAGTGCTGTGCCAAGGTCGGGCTGTTTGAGCACGAGCGCGGTTGGCACAAGGATGATGACGAGCGGGAAAAGCACCCAAAGCGGATGCGAGGTCTTCTTGATGTCCAGCCAGTCATAATAGGCCGCCAACCCCATAACGAGAGTGATCTTGGCCAGTTCAGAAGGCTGCATTACGAAGAATCCAAGGTCGATCCAGCGTTGAGCGCCCATGCCGGTAACGCCAATCAACTCAACGAGAACGAGCAGCAGCAGTGATACGCCATAGGCGACGGCAGAAACGTTGCGCCAGAACCAGATCGGCACCATAGCGACGATCAGCATCGCGACCATGCCGGCCGCGAAACGCTTCATTTGCGGCTCGGCCCATGGGGTCAGCGACCCACCGGCGACGGAATAAAGCATGAGGAACCCGATGCTGGCGACCGCGCATAAAAGTACGACGACCGGCCAGTTGAGATAAAGCACCTTGCGCAGTCCTGTCGGAACCGAAGTGACGTTATGCTCCAGATAACTCACGCCCGGATCTTCCCGTTGCCTGGCTGGGTGAAGTCACGCAGCACAAGGTTCTGCAATGTTGCCTCGACCCCGCCGCGCTGGTCTGCCGGATAGGCCGTCAGCGGCGGAACATCGCCATAAAGTGCGCGCAGCACGATGTCGCGTGCGATCGGCGCCGCCGCTGTCGATCCGCCACCGCCATGCTCGACAATGACCGAACAGGCAATTCGGGGCGCGTCGACAGGCGCGAATGACACGAACAGCGCATGGTCACGCCGTTCCCACGGCAGATCGGCATTGCTGGTGACACCGCGCGCGCGTTCGGCTGCGGTGATGTTTCGCACCTGACTGGTTCCGGTCTTGCCCGCCATTCGCATGTCCTCGGCGGCGATCCTTGAGCGATAGGCGGTACCCCGATTGCTGTTCGATACAGCGATCATGCCGTCCTGAACCGCGCGCAGACTGGCAGGGCGAACATCGAGCGGGACTGGCGGAGGACTTTCCGCCTCGACGCCGTTCACCGTCTTGACGAGGCGCGGCACGACCGACAGGCCAGACGCAATCCGAGCCGACATCACCGCCAGTTGCAGGGGGGATGCCAAGACGAATCCTTGGCCGATGCCAGAATTCAGAGTGTCGCCGACCATCCAGTTTTCGCCGTAACGCGATAGCTTCCAGTCCATTGTCGGCATGGTGCCTTCAGCGACTGCGGACATTGGCAGATCGTGTTGGATGCCCATCCCCAGCTTGCGACCCATTTCGCTGATGTTCTCAATCCCCGCGCGCTCGGCGACTTCGTAGAAGTAGACGTCGCAGGATTGTTGCAGCGCAGCGTTCATGCTGACATGGCCGTGTCCGCCACGCTTCCAGCAATGGAATCGGCGATTTCCGAGCTTCTTGAAGCCGGGGCAGTAAACTGACTCGCTGGTGCCAATGACCCCGGCTTCCATGGCGGCAAGCCCGACGACCATTTTGAAGGTCGAGCCCGGTGGATAGACGCCTTGTACTGTCTTGTTGGCCAGCGGCCTGTATATGTTGTCCGTCAGTTCGGCATAGTCCGCCACCGATATGCCGCGCACGAACAAGTTGGGATCGAATGACGGCGCCGACGCCATTGCCAGAAGGTCGCCGTTGCGGACGTCCATGACGACAGCCGCCGCGCTTTCCCCCACAAGCCGGGCCTGCGCGAAATTCTGTAGTCCCGCATCCAGGGTCAGCTGGATGTTCTCGCCGCTGATGCCTTCGATCCGGTCAAGCTCTCGCATCACCCGACCGACCGAATTGACCTCGATCCGTCGAGTCCCCGCGCGGCCGCGCAACGCACTCTCCATTTTGCCCTCGACGCCGATCTTGCCGATCTGGAATTTGGGGATCTGCAAAATCGGTTCGGGATCGGTCAACTTACCGAGGTCGTAGTCGCTGACCGGCCCGACATATCCCACGATATGAGCGAAATCCTTATCGAGTGGGTAGAACCGCGACAGCCCGACCTCTGGCGAAACACCGGGAAGGGCGGGGGCATTGACCGCAACCTCAGCCACGTCCTGCCAGCTTAGCCGGTCGGCAATTGTCACGGGCACGAAGGGGGAGAGACGTTTTAATTCCTTGCGCGCGCGTTCGAGATCCTCAGGTTCAAGAACGACGAGCCGGGTCAATCTCTCCAACACCTCGTCGACGTCGCCCGCGTCCTCGCGCACGATCACGATGCGGTAGTTCTGTTCATTTCCCGCGATAAGAATGCCGGTGCGGTCGTAGATTAACCCACGGGCTGGTGGCAGAAGCCGCATGTTGATGCGGTTTTCATCCGCTAGCATGCGAAATTCATCGGCCTGATCGACCTGCATGTAGCGCATGCGCGCCGCCAGCACGCCCATGAATGCCAATTGCGAGGCACCCAGGAACAGCGCTCGCCGCGTGATCTGGCGGGCGCTCTCCGCGGTATCTTTCGGTAAACGCCTCATAGCGGATGCCCCAACTGGTCAACTTCGCCGGGCGCAATTTTGCGGATGCCGAATATCATTCGCGACGCGGCGACGACCAACGGGTAGGAGATAATCGTAGCCGACAGTTGCAGCACAACCAGTCCGAAACTGGGCTGACCCACGACGAAGATTAGAAGGACTAGCCGCTGTGCAAGTGTCATGGCGACAACAACCCCCGAAACCATGGCCCATTCCACCAGGAATGGCAGATCGCGGGAATGTGGCTCGCGGGATCTCAGGAATTCAAGCCCAAGCACAACGAGTCCGGCCCAGAGACCGGGTGGTCGCATGAACAGCAGATCCATTGTCAGAAAGACCGCCGCGACAAGCACGACCGGAACAAAATCGGGCCGTCGAAGTACCCAGGCAAAGCTAAGCGCCACAATCAGATCCGGGCCGGGCCAGCGGCCTGCCGTCAGGTCCAACGGCAACAAAAGGAAAAAAACGGACGTCCCAACCAGCAAGACGAATAGTCCTCGATATAACCAGCGATGCGAGGTGATCGGGTCAACCATCGGCACCTGCCTCCAAACTTGCTTCGGCTTCTGGAAGATCCGGCACGATCGGCGGTGCCAGCAACGAACCCGGATCCCGGATCCTCTCGGACTGCTGGCTGCGGATCACCCGCAGAAATTCCAGGCGTCCATAGTCTGCCGCAAGTCTGATCCGCAATCGCCGATCGGTCCCCATGGCAACCTGGCCCACCAGAATCCCGGCCGGAAAGACACCACCGTCACCCGAAGAGACGACGCGGTCGCCTGGCCGCACAAGCTCGGGGCTTTCGAGAAAGTCGATCGGTGGTGTGGCGGTGTTGTCGCCAGCCAACAAGGCCTTTTGGCCGGACGGCTGGATCGACACCGGAATGCGGCTGTTGCTGTCGGTCAGAAGGATCACCCGAGAGGTATTCTTTCCAACGCCCGAGATCCGTCCAACCAACCCGATCCCGTCCATCGTGGCCCAGCCATCGAGGATGCCATCGCGCTCGCCGACATTCAGCAACACGGATTGCCGGAACGGCGAGCCGCTGTCGGCCAAGACGACGCCGGTGACGAAGGTGTATTTCGGATCAAGCCGCACCTTGTTCAAATCCAGTAACTTGGCGTTTTTCTGTTCTAGCTGCAACGCGGCCTCTTTCCACGCCTTCATCTGTTGCAATTCGCGCCGAAGTTCTTGGTTCTGTTCGTAAATTCTGGTGTAGGACTGAAAGCCCTCGATCATGCCCGCCACCTTGGTCACCGGCACAAATGCCCAGTCGAACGACGGCAATATCCGGTCCACCATCGCTGCGCGAAATCGTTCTACGCGGGGACTGTCGATTCGCCACACCAGAAAGAACGCAAACAGGAACAGCACCAAACCGCCGATCAGGATGCGCCTGATCGGGCGGACGTAGTCGTCACTGTTACCTCTGTCCTTCGCCACGACTGCCCCCAAATACCCGACAGTGCCGGGGATCAGCTATCGTAGTCTATCACATGCCGAAGCTGTTTCTCGTATTCCAGCGCTTTACCGGTGCCCAGAGCAACACAATTGAGTGATTCATCTGCCACCGAAATCGCCAATCCGGTTTGTTCGCGCAGCGCAAGATCCAGGTCACCCAGCAACGCCCCACCGCCGGTCAGCATCACGCCCCGGTCGACAATATCCGCCGCAAGGTCCGGCGGCGTGGCTTCCAAAGCGGTCATCACCGCTTCGCAGATTTGCTGAACGGGTTCGGCCAAGGCTTCTGCGACCTGCGCCTGATTAATCTCGATCTCTTTCGGTACACCGTTCAGCAAGTCTCGCCCGCGGATGTGCATCGATGCCCCTCGGCCGTCATCGGGCATGCGCGCGGTGCCGATGCTGGTCTTGATCCGCTCTGCGGTGGATTCCCCGATCAACAGGTTTTGCTGACGGCGCAGGTAGCTGATGATCGCCTCATCCATCCGGTCGCCGCCAACACGCACGGATCGCGCATAAACGATATCACCCAAAGAGAGCACCGCGACCTCGGTGGTCCCGCCGCCGATATCGACCACCATGTTGCCGGTCGGATCGGTGATCGGCATCCCTGCGCCAATGGCAGCGGCAATCGGTTCGGCTATCAAACCGGCGCGGCGGGCGCCTGCGGAAAGGACCGACTGGCGGATGGCGCGCTTTTCCACCGGAGTCGCACCGTGCGGCACACACACGATGATCTTCGGCTTTGAAAACGTCGTCCGCTTGTGCACCTTGCGAATGAAATGCTTGATCATTTCCTCGGCGGTATCAAAATCGGCGATTACACCCTCTCGCATCGGTCGGATCGCCTGGATCGACCCCGGAGTGCGACCCAGCATCAGCTTGGCATCCTCCCCGACGGCCAGCACTTGCTTGCGTCCGTCCTTGATGTGATAGGCGACGACCGAAGGCTCGTTCAGCACGATGCCTTTGCCGCGAACATAGACGAGCGTATTCGCCGTCCCCAGGTCAATCGCCATGTCAGACGAAAACAATCCACCCCAACTTGCCATACCAGCTGTCCCGTTCCCCAATTCCAGAAGGCCCGCGACGTTTCCTGTCGCGGGCCGTTTGTCCTTATAGTCGGGCCATGTCCAAGGTGGAAGGCCCCGAATTTAGGAAATCAGCATGATCCTGCTGCGATGGCGATCATGATACAGACTTGTACGAAACCGACTTTACATCTGAATCTGGTCCCGCCCGTTCGCGCCGCACCAAAAACCGGTTCAGCGCATTAACATAGGCCTTGGCACTGGCCACGACCGTATCTGTATCGGCAGCCTGACCCGTTGCTATCATACCGTCCTCTTCCATTCGCACGCTCACGGTGGCTTGTGCGTCCGTTCCTTCGGTCACCGCGTGAACCTGGTAAAGCTGCAACCGAGCGTTGTGGGGAAATATCAGTTTTACTGCATTGAAGGTCGCATCCACCGGCCCATCGCCCGTTGCCGAGACTTCCTTATCTTCTCCGTCTACCGACAGAATCAGGTCGGCCGATTGCGGTGCCTGGGTGCCGCAGACGACCCGCAGAAACTTGACCTGCAAGCGATCGGACTCGCCATCAAGCGTGGTGTCCCGCATCAGGGCCAAAAGGTCATCCTCGAAAATCTCCTTCTTGCGGTCAGCCAGCGCCTTGAACCGAACGAACACGTCCTTCAACTGATTGTCGGCCAGTTCATAGCCCAGATCCTTGAGCTTCGCGCGCAGCGCGGCACGGCCCGAATGCTTGCCCATCACCAGACTGGTTTCGGCCAGACCGACATCGGCGGGCCGCATGATCTCGAAGGTTTCGGCGTTCTTCAGCATTCCGTCCTGGTGGATGCCGCTCTCGTGCGCGAATGCGTTCTTGCCCACGATCGCCTTGTTGAACTGCACTGCGAAGCCGCTGACCGTCGCGACCCGACGCGAAATGTTCATGATCTTCGTGGTGTCGATCCCGGTCCGGTAAGGCATGATGTCATTCCTTACCTTCAGCGCCATCACCACCTCTTCCAGTGCGGTGTTACCGGCGCGTTCGCCAAGACCGTTGATCGTGCATTCGATCTGCCGTGCCCCGGCTTCGACCGCCGCCAGCGAGTTCGCCGTCGCCATGCCGAGATCGTTATGGCAATGCGTGGCAAAAACGACATCATCCGCGCCCGGTACGGTATCAATCAGCATCCGGATCAGTTCGGCGCTTTCCCGTGGCGCGGTATAGCCCACGGTATCGGGAATGTTGATCGTGGTCGCCCCGGCCTTGATCGCGATGTCGATGGTGCGCTTCAGGAAATCATGTTCGGTCCGGGTGGCATCCATTGACGACCATTGCACGTCATCGCAGAGGTTGCGTGCGCGTGTCACGGCGTCATGAATCCGTTCAGCCATCGCATCCTGGTCCAGCCCGTGCATGTCGCGGTGCACTGGCGAGGTGCCGATGAAGGTGTGAATTCGGGCTCGGCGTCCGTGTCGAATTGCCTCCCACGCGCGGTCGATATCCGCGGGATTGGCCCGTGCCAACCCACAGATCACAGACGTTTTGGCCATTCTGGCGATCTCCGACACCGCCTCGAAATCGCCTTCGCTGGCGATCGGGAATCCGGCCTCGATGATATCGACGCCCATTTCGTCCAGAAGATTTGCGATCTCCAACTTCTCGGAGTGGGTCATGGTTGCACCCGGACTCTGCTCGCCATCGCGCAGCGTCGTGTCGAAAATCAGGACGCGATCCTGGTCTGTCGTAACTGTCATCGGAATATCTCTCTCGGTCTTAGCTTTGGAATGTACCGGCGCTGTTCACCTCTTGAGCGGTCGCGCCAAAGGCACGCTCAGAGGCGGCTAAGAAGCAGTAGGCCACGAAGCGGCAGCGCGCGCATCGCGCCGCAGGCTGAAATATGTGGAACCGCTGTGGTCATGGTGGGAAATATACGCGACGGGCTCGGGATTGGAAGCCCATATTTGCCCAATTCCAATCCGCGCGTGTTTCGGGTGTGGGGCAGGCATATACTCGGCCAGGTTTTGCGCCAGGTTCCCTGCTCGGCAGACCGCCCGATTTGACCCTCGTCAGGTCGCGCTATCTGCCAATAGACGGAGGCAAGACATGCGGGCATTGGTGATCGGGGCGTCGGGCGGAATTGGGGCGGCGCTTGTAGACAGGCTGCGAGGGCAGGGGACAGATGTGGTCGGCCTTTCGCGTAGCGTCGATCAACTCGACATAACCGATGAATCTTCGGTCGAGCGGTCCCTTGCAACGCTAAAGGGCGCCTTCGACTTAATCCTCGTGACAACTGGCGCCCTTGAAATCAACGGGGCCGCACCAGAAAACTCCCTGCGCAGTGTCGACAGTGCCGGCCTTACGGCACAATTCACCGTGAACGCTGTTGGTCCGGCGCTCGTCCTCAAGCATTGCCATCGTCTGCTTCC
>JBBKVT010000273.1:0-13874 GCA_037968535.1 Paracoccaceae bacterium
AAGCACCGCTTCGCGCCGCGCGAGTTCCAGTACCGCTGGCGTCACTAACCGGTCATGGATCACCACATCGGCCCGATCGAGCGCATTGCGCGCCTTCAACGTCAAAAGCTCCGGATCGCCTGGCCCGGCCCCAACGAAATCGACATGGCCCGGGTCGGATTCGGCCAACAGATACCGGTTCAACAGCACATCCAAAGCTGCCTCGGCCCCATCTGAGCCCTCGGACTCGAAGGCCCGCGGCCCGGTCTTGAAATAGTACTCGGCCCAGAAATCGCGCCGTATGGCACCCATGGGCAACCGGTCTGCCAAAGGCCGGAACGCTTTGCCGATCCGCGCCAAAAGGCCAAGCGAGGGCGACAGCCGCGTTTCGAGATCGGCCTTGATCGCGCGGGCCAGAACCGGCGCCGCGCCTTCGGTACCTATCGCGATCGTCACCGGATCGCGGTCAACGATGGCGGGCGTGATGAAATCGCTGTCTTGCAAATTGTCGACGATATTGACCAACGCTCCTTCGGACCGCGCAATCGCAGCCGTTCGCGCGTCTTCCGCCGCATCCTCATCGGCGGCGTAGAACAAGGCAGTTCCAGCGACATCGCCTGACTGCAAGGTCCGCAGCGTCAGGGCTATCCGGCCTTCGGCTGCCCATTTGATGATCTCATCTGACGCGTTAGCAGCAAAAACCTCGATCCGCGCCTCGGTCTTCAACAACAATCGCAGTTTCGCCAAGGCCGCCTCACCGCCACCCGACAGAACGATACGGGCGGTCCGGACATTCAGGAAGATCGGAAAATGCTGCATTATGTCCTCTGGCTTTCTGCGCTAGAATATAGAACAATATTCCGATTACTTGCGAGGCTATCCAGAGAATAAGGAAGAATGTTCTTCGGTCTGCGCCCCAGAGCACAAGCGTTCTGGCAAATGGGAGAAACGAGAATGTCTGCACGTCTCGACGCGATTGATCGGAAAATCCTTGGCGAACTGCAACGCGACGCCAGCCAATCACTCGACGAAATAGCCAAGAATGTCGGCTCGTCGAAAACCCCGGTCTGGAATCGCATTCGCAAATTGCGCGAAAATGGCGTCATCAAACAGCACACGGTTTTGCTTGATGCCGAAGCTCTGGGGCTCGAGGCCTGCTTCTTCGTTCTGATACGCACATCCGAACACGATGCAGAATGGCAGCAGAGGTTCCTGTCTGCCCTGCTTGAACGCCCCGAGGTGACCGAGGCACATCGTCTTGCAGGAGAAATCGATTACATTCTGAAGGTCAGGGTGCAGAATGCGCGCGCTTACGACACTTTCTATCAGGCACTGATCTCGGAGGTGCGCATCTACAACGTGACAGCGCTTCTTTCGATGGAAGAGATCAAATCGACGACGATGTTGCCGCTGTGAATTTCGAGGGTTGTCGGGTCAACGACGAAGCCTCAGGGCCTCCAGCCCGTGAAAATGGTAAACGTCAGCATAACGCGGAGTGTCGGTCAGCTGCAGGTTAGAGCAGCGACCAAACAGAATCGGTAGGGCAAGTTGCAGTTCCAACCGCGCAAGCGGCGCCCCGATGCAGAAGTGCACGCCGGCGCCGAAGCTTACATTGGTCTGGACAATCCGTGCCGGGTCGAACCTTTCCGCGTCGTCCCAGCGCGCCGGGTCACGGTTCGCGGCAGCCAGCAGACAGGCCACACGACCACCTTTCGGGATCACGTGCCGACCGACCTCTACGTCTTCATAGGCCCACCGTGTGAACATGTGCAAAGGCGCGTCGAACCGCAGTATTTCCTCGACGGTCGCCTCAATCCGATCCGGCGCAAGCGCGGCGCCGCACGTCCTCGTCTCAAACAGCGCCTTGACGCCATTGCCCAACGTGTGGACCGTCGCCTCGTGGCCCGCATTCAGCAACAGGATGCAGGTCGAAATCAATTCTTCGATCGTCAGCTTTTCGCCATCCTCTTCGGCGGCGATGAGATGGGTGATCAGATCGTCGGCCGGCCGGTCGCGACGGAACGCCACATAGTCGCGCAAAAAATCCGAGAACGCTTCGGCCGCCGCCGCCGCCGCCGCCTCTTCGGTCCGAGATCGGCGCGCCTGATACATTCCGACCATCGCGTTCGACCAAGCCAGGAGATCGCTGGAGCGATTTTCTGGCACCCCTAGAAGCCGGGCAATCACGATCACCGGCAATTTCTGTGCGAAGGCGGGGATCAGATCGAAGCGGTCACCGTCGATTTCATCGACCAATTGATGCGACAACGCCGCAATTTCCGGGCCGAGTGACCCAATCCGACGCGAGGTGAAGGCACGCAGGACCAGCCCGCGCAGCCGACTGTGACGCGGTGGTTCCAGTTCCAACATCGAGTGATCTTCAACCGCCCAGAAAGCCGCCTGATGTGCGGGTCGGGGCGCCTGATGATCTGCCGGGGCCTCCCGCCCGAACCGCCGATCTCGCAGGATCGCCCAGACCGCGCCATAGGATAGGGCGCAGGGCATGTCGTAGTCCGGCCAATGGAACAGCGCCCCGGCCTCGGCCCGCGCACGGTCGTAGAAGGCGTAGGGGTTCTGGACAAAGGCATCATCGGTCGGAGATTGGGTCAGATGCTTCATGATGCGTCCTAGGGTCGGGCTTTGCGAGTGTTCCCAAATGGTTCTGGCTTTTGCAAGCCGTGGTTTCTAAACTGCACCGCCATGAACAGAGCCCTTTCTCGTCGCGCGCTCGTCGTGGCAGGTTATCTGAGCGCAGTCGCACTGATTGCGGCTGGCGTCTGGTGGGTGGCTTTCACGGCGGCGTTGACTCAGCTTGAGGAACGGGGCCGCGCCGATCTGGCGCTGACCTCTGATCGCCTTGGCAGCCAGTTGCAGCGTTTTCGCGAGGTGTCCGTGCTGCTATCCGATCACCCCACGTTGGTGCCTTTGGTGCTGAAGACCGGAGGAAGCAGACGTGCAGCGGACGACCTGCTTCTTGGGATGGCTGACAAGACCGGATCGCTGAGCATCCAGCTTTTTGACGACAATACCCGACCGCTGGCAAGCTCCGGCTTCGAGCGGCTCGAACCTGGTGCTGTGGCCTCATACGACCGGGCGCTTGATGGCGCGCTGGGCTCGGCGCTTTTTATCGACGAGGCGGGCCGCCGGGTCTTCACATTCGCCTCGCCGGTGTTCTGGCCGTCGGGTCCATCGCGAGGTGCGGTGCTTGTCTCTGTCGATCTCAACATGATCGAGTCGAATTGGCCGAGCGATCCTTCAGCAGTGTTCTTCACCAACGAAGACGGTGTTGTCTTCGTCTCCAACCGTTCCGAACTGACTTTGACGGATCGCCGGGATGTTCCAAATGACCTCGTCGTTGCCGCTATGTCTCGATTTCCCCAATTCAAGGAGTCCAGGATTGGAAGCCACAGCATTTGGCAATGGGATGCCGGTCCCTATCTTCCGAGACGTGCATTGCACCTGACCGAGCCTTTGCCCGTGATCAACATGACCAGCGAAATCCTGGTCGATCTTGCACCGGTTTTGCGCATCGCGTTGTTGCAGGCAGCCGCCGCCGCCGCCCTTTGTCTGGCGTTCGGCGCACTTCTGTTCCTTGCTACCGAGCGCCGTCGCGCTTTGGCAGAGCGTCTGTCGGTCGAGGCAGCCGCCAACGCCGCCCTCGAGATGCGGGTGGAAGAGCGCACCAAGGATCTTTCGACTGCCAACAGCAGTCTTCGCCGCGAGGTGCATGAACGCGAAGACGCTGAAGCGGCATTGCGCAAGGCACAGGCTGAATTGGTACAAGCCGGCAAACTTTCGGCGCTGGGGCAGATGTCAGCTGGCATCAGCCACGAGTTGAACCAGCCGCTGATGGCGATCCGATCCTTCGCCGAGAATGCCCAACTACTGCTGGATCGCGGAAAACCGCAGGCCGTTTCCGAGAACCTGGACCGAATTTCGGAACTCGCGCGGCGCATGGGACGCATCATGAAGAACCTGCGCGCCTTTGCGCGGCAGGAAATAGAAGCGATCGGAAATGTCGATCTGGTCGCGGTGGTCGATGCGGTTCTGGAATTGGCCGAAGCGAGGATCAGAAGCGACGGCGTGCGGCTGGACTGGGATCGACCCGATACCGCCGTAATCGTGCGCGGAGGCGAGGTGCGGCTGCAGCAGGTGGTGATGAACCTCGTCTCGAATGCGCTCGACGCGATGGTGGGTTCCGCAGATCGTAATCTGACGCTGCGGATTGATCAGGACGGTACTGCGACCCGCCTTTTGGTCAACGACACCGGGCCGGGGATTGCCGATCCGGGAAAGATATTTGACCCGTTTTATTCCACCAAGGCGGTCGGCCAGTCCGAGGGCATGGGGCTGGGTCTTTCGATTTCATACGGGATCGTACAAAGTTTTGGGGGCTCCATTCACGGTCGCAATCGTCCTGAAGGCGGCGCAACCTTCACCATCGAACTGACCGGATCCAGTCTGGAAAAAGCTGCGTGATCAACCGGGTTCTTCTGGTCGACGACGACGCGGCGGTTCGCGAAGCTCTGGGTCAAACGCTGGAATTGGCAGACCTTTGCCCGCTGCTGGCAGCGTCATTCATCGAGGCCAAGGACCATATCGCGTTTGACTTCGATGGCGTCGTTGTTTCTGACATTCGAATGCCCGGCAAGGACGGGTTCCAGCTTCTTGATCACGCACAAAGCGTCGACCCCGACCTTCCGGTGATCCTGTTGACCGGCGAGGGCGACATTCCGATGGCGGTGAAGGGTATTTCCTTGGGGGCCTTCGGTTTTCTTGAAAAGCCCTGTGCGCCGAAAGATCTTCTGACCATTGTCGAGAAAGCGCTGCGCACACGTGATCTCGTGCTGGAAAATCGCGGGCTGAAACTGCAGCTTGAACGAGGCGACGCGGCGGCACGATTACTGTTCGGTGAATCGCAACTGGCTCGCGATCTGCGCGACCAGGTTCGTGCGGTTGCTCGCGCCTCGGCCGAAGTGCTGGTGACCGGAGAGCCGGGAACCGGGACGTCGAAAGTCGCGGAAGTGATACACCTGTTGTCTGGTGCTGCGATGCGCCCGTTTCAGAAATGCGCGGCCTCGGGGCTGACACCAGATGGGCTTGGTGACGCTTTCGCTCGAGCTGAAGGCGGCACGTTGTTTCTGGACGAGGTCGCGGGGCTTGGACCTGCAACCCAGCTTGCCCTTCTAGAACGCCTTGAATCCGGCAGCGGGACGCGGACAATCGCTGGCACCTACGCGGATTTGGGTCAGCTGGCCGCCGCCGGCAGTTTCAATCCGGATCTATACTACAAACTCGACGTGATGCGGGTTCGCATCCCGGCGCTGCACGACCGGGTGGAAGACATCCCGGTGCTATTCCGCCACTATGTCGCCATTGCGTGCGATCAGGCAGCCCTTCCGGTTCCGGAAATCGGGCCCGAGATCATCGCCCGGTTGATGCTGCAGGAATGGCCGGGCAATTCGCGGGCATTGATGAATGCGGCTATGCGCTTTGCGATGGGGATTGCGGACCCTGGCTCGCCAGAAGTTGGCGAGCCAGGATTGGTCGAACAGGTGGCGCGGTTCGAACGGTCCCTGCTGATTTCGGCACTCGTCCGAAATCATGGCAATGCGACAGAGGCTGCCCGCGGGCTGCGACTGCCTCGCAAGACTTTCTACGACAAGCTTGCCCGCCACGCGATTCGGGCGGAAGACCACAGAGGCTAATGTGCGGAAATCCGCACGGTTCGTGCAAACGGCTGTGTGAATTCTCGCACCATTCCCGTCACAACGCGGCGAAGGAGCACGATTCACCTACGCCTTGAACATTGAAATTGTTAAACAAAAAACTGAGTTTAGCTTCGATTGAATGTTTTCCTTGCGGTATGCGGTGAGTGGCGTTCATCTGACGCCAGCCCCCCGGAAGTTCCGGGGCGGGCGCAATTTTTGTTATCCTGGGAGGATTCCGATGAGATATCTAACAACCGTGGCAACGGCTGCCGCACTCGTTTTCACCGCCAATGCCGCATCTGCGCAATGTGACCCGGGCGAAATTGTCATCAAGTTCAGCCACGTCACCAACACCGACAAGCACCCCAAGGGCATCGCGGCAAACCTGCTGATGGAGCGCGTGAACGAAGAGATGAACGGTAAGGCCTGTATGGAGGTTTTCCCGAACTCGACGCTCTACACTGACGAGAAAGTGCTGGAGGCAATGTTGCAGGGCGACGTGCAGCTGGCAGCCCCATCGCTTTCCCTGTTTGAACCGATCACCAAGGCATTTCGTCTCTTCGACTTGCCGTTCATGTTCAAGAATATCGCGGCGGTCGACGCCTTTCAGGCGTCTGAAACAGGCCAGGCGATGCTGACATCAATGACTCGCCGCGGCGTACTTGGGCTTGGCTATTGGCACAATGGGATGAAGCAGATTTCGGCCAACAAGCCGCTGATGTTGCCCGAGGATGCAAAGGGTCTGAAATTCCGCGTGCAGCCTTCTGACGTGTTGGTCGCCCAGATGAACGCGCTCGGCGCTACCGCACAGCCGATGGCTTTTGCCGAGGTCTATGGCGCTTTGCAGACCGGCGTTGTGGATGGACAAGAAAATACTTGGTCGAACATTTACGGCCAGAAGTTCTTTGAGGTGCAGGATGGCATCACCGAGACCAACCACGGTATCATCGATTATATGCTGGTGACCTCGTCGGACTGGTGGGATGGACTGGATGCAGATGTGCGTGACCAACTGCACACAATCATTCTCGAAGTCACGACCGAGCGGAACGCGGCTGTTGGCAAAGTTGACGACGATGCGCGGCAAGCGATCCTCGATGCGGGCGGCACGATCCGCGAGTTGGACGCGGAACAACGGGCGACCTGGGTCGCCACGATGAAGCCGGTCTGGGAGCAATTCTCGGAAGAAGTCGGACAGGAAAACATCGACGCAGCGCAAGCCATCAACGAATCGAAGTAAACTGACGAAATGACACGGCCGACTCCGGGTTTCTGGGGTCGGCGCGCCCGACCAGGGCATTCAGGGGAGGGGACAATGAGCGCACGGTCACGCTATGTGCCGCGAACGGCTGTAAGCCGGTTCATCCACAGCTTCGAGGAGTATGCAATCGCCATCATGCTGGGCCTGATGACGATGCTGACCTTCACCAACGTCGTTCTGCGATATGTCTTCAACTCGCTAAACATCTGGAGCCTCGAAGTCGTCTCGATCCTGTTCGCCTGGCTTGTGCTGTTCGGAATCGCCTATGGGTTCAAGGTCACTTCGCATCTGGGTGTGGACGCGATTCTGAACATCGTGTCGCCCAGAACCCGGCGCGCAATGGGAATCCTGTCCGCTTTCCTGTGCATAGCCTACGCCCTGCTTCTGCTCAAAGGATCCTGGGACTATTGGGCACCGTTCGCGGGCTTGCAGGAAACCACGGGACGCTGGTTTCCAACCGGGTTTGACCCCAATACCCGCGACCGGGCTTTCTTTGAGACCGATCAAGTGCCGATGCCCCAACTGCTGCGATGGCTGGAAGGCGCAATCAATCAAGGAGAGGCTTACTCGAAACTGCCCCGGGTGGTTCCTTACACGATGCTGCCCGTGGCGGCGCTGCTGATCCTCTTTCGTATCATCCAGGCGACTATTCGCATCCTGCGCGGCGAACAGGACAACCTGATTGTCAGCCACGAGGCCGAAGATG
Source organism: Paracoccaceae bacterium (assembly GCA_037968535.1). Taxonomy (GTDB): domain Bacteria; phylum Pseudomonadota; class Alphaproteobacteria; order Rhodobacterales; family Rhodobacteraceae; genus JAHEAO01. Next base: position 7,658 of record JBBKVT010000273.1, read on the forward strand.
CGGTCGAAGAGGCCGCTTCGGCCAACCGGGGGGGCTGACCGCATGGAAGTTGTCATTCTTTTCACGATGGTTATCGGCCTTTTGCTGGTCGGCGTGCCGATTGCGGTGGCCTTGGGGCTATCGTCGATGGTCTTCCTTCTGGCCAATTCGGACACCTCGCTCGCGTCGATCGCAGCCTCGCTTTACAATGGCATGGCCGGGCACCCGACGCTGCTGGCAATCCCGTATTTCATTCTGGCTTCCAGCTTCATGTCGACGGGCGGCGTCGCCCGCCGGATCATCCGGTTTTCTATCGCTTGCGTCGGTCATATGCGCGGCGGGCTGGCGATTGCCGGCGTCTTCGCCTGCATGCTTTTCGCGGCGCTGTCGGGATCGTCGCCTGCCACTGTGGTGGCGATCGGTTCTATCGTGATCGCGGCGATGAAGACTGCAGGCTACACCAAGGAATTCGCAGCTGGCGTGATCTGCAACGCGGGAACACTTGGCATTCTGATCCCGCCGTCCATCGTTATGGTCGTCTATGCTTCTGCCACCGACGTCTCTGTCGGGCGGATGTTTCTGGCAGGGGTCATTCCAGGCATCATGGCAGGCGTCATGCTCATGGTCACGATCTACATTATGGCGCGGATTCGAAACATGCCGAAGGGGGAATGGCTGGGCTGGGGCGAAGTTGGCGCCTCGTTCATGGACGCGTTCTGGGGGTTGATGCTGATCGTGATCATCATGGTCGGAATTTACGGCATCCCCGGCGTGACAGGTGCGATATTCACACCGACCGAGGCTGCAGCCGTGGCGTCCGTTTATGCCTTCCTGATCGCGTCTTTCGTTTACCGTGACATGGGACCGCTGGCGAACCCGGACGGAACTCGGTCTAACTTGATGCGTCGTCCTTACGCGCTGGTGACGGCCTTCTTCCACCCAGACACTCGAGACACGCTTCTGGACGCCGCGAAACTGACGATCATGCTGATGTTCATCATCGCCAACGCGCTGATCCTGAAACATGTGCTGACGGATGAACAGATCCCGCAGCATATCGCGGGAGCAATGCTGGATGCAGGTTTTGGCCCGGTAATGTTCCTGATAATCGTCAACGTGATCCTGCTGATTGGCGGCCAGTTCATGGAACCGTCAGGGCTTATCGTCATTGTCGCCCCGCTGGTCTTTCCGATCGCGATTCAGCTTGGCATTGATCCGATCCATCTTGGCATCATCATGGTGGTGAACATGGAAATCGGCATGATAACACCGCCCGTCGGCCTGAACCTGTTTGTCACCTCGGGTGTTGCGGGCATGTCGATGATGGCCGTCGTGCGCGCCGCACTGCCGTTCCTTGCAGTGCTTTTCGTGTTCCTGATCATCGTGACCTACGTGCCGATCATCTCGACGTGGTTGCCCACACTGATGATGGGCCCCGAGATCATCACCAACTGATTGATTAAAAATAGAGCGCCGGGCCATAGGCCCGCCGCGCATCTTCTGGCACTTCGTGCGATCGTTTCGCGCGCTGCGCGAGAGTATTTTAAAACGGATGAAATCAGGCGCGTCCGCGTTTCTCGAACCTTGGCAGCATGGCGGAGAAATCTCGACCCTGTCCATCTTCTTTCTCGACGAACTGCGCATAGAGTTCGGCTGCGGCCAGACCCATTGGTGTGTCTGCATCGACAGCTTCGGCCGCCTGCTGGCTGAGTCGCAGGTCCTTCAGCATAAGATCTGCGGCAAAGCCGGGTTTGTAGTCGCCGTCGGCAGGCGTTTTGGGGCCGATTCCGGGGGCCGGACAATAAGTGTTCAACGACCAACTTTGCCCGGACGACGTTGACACCACATCGAACATCGCCTGTCGGTCGAGGCCGAGTTTGTCGGCCAAGGCGAACGCTTCGCAGGTGGCGATCATGGTAACGCCAAGGATCATGTTGTTGCAGATCTTCGCAGCCTGCCCGTTGCCCGATGGGCCGCAATGCACCGCCTTCTGTCCCATGATCTCGAAGAGCGGTCTTGCCGTCGCAAAGCCCTTTTCGCTACCTCCGGCCATAAAGGTCAGCGTTCCCGCGGCAGCGCCTCCGATGCCGCCCGAGACGGGCGCGTCGACCGCGAGAAGTCCCGACCTCCCTGCCATCTCGGCAACACTACGCGCACTGTCCACGTCGACCGTCGAGCAATCAAGAAGCAGCGTACCTTTGTTCATCACAGGGATCACATCTTCGGCCACGGACCGCAGAATAGCGCCGTTGGGCAGCATCGTGATGACCACCTCTTGTCCCCTTGCGGCCTCGACTGCCGTTTCTGCCTTGGTGACGCCGTCGGGGGAGGGGGCGACAAGGTCGAACCCGATCACCTGATGTCCCGCTGCGACCAGATTGGCCGCCATCGGAGCGCCCATATTGCCCAAGCCGATAAACCCGATTTTCATCACTCTCTCCTAAAGCTTCAACGCGTTTTGACCGAGTGGCATCAACATCCGGCTGACGTTAACCTGAGGAACATCCTCAATCCCCGGATATCGCCATTTAGGGGCCCGATCCTTGTCGATGATCGCGGCACGGATGCCTTCAATGAAATCACCGTGTTCAGCGGCGCGCCAGACGAAGCGGAATTCCTGTTCCAGGGCGCGTTCGATGCGGTCGGTGCCGCGCACGCGGTGGATGATCTCGGTGGCGCAAGCGACCGACAATGGGCTTTGGCGCTCGAGCGCCATGATTGCGGCTTGCGCAGAATCCGAAGCATCCGATCGCAGCGCTCGTAGAATGTCGGCCGCAGTCTCGCCCCCAAAGGCGCGGTCGATCCAGGGGCGCAACCGGTTGAGGTCGCCTTCAGTCGACGGTCTTGCGGCGTCGTCGATCACCTTTAGATCGCCTGTGGCTTCCAATGCCGAAATGATGCGGGGCCAGTCGACCTCGGGGATGTAGTAATCGGCAAACCCGGCCAAAATCGCGTCGCCCGGACCCATCCGTGTACCCGTGATTCCAAGGTACTCGCCCAAGCGCCCCGGCGCTTGCGACAAAAGCAGGGATCCGCCCACATCCGGTATCAGCCCAATTCCACATTCCGGCATGGCGATCTGGCTGGTGTCGCCAACGACACGGTGCGATCCATGACAGGAGATTCCAACTCCACCGCCCATTGTGAAGCCTTGCATGAAAGCGGCATAGGGTTTGGGGAAGTTGAAAATCTTGGCATTCAGCCTGTATTCATCAGCCCAGAACCTGCGACCGAAATCGAAGTCTCCGGCCTTTGCCGTCGCATACATGTCTGCAATGTCGCCGCCCGCGCAAAACGCCTTGTCTCCCACAGCGTCGATGATGATCAGTGCAACGTCGTCATCCGTTGTCCAGTCGTCCAGCGCCGCCTCGATTGCCAGACACATCTGATACGTCAGCGCATTCAGCGCCTTGGGACGGTTCAACGTGATCCGACCGGCACGACCGGCCTTGCGGATATGGATGTCGTCGCTCATCCCCGCTCGGACAACATGTGCCGCGCCACGATCAGACGCATGATCTCGTTGGTACCCTCAAGGATCTGGTTCACCCGCAGGTCCCGTACGATCTTCTCAATTCCATACTCTGCCAGATAACCGTAGCCGCCATGCAATTGCAGGCACTGATCGGCGACGCGGCTTCCGGTCTCGGTCACGAACCGCTTGGCCATCGCGCAGAACTTGGACGCATCTGGCGCAGCGGCGTCCAGCTTCCATGCCGCTTGTCGCAGAAATGTCCGCGCCGCCTGCATTTCGATTTCCATGTCTGCAAGACGAAACTGCAACGCCTGAAATTGGTCGATTGTTTTGCCGAACGCCTTGCGCTCGCCCATGTAAACCAAGGTTGCGTCCAGCGCCGCCTGCGCAGCCCCAAGCGAGCATGCGGCGATGTTGAGCCGACCCCCATCAAGTCCAGCCATTGCATAAGTGAAGCCCATGCCCTCTTCGCCGATCAAATTTCCGGCAGGAATGTTGCATTCGTCCAACTGAACCTGCCGAGTTGGTTGACTGCGCCAGCCCATCTTTTCTTCCAGTCCGCCAAAGCTCAGGCCCGGCGTGCCATCCTCGACCACCACGGCCGACACACCTTTGGGACCCTCTTGGCCGGTTCGCACCATGATGACATAAGCATCCGAATAACCGCCCCCAGAGATGAATGCCTTGGTGCCAGTGAGGCAATAACCCTCGTTGGTTCGCACCGCCTTGGTCTTGAGTGCAGCCGCGTCCGACCCCGATCCAGGCTCGGTCAAGGCATAGGAGAGCAACGTGTCCATCGTCAGCACGCCGGGCAGCAGGCGCGCTTTCAGATCATCACTTGCGAACTTGTCCAGCATCGTCGCGCACATGTTGTGTATCGACAAGAACGCAGCGACAGACACGCAGGACCGCGCCAGCGCCTCGAACACCAGAGTTGCATCCAGTCGCGTCAAACCCGAACCGCCGTTCTGCTCGGATACGCAAAGTCCGCCGAACCCCAACTCGGCCAACTTTGGCCAGAGGGTCTTGGGTATCTCGCCCGCAGCCTCCCATTGCCGGGCGAACGGCGCGACATGTTCCTCGCCGAAAGCCCGCGCCATGTCGAAAATGGCGGTTTGTTCGTCGGTCAGCGCGAAATCCATAAGAGCCCTCCCGAAGACGCGAAATGAACACTTGTTCATTTTGGATCAGTCGAGCACCGAGGGCAAGGGGCGCGACATATGACCCACCCGCAAAGATTGTATTGACCGGCTTTTGCACGCTAGGCGATTCGTTTTTGAGCGAGTCGCCAACATCTATTGCAGTTCGCAATTTCTGCGCAATATCCCTTTGTTTTCATTTTTGTGAACCGTCCTGACACGCTAAATGCAACGCGCTAACTTCTGGCTGCAAGTCAGGGTTAAAGTTGGCAGGGATTAAGAAACAGTTAATGCTGTTTGTCCCGTGATGAGCAATTGTGGCAAGAAATGGCCGATGGTACGGTCAGAAAAGGGAGACGGGTTTGCCGAGTGCAATTTTCCTGCGCCTATTTTTGTAACAGACCAATTCAAGGCCGATCGGGAAGAGGAAGTAACATGATCCATAAAGCTCGAAAATCATTGATAGCTGGGGCGGTTCTGGCGACAGCATTCGCAGGGTCCGCATTTGCAGCCACGGCGACGTTCGACTTCACTGGCGGCAGCAATCATCTGTCGGACTCTGAAAACTTCACTTCGACGGACAGTCTGCTATCCCTGACGGCATCGGCAGAGTACTATAGCGGAACCGCAATCAACCTGGGACATTTCACACCCGGGCTTGGTGCGTGTTACAGCATACTGGGTGTTCTTTGCGTCGATGGCAGCCACGAGGTTGATGGCAACCCTGATGAACGCGTGGTTCTGGATTTCACGCCACAGCCCGTGTCGATCTCCAGCGTGATGTTCAATGCACTTGATAGTAACGACCATGCTTTCGACTTGTTTGCTGATACGGGGTCGGGTCTTGTGCTCGTCGGCACCTATCTGCTGGGCCCATCCATCGACTTGACAGGTCTCAGCGGCACCGCGACGAGATTTGCTTTTGGCGCGAGAGAGAATGGATCCTTTTGTTTGTTCGGCCACTGCATCCCGAAAGTAACTACGGATTTCAAGATCGGGGGAGTCACGGTTGAATACCAAGTCTCTGCAGTTCCGCTGCCTGCCGGCGCACTTCTGCTGCTGTCCGGCCTCGGTGGTCTGGGTTTCGCGCGCAAGCGTAAAGCCTGATTCACAACAGGTGTAATTCAGTGAGCGGGCGGGACTTCGGTCTCGCCCGTTTTCGTTTCCGATCGCTGCCAAATACTCACAAATCCGCGTGAAACTCTTCGACCAGATGCCGCACCACGCCGCGCAGTGCCTCGTCTCGCGATCTACCCGCTTTCATTCCGTCGTCGAATTTGACGCGCTGTCGGTCGGCACTGGTGCCGGTTCCCAGAAGCGTTCGCAGGTTTTCGACTTCAACGGTGCATTCCAGTGCTTCGGCATCGTCCATGGTTACCGCAATCAGTTCTTCGATCAGGACATCGAACGGAATGATCTTGCGCTGACCGAAATCGATCATGCCCTCGGATATGCCGTAGCGCTGCGCCCGCCAGCGGTTTTCGGCGATCAGGAAAGCGTCGTAAATCCGCCAGCGCTGGTTCTTGCGGGCAAGCCGCCACAGCATCCTGCACAGGCACTGCGTGACCGCGGCCAGTGAAAGCGCCGTTTCCAGCCGCGGCGAGACATCGCAGATCCGCGACTC
>JBBKVT010000274.1:0-4378 GCA_037968535.1 Paracoccaceae bacterium
GCCAAGTCGTCTGTCAGGCGCGGGGTCAGAGCGTGGCCGGCCAAATGGTTCACACCGATCAAAGGCAATCCCGCCCCGGCGGCAATCCCCTTGGCGCACATCACCCCGGCTAGGACACCACCGATCAACCCAGGCCCCGCCGCAACTGCAACCCCATCAATCTGATCAAGCGCGACCCCAGCGCCCGCAAGCGCCGCCTCGACACAGTGATCCAGCTTCTCTGCATGAGCACGCGCAGCGATTTCCGGAACCACGCCGCCGAATGCCGCATGCAGGTCGGTCTGGCCAGCGATGACGCTGGACAAAATCTCGGCGCGCGATCCCGGCGTGTGACGGACAACCGCCGCTGCGGTATCGTCGCAGCTGCTTTCCAGCCCCAGTATGGTCAGCGTTCCGGTCATGTCACGGCCTGTTGCGCGGGTGTTCCCCGGCAGGTAACACCGGGGCGCGTCCCGCACAACTGTCCGAGGCCCGCCGTGCCTGACCTTGACCCCACCATCCTGCTGACCCGACCTCGCGCGCAGTCTTTGCGGTTCGCCAAAGGGCTGGCGGGCCTCAATTTGGTGATTTCGCCGATTCTTGAGATCCGGTTTCGGAAACCAGAACTTGACCCGCGAGACTTCGACGCGCTTGTCTTCACATCCGAAAACGCCGTGCGCGCCGCAGCGTCCTTTTGGGACCTGTCCGGGCTGAAAGGCTACGCTGTCGGTCAGCGAACGGCGGATGTAGGCGCTGAGTTTGGTGTTGCGCTGAGTTCTGCGAATGGCAATGCCGACGATCTTGTCAGGCTAATAAGGCGCGACCGACCGAAGGGAAGGTTGCTGCATCTTCATGGGCTGCACAGTCGGGGGCATATCTGCGATTCGCTGATAGAGTTTGGTTTAGACACTGACTCAGCCGTTTGCTACGATCAGGACGAATGCGCACTGACCAATGAGGCCACCGATTTGCTTGCTCGTGAAGGCGTCGTGCTGCTGCCGCTCTTCTCACCACGATCCGCCGCGTTATTAGGGAAAATGTGCCAAGGTTCGAAAGCCCAATTGGTTTTGATTGGTATCAGCGCGGCTGCGCTCGATGGCTGGTCGGGGCCCGCGCCGTCGCTGCGACTTCTGGCCGCGGCGCCAACGGCCAAAGCGATGCGGCAAGAAATACTGCGACAAACCGGCCGATCCGCTTGAGAGCGGGTGATCGGGTCTATAGGCTTCCACGGCAGGCACCGTCCGGCGTTGCAGGGTATAGATTCGAAAGGGTGTGATCTCGTGGCACGTACAAAAAAGCTAGGTCTGGAAACAAACGATAGCCCGGCCGTTGCCGAATCCGAGACCTCGACCGCCGGCGAATCCTTCGCCGCAGATGCCCCGGACGCAATGATTGTGGAAGAGGCCGATCAGGCCGGTGTGCCCGAAGTAGAGGCGTCGGATGCGGAAGCGGTCCAGACGCCACCTATCGAAACGTCCCGTCCCGAGACTGCTGATATCGAAAAAATTTCGCCGCCACGCGAGCCAGCTCGACAATCGTCAGGGGCGGGGTTCTGGACAATGCTGTTTGGCGGCGCGATCGCCGCAGCAGCGGGATTTGGGACATCGCAGTATTTGGATAACGATGCCTGGCCGTTCAGTGGCACGTCGTCCGAGACCGAACAACTGCTGCAGGCTCAGTCCCAGAAGATCGAAGGGCTTTCCTCTGACATCGCGGATCTGCAGACACAGGTTCAGACGGAACCCAACAACGATGCTCCCATTCAGGATCTGCAATCCGGGCAGGAAACCCTGCGCACTGACGTGTCAACCCTGACGGTTCAACTTGAGACGTTTAACCAACGGCTCAGCGACCTCGAAAACCGTCCCATCCCCGAAGGCGGCGCAACCGCCGATGCGGTCGCCGCATACCAGGAACAATTGGCCGGCATGCGCGCTATGTTCGAACAGGAACTGACCCGGATCGAAGCCGCGCAATCCAAGGCCGTCGCGCAGGAACAGACGGCCGCCGATCGTGCGGAACAAGCGCTCGTGCAGGCGGCATTTGTCCGGCTTCAGGCGGCGATCGAAAGCGGCGTTCCTTTTTCCGAGACATTGCAGGACCTCGCGGCAAGCGGCGTCGAGGTTCCCGGCATGCTGAACGAGAGGGCCGGAGAGGGCGTTCCAACCCTGGCCGCTTTGCAGCAAAGTTATCCGGCCGCCGCGCGCGCAGCCCTGCAAGCCTCGGTTCGCGCTCAGGCTGACAGCGGTGAAACTGACAGGTTCACCGCATTTTTGCGCAGCCAACTGGGAACACGGTCGCTGGAACCGAAAGCGGGCGACGATCCCGACGCCGTGCTGTCACGCGCCGAAGCCGCCCTGCGGGATGGCGATCTGGGCCGCGCGCTGACCGAATTGCAGGCCCTGCCAGAAGCCGGTTCGGCCAGTATGGCCAACTGGGTTTCTCAGGCAGAGATCCGCCTGCAAGCTGTCTCCGCCATCGCCGACCTGTCCAATTCACTGAACAATTGAGGACCTGCAAATGCTCTGGTCACTGATCAAGATCGTCCTCTTCATTGCCGTGATTGCCGCGCTGGCGCTGGGGGCTGCGCTTCTGACGGAAACGACCGGTGGTATCCGGATTGCAGTTGCCAATACAGAATTCAATCTGGGCCCATTGCAGGCCGTCGTGGCGGTTGTGGTGCTGATCTTCGCGATCTGGCTTTTGCTGAAAGTGTTCAGCTTTGCGATCGCGGTTCTGCGCTTTCTCAACGGCGACGAAACCGCGATTTCCCGGTACTTCGACCGCAACCGCGAAAGACGCGGATTCGAGGCGCTTGCCGACGGCATCGTCGCGCTGGCATCGGGCGAATCGCGGCTTGCAATGTCGAAGGCTGCAAAGGCCGAGAAGTACCTCGGACGCCCGGAATTGACCGATCTGATCACTGCTCAGGCCGCGGAAATGGCGGGCGACCGCAAAAAGGCCGAAGAGGTTTACAAAAGATTGCTGGTCGATGACCGAACCCGGTTCGTCGCGGTCCGTGGCATCATGAAGCAGAAGCTGGCCGAGGGCGACACCGACACCGCCATTAAACTGGCCGAACGCGCCTATGCGCTGAAGCCCAAGCACGAAGAGACCGGTGACATCCTGTTGCGGCTGCAAGCCGAGAACGAGGACTGGAGCGGTGCGCGAAAGACCTTGGGTGAGAAGCTGCGCCAAGGCCTGTTGCCGCGCGATGTCCACAAGCGACGGGACGCTGTGCTGGCCTTGTCCGAAGCCCGCGAAGTTTTCCGCGACGGCAGTTCGCTTGAGGCCCGAGAGGCTGCGATCGAGGCGAACCGACTGTCGCCGGACCTGATTCCCGCCGCCGTCATGGCAGCACAAGGCTACATCACGAACGGCAAACCGAAATACGCCGCGCGGGTCCTTGCCAAAGCCTGGGGCGCACAGCCGCATCCGGATCTCGCGGCCGCATTCGCGAGCATCGAGTCGAACGAAGACCGGGTGGCCCGGATCAAGCGATTCCGTGCCTTGACCAAGCTCAGTCCAGACCATCCCGAAACCCGTATGTTGCTGGCCGAGTTGAACATTGCCGCCGAAGATTTCGTCACGGCACGCGCGGCCATCAGCGAGCTGGTAGAAAACGATCCGACCGCCCGATCGCTGACCCTGATGGCCGCGATCGAACGTGGTGAAGGCAGCGAGGACAGCGTCGTGCGAGGCTGGCTGACCCGCGCGCTTACAGCATCACGCGGACCGCAGTGGGTCTGCGACAACTGCCAAAGCGTGCATTCTGGCTGGGGTCCCGTATGCACCAACTGCAGCGGTTTCGATACGCTGTCCTGGCGGGTGCCCTCTGAAGGCGAAGTGGCGATGCCGGCCTCGACCGAGATGCTGCCGCTGATCGTAGGAAAACCGCCGGAAGGCGCCTCTGAAGTCCACCAATCCGAAGAGGACGCGATCGACGCAAACGACGATGTGATCGTTGTCCCGGCTGAAGACGTCCACGAAAAATAGGGCTACACACCTTCCGACTTGGATGCTAAAGACCCGCCACATTGGCCGCAGTAGCTCAGCTGGTAGAGCACGTCATTCGTAATGACGGGGTCGGGGGTTCGAATCCCTTCTGCGGCACCACCACTTAGGTTAAGCCTTTGTTTCCCTTCAGCTTTTCGTTGGATAAGCTAAGGCGTAGTACAAGATGGCATACAAAACAGCACCACACACCTTCGTCAAACAGGGCGTATTCTACTTCATTCGGCGCGTACCGTTGGAGCTTCGGCAGCACTATACGTCGCCCAAAATCTCCTACTCACTGCGTACTCGATCTGTATCTGTAGCTGCGTCGCGGTCAATCCGGGCGGCAGACAAGCTTGATGAGTACTGGTTCCATCTTCGGATGCAGGATGCGGACCTTCCC
>JBBKVT010000275.1:0-2600 GCA_037968535.1 Paracoccaceae bacterium
CAGGGTGTATGTCGACATGTCCCGGCTCTGTTGAAAATGCTGCGGCATTCAACGAATGGCTGCAATGCGAAAGCTGCACTGCCGCGTTGGGCAAGACGATGGAGGTCTGCAAAGGGCCGTTCTCGACCAATGCTGCACCCAGCACATTTCGACAAGAAGGGCGGAAACCAGTCATTTGCCGCAATGCAGCAGAAAAATAATCAGATCGTCAGAGCGGACCTTAAATTTTTCAAAATCTATTCGTCCGGCTTGGTGACACTTGTTCAGGATTTGCGGTCATTCGCTGCGGCAGTTCACTCGGCACCGGTTAGGTGCAAAAGCTGCCTTTCAAGAAAAACATGGATAATATCCGCCAAGATATGACCCCTTTGGACCTTCTTTGCATAGCTTGGACAAAACTCATAGCAGGTGGCTCCGAGCGCGATTGTTCCAAATGGCGTCGCAAAGCGGGTCGCATATTCAACGATCATAGCCTAAGCAAACATCTGCATAGTTGACCGCAGTTTTCTATTCCGATGGTATAAGAACGCGCGACGAAAGTATTGAACCTATGAAAAAGTTTGGTCTTGATAACACGGACATCCGCATTCTCAGCGCGATCCAGCAGCATGGGCAATTGAGCAAGACCAAACTTGCCGAGATCGCCAATATCTCCGCGACCCCTTGCTGGGCCCGGCTTGACCGGCTCAAGGCGGCGGGGTTCATTCGCGGATATCATGCGCATATCGCGCTGGAGCAGGTCGCGGATTTTACCCAGGTTGTCGTGACCATCTCGCTGACGCACCACCGCAAGGCAGACTTTGACCGCTTCGAAACCTTCATCCGCGGCCTTGACGAAATCACCGATTGCGTCGCCACGGGCGGTGGCATGGACTATGTGATGGAAACGATCACCCCCGATCTCGCCTCATTCCAGGCCCTGATGGAGACGCTGCTGGCGGCTGAACTGGGGATCGACCGCTACATGACCTACATCGCGACTCGGCGGGTCAAATCAAGCAAGCCCAACCTTGCCAAACTGGCCGCGAAAAGCCGCGGCTGACGCGCCCCGTCCAATCGGTCCAGCTGGGGCATGTAAAACGGTCTGATCGGTCTTTGCCCCGACTGTTTTCAGTCCACAGTCGGGCCTCGTCCCGAACTATCTTCGCCAGAACATTACATTCTGCGGGCGGTTGGCCCGTGGTCAGCAAAGGCGAGAAACATCATGAAGACAGAAGACTTTGGCTTTGGCACGCAAATCCGCAAGTCCCCCTATTTTGACGCCACCGTTCGGTGGGGCGCCAAGGGGTTTTCGGTGTATAACCACATGTATATCCCGCGCGATTTCGGCAATCCGGAGCAGAACTTCTGGAACCTGGTGAACGACGCGATCCTGTGTGATGTGGCGGTCGAGCGTCAGGTTGAAATCACCGGACCGGATGCCGCGAAATTCGTCCAGACGCTGACCTCGCGCGATCTCTCGAAGATGCCCGTGGGGCAGTGCAAATATATCCTGATCACCAATGCCGAAGGCGGTCTTTTGAATGACCCGATCCTGCTGCGGCTGGCCGAGAACCACTTCTGGATCTCGCTGGCCGACAGCGACATCCTGCTCTGGGCGCAAGGCGTGGCCGTGCATGCGGGGATGGATGTTACGATTGACGAGCCGGACGTGTCGCCGCTGCAATTGCAGGGGCCCAAGTCGGGCATGATCATGCAGGCCCTGTTCGGCGACAGTATTCTGGATCTGAAATACTACTGGCTGCGCGAACTTGAACTGGACGGAATGCCCGTGCTGGTGTCGCGCACCGGCTGGTCCAGCGAGCTGGGCTACGAGATCTATCTGCGTGACAGCGCCCATGGCGATGCCCTGTGGGAGCGGATCATGGCCGTAGGCGAACCCTTTGGCCTGAAGCCCGGCCATACCTCTTCGATCCGCCGGATCGAGGGCGGGATGCTGTCCTATCACGCGGATGCCGACAACAAAACCAATCCCTTCGAGCTGGGACTGGACCGGTTGGTCAACCTCGACATCGAGGCGGATTTCATCGGCAAGGCCGCGCTGCGTCGCATCAAGGAGCAGGGCCCGACCCGCAAGCAGGTTGGCCTGATCATCGATGGCGAACCCCTGCAAGGCCCGAACACCTCTTACTGGGCGATCAAGAAAGACGGCGTGACCATCGGCAAGGTGACCTCTGCCATCTATTCGCCGCGTCTGGACAAGAACATCGCGCTGGCGATGGTCGCGACAGAGCACGCCGTTCTGGGGTCAGAGGTCAAGATTGTGAACAAGTCAGGTATCGTGAACGAGGCCGGAACGGTCAGCGCCACAATCGTGGAACGTCCGTTCTATGACCCGAACAAGAAACTCGCGGCCGCCTGAACCCATTCCAAAAGCAGAGACCTGACCCATGTCCAACCTTGCAATCGAATTGCACTGGCAGCGCGCCGAACCCGTGTTTCAGCCCGGTAAATATTCGGCTGAACACCTGGTGCGCTATAACAACAGTTACGAGGTTCAGGTCGACGCCGCCCCGGATTGGGGCGGCAAACCCGAAAACACCAACCCCGAACAGGCGCTGGCATCGGCCCTGTCCAGTTGCCACATGATGACGTTTCTG
>JBBKVT010000276.1:0-2829 GCA_037968535.1 Paracoccaceae bacterium
CTGGATGGCGATATCGTTCAGGCGGTGAATGACGCAAGCGACGAGCGCGCCTATCTGTTCCCGTATCATGCCTTTAATAACAACCAATTCAAAGGTGTGCTGGGGGACGGCTTCCCGGGGTTCGGGCCTGCCAATGCCAATGCGCTTTTGCAGCTGGGTCTGCCGCAAAACGTTCTGCGCACGACCGAGCTTGCACTGGACACCACTGTGCTTGAAGCAGGGATCGTCAACATCCCGTTCATCGAGAGGCAAGCGGACGCCGCCGAGATGCGCTCGACCTTCTGGATCATGGAACTGGATGAGCCAGGACTGAATGGGAAGAACAAGCTTGTGCTGGCCTATTCTCAGTTCATCTTCCTTGATTTCTTCAAACGTCGCGACGGGATCGATGGGCTTATCCGCTGGCCACATATCTCGATCAACGTGATGGAGAAAATCGAAGAGCCACCTGAAGTTGAAACCGAAGACATGATTATCGCCTACGCAAAGTCCTGAGATCTAAGTGGCCCGGATCATTGGTTCGGGCCACGGTCTAACTGCCGCCGGTTGCAGCTTCGGCCTTAGGCTCAGGTTTAAATGCAGGAACCGAGAACGCCTGCAAAGAACGACAAAGCGGACATCTGACAATAACGCTCGGATGACCGCTTAGATGAAGGTTTTTCGATGCGGGCCATTGCGCAAGATTTCGGTTCAGGGCTGACCTTGGCCCGCGTTGACAAACCTCTCAAGGAGGAAGCCGTGGGAGGCTGAGTTTTGACCTATGGGGAAAGCGCGAGGCTTCTATAGGTTCGTTTTGGCCTTTGCACAATTGGCGAAGACTTGCGGTGCGGCTCAAAGGCTTTGAGCTGTATGATCTTGGCTTTGACTGCGATCAGTATCGGTGCGTTTTCGGTATTTTGGATTGTTCGGCGCAGAACGATGCTCCACCCGAATGAAGCGCAATAGGGTGCCGGTATAGCGCATTTTGACGTGCATCTCGTCATGCTGCAGACTTTCGGGGTGGCGCGCGGGTTTGCGGTTTCTGGCCGCGTTTGAAGGTCTCGATGATGCGCATTTGACCTCCGCAATTGGGGCATGGCTCTTGGAGGGTTAGTGGGATGATCTCGGCAGTTGACGGGTCTTCGTGCTCGACCACCTCCGCGCCAAGCAATACGCGAACCTTTGCGATGTTGGCCTTACGGGTCGCACTGGCGAGCAAGCCATAGTGGCGGATGCGGTGGAACCCGTTCGGAAGCACATGGATCAGGAAGCGGCGGATGAACTCATCCGTGTCCAGGTGCATTACCTTTTGGCGGTCTCGGTTGCTGATGCGGTAGTCTTTCCAACTGAATGCGACGGTCTGGGCATCGGCGCTGATCAGGCGGCTGTTGGAGATTGCGACACGATGGGTGTAGCGGCTGAGATAGGCGAGCACCGCTTCTGGGCCACCGAAAGGTGGTTTGGCATAGACCACCCATTCGGTTTTGCACAACGGGGCGAGATATGCAGCGAAGGCCTGCGGCTCTGACAGCCCGGTCAGATCACCGAAGAAGGCGAGTTTGCCCGCGCGGTGCAATGCCATCAACTCTTCGATAAATAAGCGGCGGAACAGCCGTGACAGAACCCGGACATGCAGAAAGAACCCTGGCTTGCAGGCGACCCAACGGGTGCCATTGGGCGACGGGCCACCACCGGGGACGATCATGTGGATGTGAGGGTGATGGGTGAGAGCGGAGCCCCAAGTATGCAGTACGCTGGTCATGCCGACCTTCGCACCCATACGCTTTGGATCTGCCGCGATTGTCATTACCGTCTGGGCCGAAGCTCTGAACAGCAATCCGTAGACTACCTTCTTGTTCCAATACGCGATGCGTGCGATCTCTGCGGGGAGCGTGAAGACCACGTGGAAGTATTCCACGGGTAACAAGTCCTCGGCCCGTGCCGCCATCCAGTCGCGCGCCGCTGGCCCCTGACATTTGGGGCAATGCCGATTTTTGCACGAGTTATAGGCGATATGCTGATGGTTGCATTTGGTGCACGCCGCCACATGCCCGCCGAGCGCCTCTGTGCGGCAGGCTTCTATTGCTGACATCACTTTGAGCTGGCTGAGACTGACATGCCCTGCATTGGCCCGCCGATATGCGGGGCCATAGGTACGACAAATATCAGCGATCTCCAGCGTCCGCTTTGACACGCGAACCCGTTCGTCAGGTCAGCCCCCGCACATGCTCAAACGGGCTGGTGATATTGCCCAACGTCTTTGTAGCGACATGGGTGTATCGCGCCGTCGTGCTCAACTTGGAATGCCCGAGCAAGACCTGAATAACGCGAACATCGGTATTGGCCTCCAGCAGATGCGTCGCAAAGCTGTGCCGCAGGGTGTGAAGCGTTGCTGGCTTTTTGATCCCGGCCATACGTTTGGCCGACGTGAACGCCCGGTTCAACTGGCGAGATGATATCGGATCGACGCGACTTTGGCCGGGAAACAACCAACCTTGCGGGCGGGCCTCGCGCCAATAATCCCGCAGCAAATCAAGCAAAGATGGTGACAGCATCACATCGCGGTCCTTGCCGCCCTTGCCCCGTTCGACATGGATCAGCATGCGGTCGCTGTCGATGTCGCGAACTTTGAGATGCGTCACCTCAGATGCCCGTAAGCCACCCCCATAGCCGATGCTCAGGGCCGCGCGGTATTTAAGGCTAGGTCCGGGTGCTGCAGCTAATAGGGCCGATACCTCCTCGACGCTGAGAACGATGGGTAATTTGCGCGGCTCAGTGCGAAACTGCATATACCGCTTCATCTCCTCGCGCCCACAGGTCATCGAGAAAAAGAACCTGAGTGCTACGATG
>JBBKVT010000277.1:0-3886 GCA_037968535.1 Paracoccaceae bacterium
AAACCGTTCGACCCAATGCGCCGGCCCAAAGAAAAACGGACGCCGAAGCGCCCGTTTGCCGTCAATTACTCGACTGGTTCAGACCTTGCGGCGACGCCCGATCAAACCAAGACCGAACAGACCACCCAACATCAGCGGAAGGGCGGCGGGAAGCGGAACTGCACTGACGCGACCGATCACATCACCGATCTCGGAGGGGATCAATTCCATCTCGGCAGAAGCGACCTCTCTCATCACGCCAGTGTCCAGGCGCCTCGTCAGCTTGCTCTGATCATCCAGGAAGGTGGTCAGGACTTCGCCGTTCGAAAACGTCACCGAAATCTGCGCGTTACGTGCTTTGCCGTTGTTGAACAGAACCTTGCTGTAATCGGCCTTGTTCTTGCGCTTGCCGCGGTCCTTGTCGATATCCATCCGGAACCGCAAACTTTCACCGGCCGCAAACTTGTCGAAAGACATGGCAATATCGTCAAACCGCCGCTTGCCATTGCGCTTGTCGCCCTTCGTCAGGCTCATCGAGGAATTCCGGCCGGCCTTGACGATGTCGAAATTGTAGGACGTCTTGCCGATCGTCAGCGTCATCGAACTTATATCAGCGTCGGTGCTGGTGTTGACCAATGAAAACTTGCCGTAGTCGCGCTTTTTCGCGTGGCCATTCAGCTCGAACCCGACTGTCGCGGCCTGCGCCGCCGGAACGGCTACTGCACCAATCACCATGGCCGCGGCTAGAATTTTCAAGTTTTTCATCAATCAAACCAATCGTTAAATTTTCTCGTTGATAACAGAATACCTTTGCAACCCCTAAGGTTCCAGCGAATTTTTGCCTATTCATCGTCTTAATTCCGCCGTGTCTCTTCTCGACATCCCGAAGCAAGCTGCAGCAATTCCCAGAAAGTTCGCCGTAAAATCGCGCAAGGCCATGCTTTTATGTCATAAATCACCGTACCAATGGGTGCACCTGCAGGGCCTCCAAACCCACCGCCGCCGCCATCTTGCAAGCAATTGATGTCAGTGAAGAAAGTAGCGGGCAGATCACAAAATTCGTCAAAAGGAAACAATCGGCAGATTCCATTGTCAATATGCTGTAATGCTACACAATCGAGAGCTGAAATAAACCGGTCATTTGCGCCAAATTCGACGCCAAATGTTTGCGGTGGATTCGACATCGCGGAACCGCTCGCGATCCGCACACTATCGCCAGTCCGGGACTTTTCGCCCCCGGCTGCACTTTTACCCTTGCAGGGCGCGGCGGGACTTTATATTTGACGCCTCACCAAAGGATGCGGGCGTAGCTCAGGGGTAGAGCATAACCTTGCCAAGGTTAGGGTCGAGAGTTCGAATCTCTTCGCCCGCTCCAATTTGGGACAGCAAGTTCAAAGGCTTGAAGAGGCACCCCGCGGGGTGCCTTTTGCTTTTCCGGCATGCTCCGTGCAGCCGTTCCCGCCCGTTGACTAATTCGTTCGAATGAACTATATTTCCGGCGAGGGAGATCCGATGAAAGATTCGCCCACCCAGGAAACCAATCCGACCAAGGTGGCCCTGCTGGAAGCCGCCAAGAAAGTCTTGCTGGCCGAGGGCTATTCAGGCCTTTCAACACGCGCGATCGCCGCCGCCGCCGGCACCCAGATGAGCCAGATACGCTATCACTTCGGGTCCAAGGAAGGCATCGTTCTGGCGCTTTACGACTACATGACAAATCAGCTGCTGGAACGGCAGAGAAAGATGTTTTCCGAAAGGGATCTGCCGATCTGGCAGCGGTGGCAGGCTTCCTGCGACTACCTGGATGTCGATCTTCAGTCCGGCTATGTCGGGGTCTTTCAGGAACTCATCGCGGCGGGATGGTCGAACCCGCAGATCGCATCCTCGGTCCGCGCCTCGCTGGATCAATGGCGCAAGCTGCATGTCGATATGGCGGAAGAGTTCTGTGCCAAATACGGATCACTCGGGCCGTTCGACGCAGATGATATCGCGGCACTGGTCGGTCCGGTTTTCGTCGGTGTCGAGGCGTTCTTGCTGCTTGGCGTGGACGAAACAACGGTTCCGCTGCGACGCGCACTGCGCCGGATCGGCGATGTCATCAGGCATTTCGAAACCCAATCGGCCACGGGAACAGGATGATGCGCGCGGCCCTGCCACATACCGAGAAAACCCTGGTTCGCGACGGTGTCAGCGTTCACTACGCCGTCTACGGATCCGGCCCCGAGACGATGCTTTTCCTGCCGGCCTGGCCGATCGTGCATTCTCGCGTCTACAAGGCGCAGGTTCCGTACTTTCAGGAAAAATATACCGTCATCACCTTCGATCCACGGGGCAACGGCAAGTCCGAAAGGCCGTCCGATCCGCAGGCCTATGCGGTCGACAATTATGTCGATGACGCGCTGGCGATCCTTGACGACACCGGCACCCGGCAGGCCACCCTCTTCGGGCTGTCGCTTGGCGGGCTCTATGCCTCGCTGCTGGCGGCGCACTATCCGGAACGTGTTCGCGCGCTGATTGCCTGCGGCACCGTGATGCCGCTGGTTGCGCCGCATGCCCACAAGAACCCCGCGTCGGCTGCGGCAAGGCGCGAGATCTACACTGGCTGGCAGAAATTCAACACGACGTACTGGCAGACAGACTATGCCGATTTCGCCGATTTCTTCACGTCGCGGATGCTGTGCGAAGACCATTCCACCAAGCAGATCGAAGATGCCTTCGGCTGGTCGCAGGAAACCTCGGGCGAGGTGCTTGTGGCGATGGCAAAGGCGAACGACTACATGAAATACCCGGTCAGCGAGGCGACCTACCAGGCGATCGAATGCCCCTGTCTCTGGATCCACGGCGCTGCCGACGAGGTCACCCCGCCCCTGATGTCGCAGCGGGCGGCGGAACTGACCGGCGGCGAGCTGTTCCTTTGGCCCGGCGGCGGCCATGTGCTGAACGCGCGCTACCCTGCCAAGGTCAACAAGATGGTGGCGGATTTCCTTTCGCGTCACGGCATCGCCGGTCAAACCGATCAGCCGACGCCCCCCGAACCCAGACCAACCAAACAAGCCGGTAAACCGCCCAAGCGGGTGCTGTATCTGTCCTCGCCCATCGGTCTGGGTCACGCGCGACGCGATCTGGCGGTGACCCGCGAACTTCGCACGCTTCATCCCGATCTGCAGGTCGACTGGCTGGCGCAGGACCCGGTGACCCGCTTTCTGCACGCCAACAGCGAACGGGTCCATCCCGCCAGCGCGAAACTGGCCAACGAATCCGAACATATCGAGGCGGAATCCGGCGAACATGACCTGAACGCGTTCCAGGCGATCCGCAACATGGACGAGATCCTGATCAAGAATTTCATGGTGTTCCAGGACACACTTGAAGCGACGCAATACGATCTGGTGATCGCGGACGAGGCCTGGGATGTCGACCACTACTGGCACGAACACCCCGACCTGAAGAAAGCCCCGGTCGCATGGTTCACCGATTTCGTCGGCTGGGTACCCTTCCCTGAAAACGGCCCGCGCGAGGCGTTTCTGACCGCCGACTACAATGCCGAGATGATCGGTCATGTCGAAGACCACCCCACCGTGCGCGACCGCGCGATCTTCGTCGGCAACCCCGACGACATCATCCCCCACAGTTTCGGCCCCGACCTGCCGCAGATGCGCGACTGGGTGCCAAGGCATTTCGATTTCTCGGGATACATCATCGGCCAGCACCCATCCGAATTCGGCAATCGCGACGAACTGCGCCATAAATTCGGTTACCGCGACGACGAAAAGGTCTGCATTGTCACGGTCGGTGGCTCTGGCGTCGGCAGCAGCCTGATCCGCCGCATCCTTGACGCCTACCCGATCGCCAAGGCGCGCATCCCGGATCTGCGGATGATCGTGGTCACCGGCCCGCGGCTTGATCCCGC
>JBBKVT010000278.1:0-14874 GCA_037968535.1 Paracoccaceae bacterium
CCTTCTTCGGCGAACTGCATCAGGGCCTTTTCGAGATGCTTGGATTTCATCGGATCCATCGCCCGCACCGATTGCAGGAGTTCCGGCGCGAATGAAGGGATACCCGTGACCCGCACCTCCTCGCCTTCGGTCAGCGTGTCGCCGATGCGCAATTGACCGTGGTTGGGAATGCCGATGATGTCACCGGCCCAGGCCTCTTCCGCCAGTTCACGGTCGGCTGCAAGGAACAGCACCGGGTTGCTGATCGTCATCGGCTTTTTCGACCGCACATGATGCAGTTTCATGCCGCGTTCAAAATGGCCCGAGGCCAGACGCACGAAGGCCACACGGTCACGGTGCTTCGGGTCCATATTGGCCTGCACCTTGAACACGAACCCCATCACGGATTTCTCGTCTGGCGAGATTTGCCGCGGCTCTGCTGACTGCGGCTGTGGGACCGGGCCAAAGTCGCCAATTCCGTTCATCAGTTCCTTGACCCCGAAAGAGTTGATTGCAGAACCGAACCAGATCGGAGTCATGGTGCCATCAAGAAATGCCTGCCGGTCAAAGGCGGGTAATAGTTCGCGCCCCATTTCGACCTCGTCACGCAGCTTTTCCAGCAGGGCAGCCGGCACGTGCTGCGCCAGCTTCGGATCGTCCAGTCCCTCGATCCGGATGCTTTCGGCAACCTTGTTGCGATCCGCGCGATCCATCAGCTCCAGCCGATTGCGCAACATATCATAGCAACCGATGAAGTCGCGTCCGACGCCGATCGGCCAGCTTGCGGGCGTGACGTCAATCGCCAGGTTTTCCTGAATCTCGTCGATGATCTCGAACGTATCACGGCTTTCGCGGTCCATCTTGTTGCAAAAGGTCAGGATCGGCAGATCGCGCAGGCGGCACACCTCAAACAGCTTGCGCGTCTGGCTTTCCACACCTTTCGCGCCGTCGATCACCATAACGGCGGCATCCACGGCCGTCAGCGTACGATAGGTATCCTCGGAAAAGTCAGAGTGGCCCGGCGTGTCGACAAGATTGAACCGGAAGCCCTGGAAATCGAACGACATCGCCGAAGCCGAGACCGAAATGCCACGATCCTTTTCCATCTGCATGAAGTCCGACCGCGTGCGCCTTGCCTCGCCCTTGGCGCGGACCTGACCTGCCATTTGGATTGCCCCGCCATAAAGTAGGAATTTCTCGGTCAGCGTGGTTTTGCCTGCGTCAGGATGGCTGATGATGGCAAAGGTGCGCCGCCGGGCAATTTCGGCGGGCAGATCAGGAATGTTCGAGGCGCGGTCCAGCATGATGCTGGCCGTTTACCCCGGACGGCACTTGCCCGCAATCGCACAAGTTCCGGGTCGGCCAACCGACGGAGTTCATCAGGTTCGACGGGTCCGCGCGGTGCCTAGGCCGTCAACTGGCTGCCGATCTCCGGAGGAAGCGCCAAGCGCAGATAGGGGGCGGGGAAGAGGCTCTCGGCGGCGATACCTTCAGCATAGATGATCTCGTGCCGGTCAAAAAGCAGCTGAAAATAATCCACATAACCGCCTTCTGATTTGATGACAGTTTCGCCGTTGACCAGATCGCTGGCACGAATCATAACCTCGGCAGTATCCGCACCAAGGTCGTGCTGTCGCTGATAGATGAACAATCGGTGGTTCGGTGCAAGCGTCAGCGGGCCGTGGTTGTTCAGCGCACCTTTTGCGATGCGGATCGGCGCAAATGCTCCGACGGCGCGCACCGTCTGCTCGCCGATCCAACGCAACACCTGGGCTCCGTGGTCTCGCGTCAACAGCCGATCGCCCGGGCGAAGGTCCTCGACCAGAACTTGCTGGCCGTCCGACAGGGCGATGTGGGTGCCGCGCACGAACGAGATGCAACCTAGATTGGCAAAACGCGCCACGGCCTTGCTGCGGTCGATCGAAACAAGGGTGTGGTCGATCTTTTTGCGCAGCGCAGCCAAAGGCATCATGTAGGTGGCGTCGATCATTCCGTTCTCAGTCTCGACGATGATGAGCGCTTCGATCGTCGATCCATCGGGGCACATAAAGGTCACGCAACAATCCAGATGAAGCCGGTTACCGGCTCGACCGACCGTACTGGTGCCGGCTACGGTAAATTCCTCGATCTGGCCATCGCCTTTGATCGACAATTGCTCGCGGCGCGCGTCCGCATGAAGCCTGTAAACATCTGTCAGGTTAAGTTCAGCTTCATCCGCGATCGGATCGTTCAGATTGGCGCCGGTGGTGACCGAAAACCACGCCGCCCGGTAAACCGGAAGGATCAGCATAGAATTGTTATCACGAGAACTCATCGGCGATTTAGACGATCCCACAGTGCCCGCGCCATCGCCGACCGATACGACGGAACTTCAGCGGTCATTCGAGAATAGGCTGCAGACATCTGGTGTCAATGCGGTGTGCTGTGGGGCATCACCGTGGACACCGTGTCTCGCCCCTCCGCCAATTCAAGTCGCAGCTTGGCATTGTGAACGGCCCCCTCCTGCGCCATGTTCCCCCTTGGAACAACGAGGAGTCAGAGATGGATCTGGGAATTTCGGGCAAACGCGCGATTGTGTGCGCATCGTCAAAAGGCCTGGGGCTGGGATGCGCCCGCGCATTGGCAGAGGCGGGCGTCGATCTGGTTATCAATGCTCGCGGCGCCGACGCGCTGGAAGAGGCTGCACAGGCGATCCGAAGCGATTTTGGTGTCAAAGTCGTTTCTGTCGCGGCCGACATCACTGGCGAAGCCGGCCGCGCGGCCGTTCTTAAAGCCGCAGGTGAGGTCGATATCCTGGTCAATAATGCAGGCGGTCCGCCACCAGGTCTCTGGAAGGATTGGAGCCGCGAGGATTTCATCAAGGCACTCGACGGCAACATGCTTGCTCCCATCGCGATGATGCAGGCGGTTCTGCCGGGAATGATGCAGCGTGGCTGGGGCCGGATCGTGAACATCACCAGTCAGTCCGTCAAGGCGCCCATTCCGCAACTCGGTCTCTCGAACGCAGCTCGTGCCGGGCTAACCGGATTTGTCGGCGGAACGTCCCGGCAAGTCGCCCCGTCCGGCGTGACGATCAACAACCTGCTGCCGGGTATTCACGCCACCGATCGCGCCGATGCGCTGGATGCAGGGGTCGCCAAGGCCGAAGGAATTTCCTCGCAAGAGGCGCGCACCCGCCGCGAGGCCACGATACCGGCGCGACGGTACGGTCTGCCCGGCGAATTCGGTGCCACGTGCGCGTTTCTGTGCTCGCAGCACGCGGGCTTCATCGTCGGTCAGAACGTCCTGCTGGACGGCGGTGCAATAAACGCGACCCTGTAGACCCGGCAACCTAGCCGTGGAGGTGACCAACGCCGGAGCGCGGCGCTTGCTCCGATCCAGTGGGGCTGCTATCCCGCCAAAGTCCGATGGTTTTGATCGGATTACGACTCGAGGCAGGTTTGAACCAATCAGATCCCCTTCTGGAGGTGCGGCATCTGACGCGTCGTTTCGGCGGCCGCGCCGTCGTGGACGACCTGTCGCTCGAGGTAATGCCAGGGCAGGTGACCTGCCTGCTTGGCCCCTCCGGCTGTGGCAAATCGACGACATTGCGGATCATCGCCGGGGTCGACCGACAGGACGAGGGCTCGATCCTCGTCAATGGCCGGGTGATTTCGGACGCGGTCACCGATTGCCCGCCGGAAGACCGGTCCATCGGCTTGATGTTTCAGGATTTCGCCCTGTTCCCGCATTTATCGGTTGCCGAAAACGTCGCCTTCGGCCTGCGCGGGACCTCGGCCGAAAAGCGCGCCCGAGCCGCTGAATTGCTCGCGCGCGTCGAGCTGGAGCAAGCCATCAACGCCTATCCTCACGAACTCTCGGGCGGCGAACAGCAACGCGTGGCCCTGGTTCGGGCGCTGGCGCCGAAACCCAAGATCATGCTGATGGACGAGCCTTTTTCGGGCCTCGACGAACGGTTGAAAGACGAGATCCGTGACACCACACTTGCCGTCCTGAAGGACGAGGGGACGGCGGTTCTGTTGGTCACTCACGAGCCCGACGAAGCGATGCGAATGGCTGACGAGATAGCGCTGATGCGCGATGGCCGAATTGTCCAGCAGGGTGCGCCCTACAATATCTATAACTCTCCCGTCGACAAGGAATGCGCAGCTTTCTTCAGCGATATCAATGTTATAAACGGCACAGTTGAAGGGGCATTGGTCAGCACGGCCTTCGGTGAGTTTCTCGCGCCGGGTCACCCCGACGGCGAACGAATTGACATCGTGATTCGCCCCCAGCACCTTCGGATCGACTTCGACCGCGGCGGCAAGGGGCCTAATCCAACAGCCGCAGACGGTGCGCCGGCAAGGGGTATTGTGGAACGCGCGCGGTTCATCGGGCGCGATAGCCTTGTCGAGTTCCGCATGGACTATGACGGTTCGCTACTGACCGCCACGGTGCCGTCGGTGTTTCTGCCGAACCCCGGTACGCCGCTTTGGCTGATGATCCGTCGGGAGCGTTGTTTTGTTTTCAAAAACAAAAGCTAACGGCGCTTAGTTAATGTCGTATCGGACGGCGTCGTGTCACTGTCATGCTCGATCCTTGCCGACAATTCGGAAAGGCTGATTATCTGGTCGACACGGAAGGTCCGAAGTTCCTTGCGGCCTTCGCTCCAGGCCGTGCAGGTCCAGATCCGCCCCCAGTAGTCCAGTTTCAAGGGGCGGATCAGATGCTCGTCCTCCTGCCCGGAGTTGCCGAAGTA
The DNA here is from genome assembly GCA_037968535.1 of Paracoccaceae bacterium. Lineage (GTDB taxonomy): Bacteria > Pseudomonadota > Alphaproteobacteria > Rhodobacterales > Rhodobacteraceae > JAHEAO01. The sequence continues at coordinate 4,721 of JBBKVT010000278.1, forward strand.
GCTGATCCGCAACTTGTGTCTCGTACGGATAGCATTGCGTATCGCAGGAATGTTGCGGATCCCGGCCGCCGCGTCCGCAAAGGGGAACACGGCAAGCCCCCAGGCCGCAGAGGGACCAAGCCTGTCCTCTGGCATTGCGGCATCGACCTTTGCCGCGAGGCTTCGTGCGGCTTTTTGCAGTGTCGGATCGGCGGCCTCCGTCATCACTGCAATGCCCAGATGCAAGGCTTCAAGCTCGTTCAGTGTCAAGTTCAGCGGCGGCAGCGTCACCGGGACCGTCATCCGGTAGCCGACGCCACGCGCGCCCGCGACGGGCACTCCGGACACCTGCAGGGTCTCTATGTCGCGATAGATCGTGCGCGGCGTAACGCCGAGGTCGCGTGCCATATCCTCGGCCCGATGCGTTGCACCATCGCGCAAGGTGCTTATCATGGCCATCAATCTGTCCTTGCGACGCATCAGCATTTCCGAGTGATTCGATTCTTCGCAGTGTGCACTCCTGACAGAAACCTGTCAGGAAGGTTTTTGCGCCGCGTCCGGTTGCTGCAATGCTGTGCAATTGCCGCAGAATTGACAGGCTCCCGCTAATTGGTGCTTTTCCGCGCCGGTTCAAACCAATAGATAGCGGATTGCACAAAGGACGGCTGGTTCCGTCCGCACGAGGAGAAAACCCATGCTCAACAACATCGGCCTGCCCGGCCTTCTGCTGATCGCGATCGTCGTTCTGGTTCTGTTCGGACGCGGAAAAATCTCGTCCCTGATGGGCGAGGTCGGCAAGGGCATCACCTCTTTCAAGCGCGGCATTGATGACGGCAAGAAAGAGATCGAAGAGGGCATGGACGATGCCCGCGACGTTACGCCCGAAAAGGAAAATGACAAGGTCTAGGACCAGACCGGCAGGGGCTGACAGAACATGTTCGACATCGGCTGGACCGAGTTATTGCTGATTGGCATCGTGGCGCTGATCGTGGTGGGTCCAAAGGACCTGCCCGTGATGTTTCACACGCTGGGACGTTTCACCGCCAAGGCCCGCAGCATGGCACGGGAATTTAGCCGCGCTATGGAGGATGCGGCCAAGGAGAGTGGCGTCAGCGACGTGGCCAAGGATCTCAAGACCATGACCAGCGCGCGGAATTTGGGCCTCGACAAAGTCAAGGATGCCGCAACCAAGTTCGAGAAGTGGGATCCGATGAAGCCGTCGACAAAACCGAAGGGTCCGGCAACTGCCGCACTTTCGGAAGAACGCGCAGCCACAGCCGAGAAAATCCGTGAAGCTACGGCAAAGAAGGCAAGCGAGAGGTTGGCAGCTGAAGCCGCTGCGAAGGCCGGTGCCGACACATCGATGATCGCTGAGACAGCGAAGTCCGCTCCGAAAGTCGACAAACCGAAAGCCGCCAAACCGAAAGCCGCTAAACCAAAAACCGCGCCGAAACCGAAGTCCGCTGCGCCCGCTGCCAAGCCTGCCGCGAAAAAGGTTTCCAGGAAAGCCGCAGAATGACGACTGATGATCTCGAGGACAGCTCGGCCCCCCTGATCGAGCATCTGGCCGAGCTTCGGACACGCCTGATAAAGTCAGTTTTGGCGTTCATCATCGGCATGGTGATCGCATTCATGTTCGCCGAACCTATCTTCAATTTTCTGACGGCCCCCCTTTGCACGGTCCTGAACGAACGCGGGCAAGATTGCGGACTGGTGTTCATCAAGGCGCAGGAGGGCTTCTTTGTCGCGATCCGCATCTCTCTGCTTGGTGGATTCGTCCTGGCATTCCCCTATATCGCCAATCAGATGTGGCGGTTCGTCGCTCCGGGGCTTTACAAATCCGAAAAGGGCGCCTTCATGCCCTTCCTGATCGCCTCGCCCTTTATGTTCTTTCTTGGCGCGTCATTTGCCTTTTACGGCATCACGCCGCTGGCATTTGACTTCTTTCTGGGATTCCAGCAACTTGGATCAGACAACACCGCAGCGCCCGTTGATGGCGTGCTGAGTGCTCCGGTTCCCAGCGTTATTTTCCAGGGTTCGGCCGAAGAATACCTGGCGCTGACAATCAAGTTCATCGTGGCGTTTGGTCTTTGCTTTCAGTTGCCGGTATTGCTGACACTGATGGGCAAGGCAGGACTTGTGTCGGCCGAAGGTCTGGGAGCGGTGCGAAAGTATGCTGTCGTGGGCATACTGCTTTTGGCCGCCATCGTGACACCACCGGATGTTATTACCCAAGTCATCCTGTTCGCCGTGGTTTACGCCCTGTACGAAATTTCTATCCTGCTGGTTCGCCGGGTAGAGCGGCAGCGCAATGACAAGCTGCGCGCCGAGGGTCTGTTGGACGACGAGGACGAGGTCCTGTGACCGAGCCGACCCTGGCCCGCATCGCCGCCGCTTTGGAAAGGATGGCCCCGGCACCACTTGCCTCGCCGGATTTCGCCCAGTCGGATGCTTTCGTCTGGCATCTGGATCCGGACCGGCTGGAACTGGTCAGCAAGGTCAACCGCGTCGACCTGGCGCTGCTTGTCGGCATCAACCGCGCTCGCGACACCCTTCTGGAAAACACGATCCAGTTCGCCCGCGGCCTGCCGGCCAACAATGCGCTGCTTTGGGGCGCGCGCGGAATGGGTAAATCTTCGCTGATCAAGGCAATCCATGCCGAAGTTCTGCATCAGGGTCTGTCGCTCAAGATCGTCGAGGTCCAGCGCGAGGATCTGCCGTCGATCGGCCGCCTGCTCAGCCTGCTTCGCCACTCGGAAATGCGGTTCCTGCTATACTGCGACGACCTGTCGTTCAGCCATGATGATCAGCACTACAAGTCACTGAAGGCAGTACTCGATGGCGGGATCGAGGGGCGTCCCGAGAATGTTGTGTTCTACGCCACGTCCAATCGCCGCCACCTGATGCCCCGCGACATGATCGAGAATGAACGTTCCAGCGCAATAAGCCCGTCGGAGGCAACCGAAGAGAAGGTTTCCCTTTCTGACCGGTTCGGTCTGTGGCTGGGCTTTCATCCCTGTTCGCAGGACGAATATCTCGCGATGATCCGCGGCTATTGCGACGCGCATGAAATAGAGATCGACTATGATGCTCTCCGAGCCGAGGCGATAGAATGGCAGGCAACCCGCGGCAGCCGGTCTGGCAGGGTCGCTTGGCAGTATTTCACTGATCTTGCAGGGCGTCGCGGCGTCAAGCTCTGATCCAATTCTAAATCATCTGATCGAACATGTCTCGTCGTGGAAATTGCGGCGCACGCCAGCGCGCCGCAAACACATTCCGATGTCAGTTCAAATAGGGCATCGGATCGACGCTTTCGAAGCCCTGACGAACCTCGAAATGCAGAAAGCTTGGGCTGGCGTTGCGGATCTTGGCGATCTCCTGCCCACGCTTGACCGTGGCACCTTTTTCGATCGTCACGGCATCGACGCCAGCATAAACCGTGAGCAGGTTGTCGGCATGGCGCAGAACGACAATCGGCACCTGATCGGTATCTCGGGTGATCGCCGCAACGGTCCCGTCGGCCGCCGCCTTGACCGACGTCCCGGCGCTGGCAGAGATGTCGATCCCTTCGTTCTTGCCCTTGGAATAGCTGCGAATGATGCTGCCCCCGACCGGCATCATCAGTCGCGACGATCCTGAAGCGGCGGTTTTCTCCTTGCCAAGATCCGGTGAAGTTGGCGCCGGCGTCGCGGTGGCGACCGGTTTTGCATCGACCTTTGGCAGGGGCTGGGTCGCGCTTGGCGGCACCGGCGTTGCCGATCCGGCACCGGGCGCCGCAACAACAGTTGCGCGCGGCGGGGTTCCATCCGCAACCGGGATCAGCAGATATTGACCTTCGCGCACCATCATGTCGGATCCCAGGCCGTTCCATTCAGACAAATCGCGCGGCGAAACGTTGTAGAGGCGGGCGATCTGGAATGCGGTTTCCCCGCTGACCACCTTGTGCCGGATCGGTTCAGTTCCGGATTGGGGTGCACTGGTGGCAGCGGGAAGGGGTTGTGCGGGTGTGATCGCGCCGGCGGTCCCGGCACGGTCGATCGCAGCCCCCGCAATGGTCGTCACGTCGATCTGTCCCGACGGTTGGATCGGTCCCGTTGCCAAGGCACCTGTGGCAGGGGACGGTTCCCCTACGCGCCGGGGCAGGGACAGAACCTCGCCGTCGCGCAGCACCGTGTCGACCGGCAGGCCATTGTAACGTGCAAGTTCGTCGGTGGGCAGGCCGACGCGGGCCGCGACATCTCCTACCCGGTCGCCGCGCTTGGCGATCGCGACTTGGTAGTTGGGATAGGAAATAACGCCGCGATCATCGGGTTGCGGTCGCTGTGCTGTGACGCCAAGCGCGGCTTCGGAGGTGTCCAAGCCACCGCCGTATCTGCGTAGATCCAGATCCAGCGGTTGTCCGCAGGCACTCAGGGCGATCAGCGCGCTGCCAAGCAAAGCGGCGCGTTGGCAGGAACGGCGGGTATCTGACATGACTCGTATCCTCATTTGCCTGGCCCTGTTGCCGGGCCCTTTGTCGCCCTTGCAGGCTTTCGATTTTCGTCTTGCGGGCCGCTCAATCCTGACCCAATCCTTCGATCAGGGGCACGAACCGCACCGGTCGCAATTCCTCGTAGTCGTAGCCTGTTTCGCTGCGCGTCACCTTGATCAGGCTCTGCACGGCGTCCGACTGGCCGACCGGCACCACCATGATACCGCCAATTCGAAGTTGCGCCAATAGGGGCCCCGGCGGGTCTTCGGCCGCCGCAGTGACGATGATCTTGTCGAAGGGTGCGTGGTCTGGAAGGCCGTGGCTGCCGTCGGCGCTGAACACCGTGACGTTTGTCAGGCCGAGCTCGTCAAAGACCTCCCGCGCTGACGCCACCAGCCGCCGATGACGTTCGACAGTATAGACGCGCCGTGCCAGTTGGCTAAGGATCGCCGCCTGATAGCCGGAACCGGTCCCCACCTCGAGCACCTTGTCGCGCGGCTGCACGTTCAGCGCCTGGGTCATCAATCCGACGACCGAGGGTTGACTGATGGTCTGGCCGCAAGCAATAGGCAGCGGCATATCCTCGTAGGCGCGATCCGCGAAGATACCGCGGACGAACGCGCCGCGATCAATCCGTTCCATCGCTTCGAGAACCTTCTTGTCGGTCACGCCCTTGCTGCGCAAGGCGTAGAGAAACTGCATCTTCCGTTCCGCTTCGCCGGTCATTTGGCATCACCCTGAACGGCAGGCGTCATTCCAACCTGCCCCTCAGATCCGCAAGGATGTCATGCGCCGTCAGATCGGCGCGCAGCGGCGTGACCGAAATGTAGCCTTCAAGGCTCACTGCCGCGTCCGATCCCGGCAACGTAGGCTCTTGCTGAGGAGCGCCCTTGACCCACAGAAATCGGCGCCCGGAAGGCGACATGTGCGGTTCGACGCCAAAGCCCATGTCGCGGCGAAAGCCCTGCGGCGCGACGCGGATGCCCTTGCACCTTGCGGCGGCGATGGGTGGAAAATTCACGTTGTAGAAGATCCCGTAGTCATCTGCCGTCCAGATCCCTCGATCAAGGATCGTGCGCACCGTCTCGACTCCGTGCACCCGCGCGGCATCGAAAGCATCGTCCAGCGCTGCCGTGGCCGGTCCCATGTACTGGCTGAGTGCAATCGCCGGAATCGCGTGAAGCGCGGCCTCCATGGCGCCGCCGATCGTGCCGGAGTACAAAACGTTCTCGGCGGCGTTGTTGCCGCGATTGACGCCGGACAGGACAAGGTCGGGCTTGCCGTCGGGCAGGATGTCGTAAAGCCCCGCCAGAATGCAATCTGCCGGAGACCCCTCGGCCGCCCATCGCCGCGGACCCATTTCCGCGATCATGGTCGGATGGGTATAGCTGATCGCATGGCCCACACCAGATTGTTCGAAGGCCGGCGCGACGGTCCAGACCTCGCCATCCGCGCCGGCAATTTCCTCGGCGATTGCCGTCAGCACCTTCAATCCGGGTGCATTGATTCCGTCGTCATTCGTGATGAGTATGCGCATTTGGTCGACCGCCTGTTTTTCCCCGTGCATAAAGGACGGGGACGGCAGCGGCAAGCAGGGCATCGCGCGTCGGTTGTGCCGCCGTCAGGAAATTTCTGCAACCAGACGAGCCGCCTCGACCTGGGTGGGTGAAAGGGCGCCGCGATCCTCGCCCGGAAAGAACCGTGCCCGCGTCGCGGTGGGCATCGGTGCCGGGCTGAGCACGTGAACCTGCACCCCGTTCGCCGCAGCTTCCGCCTGCCAGCTTCGCGCAAGCGCGATCTGAGCCGCCTTTGTAGCGCCATAGGCACCGAAAAACTTCTGCCCGGCGCGAGGATCGTCGAAGAATACCGCGCGTCCGGCCGGAGCCAGCGCCAGCAGCGGTTCAACCATCGGGATCAACTTGCCCGTCGCCGTTACATTGGTGGCGACCGACTTGTCCCAGTCGTCGGCATCCATATGCGCCGTCGGCGAAAGTGGCGCCGCGTGGATCGCGGCATGTACCCAGATGTCGACATGACCCCAACGATCAAAGATCGAGCGGCAAAGCTGCGCCATCGCCTCGACAAGGTTCACATCCATCGGGGCCAGCGTCGCTTTCCCACCCTTGGCCCTGATCCGGTCGTCCAACTCCTCCAGCGCACCAGTGGTACGCGCGACAGCGACCACGTGATGATCGGCTGCCAGTGCCTCGGCCATGGCTGCACCCAGTCCGCGCGAGGCACCGGTTACAAGCGCAATCTTATCAGGCATTCCCAACTTTCATCTGTTCAGAAATACTCCCGCCGGAGGCATCGCGACGCGACGACGTCGCGGCGCAAACCATTTGAACGGGTCACTCGGCCGCCGTCTTCATTGCGAAACCCTTCTGGATCATGTCGGCGGGAACCACCGGGTACTCACCCGAAAAACAGGCGTCGCAATATTGCGGGCTCTTGGTGTTCCGGCCAGCGCCCTCTCCGACGGCGCGATAGAGCCCGTCCAGGGAAATGAACCGCAGGCTGTCGACGCCGATATGGTCGCGCATCTCGTCTTCGCTCATATGGCCGGCCAGAAGCTTGTCGCGTTCCGGTGTGTCGACGCCGTAGAAACAAGGCCAGGCGGTTGGTGGGCTAGCGATGCGGAAGTGCACTTCGGCGGCGCCGGCATCCATGATCATGTCCTTGATTTTCATGCTGGTCGTTCCGCGCACAACTGAATCGTCTACAAGGATCACCCGTTTGCCTTTGATCAGTGCGCGGTTAACGTTGAGTTTCAGCCGGACGCCCATATTCCGGATCTGCTCGGTCGGTTCGATGAACGTCCGACCCATGTACTGGTTGCGGATGATTCCCATCGCATAGGGAATGCCGCTTTCCTGGCTGTATCCGATCGCAGCGGGTGTGCCGCTGTCGGGAACCGGGCAGACAAGATCGGCATCCACCGGCGCTTCGCGGGCCAGTTCCACGCCAATCTGGCGGCGGGTCTCATAGACCGAACGTCCGCCTAGAATGGAATCGGGTCGCGAGAAATAGACATGCTCGAAGATGCAGAAGCGTGGCTTGGCGCGTTCGAACGGGTGGAAACTCTGCAGTCCCTCAGCCTCGGATATCACCACCATCTCGCCGGGCTCGACTTCTCGGATGAAGTCGGCGCCGATGATGTCGAGCGCGCAGGTTTCCGACGAAAGCACCCAGCCGTCGCCGATCTTGCCCAGCACCAATGGCCGAACGCCCAATGGGTCGCGAACGCCGATCAGCTTTGTCCGGGTCATCGCGACGACCGAGTATGCACCCTCGACCCGGCGCAGCGCATCTTTCATACGTTCGGGAATGTTGCGCTGCAATGATCGCGCCATCAGATGAATGATGCATTCGCTGTCGGAGTGGCTTTGGAATATCGAACCACGTTCGATCAGTTCCTTTCGCAAGGCTTCGGCATTGGTGATGTTGCCGTTATGTGCAATCGCGGCACCACCCATTGCGAATTCGCCAAAGAAGGGCTGCACATCCCTGATCTGGGTGTGGCCCTTCGATCCGGCGGTTGAATATCGGACGTGACCGATCGCCAGCGATCCGGGCAAGGTTTCCATCAAGCTGGCCTTGGTGAAATTATCACGCACATAGCCGAATCGGCGGGCGGAACTGAATCCGACCTCGGGCGCGTAGCTGACAATCCCGCCCGCTTCCTGCCCGCGGTGTTGCAGAGCATGCAGGCCAAGGGCCACGAAATTTGCAGCTTCATTGGCGCCAATGACGCCGTATACGCCGCATTCCTCTTTCAACCGATCGTCGTCAAAGGGGTGGGCAAGGAACGGTTTGGCTGAGGACAAGTCTCGCATTGCGCGGGCAGGCTCCGAATCCAGTAGTCTTGCAGATGACCCCGTTTAATCGCTAGGGCTCGTCGTGTCACGTAGGCATCACGAAACTCTGTGTGAAGGGGTATGATGCAACGAATGAAACGTTTGGTGCGTTGAGAAGTGGTTGCACTGAGTGTTGCGGCATACCTGACGAGCGGATCGGTGGATTCAGGAGCTATTAATGAAAGAAATGACGCGAATTCGCTACCTGCTCACTGGCATCTTCCTGTTGATGCTGTTTGCCGCAGTCTACTTTGCCAAGGACGTAATGCTACCAATAGTTCTGGGCCTACTCTTGGCACTTACCCTGAGTCCGTTGGTGCGCGGTTTGGAACGAACCGGCATTCCGTCGCAACTTTCGGCCGCCATCATCATTTTGGGCATCGGGATCAGTGGCGGACTTGGCGCCTATGCGATGAGCGGACCCGTCACCAACTGGGTGCAGGCTGCGCCCGAAATGGGCCAAAAGCTTCGATATAAGCTGGCTGGACTGACGGAATCGGTCAAGGCGGTGCAGGAAGCTTCTGAAAACGTCGAGGCCCTGGCCGATACTGCTTCGCCAAAGGTCGACAAGGTCGTCTTGCAGCGTCCGGGGTTGCTTGCCGCGGCAGTCACCCAAGCCGTCAGCTTTGGCACTTCAGTGATCGTCGGTCTGATCCTGGCGATGTTCATCCTCGCTTCCGGCGACTTGTTCTATGTAAAGCTGGTCGAGGCTTATCCCACATTTCGCGACAAGAAGCGTGCGATCAAGATCGTGCGGGACATCGAGCGCCGGATTTCGCATTACTTGCTTACAATTACCCTGATCAACGCCGGTCTTGGGCTTTCGATCGGTATTGCGCTGATGCTCATAGGGTTGCCGTATCCTTATGTCTGGGGGATTGCCGCATTCCTGCTCAATTTCCTGCCCTTCATCGGTGCCATTATTGGTGCACTTGCCATTGCGGCGTTCTCGGTCCTGAATTTTGACAGTTTTGCCTATGCGATGTTGGCACCAGCCGCCTATTTCACGCTGACGTCGATCGAAGGACAACTGGTGACACCCACAGTTCTGGGACGACGGCTGGAATTGAATACCGTTTCTGTATTTCTAACGGTTGTCGTGTGGGGCTGGCTGTGGAGCGTTCCGGGTGCGCTGATGGCAGTTCCGTTCCTGCTGTTGCTGAAAGTGGTTTGCGACCATGTCGAAGGGCTATCGGTTCTGGGCAACTTTTTGAGTGCCCGAAGCGAAAAGGAACCCGCTCCGGAAGGCGCAGTTGCCCCCGTCACAGATTGAAGCTTCAGGACAAGTCCATCTGGCTGAACCTTCACAGCCTCAGATATGTGACGGTGAAGCCGTCGTGGTCGTCATTCGCTGACAGCAACCGTCATCGCAAAGCAACAAAGCTGCGCAAGTGGTTCCGAAAAGGGGTTGCATATGAAGCCATCTGACGGGCAACTGTCATCCAAACCACCTCTTATTGCGACGTCGGGCGCAGCGGAATTCATGGAATCATCATGACAAAAGACGTTTTTATTCTCAACGGCCCCAACTTGAATCTTCTGGGGCAACGCCAGCCCGAGGTCTATGGACGCGAAACGCTGAAAGATGTCGCCGCCAGCTGTGCTTCCCTCGCCAGCGAACTTGGCCTTAAGACACAGCTTCTGCAGTCAAATCATGAAGGGCAGATTATCGACTGGATCCATGAGGCACGGCAGGACGCAGCGGGGATCATCATAAATCCCGGTGCTCTGACACATACCTCGATCGCGATTCTGGATGCTCTGAACGCCTTTGAAGGCCCGGTACTGGAGGTCCACATCTCCAACATTCACAAACGCGAGGCGTTTCGCCACCATTCCTATGTCTC
>JBBKVT010000279.1:0-10770 GCA_037968535.1 Paracoccaceae bacterium
GGTTTTAGCGGGATGGGGGCGGGACTGGTGGGAAATAGTCGGCTTCGGCCAGAGGACTGCGCGAACGTCCTGTTGCACCCGGGTGCCATTTTAATTGCGTAACAGAACCCGCCCGGGCAACAATTTTATATCGGGCTTTGCTCCAAGAGCTCTCTCTGTGTTCTTCCGTAGTGGGTCACTTTGAAATCAGAAAGTGATCTGTCGCGCGAGGCAGCATTTGCAACCGAGCCTGAGAGCCATTATTTTGAAGATATGATAACCATATCTTGCAGAGGCCGAACGAGCCAATGTCAATGCTGAGGGCGGGAGTGAGACTTTGCGCTTTCTGGCCCGCGTGTTGTTAATCTCCCGAACTGCTTCGTGCCCAACTCGGACATTGATGCCCTGCGATCGACAGCGGTCACTGCTCTAGAAACGGTGGTTGAAAATGAACTGATCGTCTTTCATGACGACCATCGGTTCGGGGCGATGGCCATCGGGCAGGTCGGCAGTATCGGGGGTTTCGTGTGTCTCTGCGCTGTCCGGATTGACGAAGTTCGGCAGAATCGTCTTGACGAATCCGAACCTGCCGGTTCCGGCACCCTTGCGCCGCGCCGCGAAGGCGGGCCGGGATTGCGGTTGGGATCCCAGAATGCGGCAGTCATTGGCGATGGCTTCGATCTCGCCAAGTTGCTTGTCGATCCTGCGCTCCTCGAACGATGTCAGGGTGACCGGGGCATCGTCGCCGCGGGCCAGCAGGAACCGGGCCCTTCTGGTGCGAAACAGGATATCATGCTGGGCAGGCGTGGCTTCATCGGTTGTTATTTCGGTCGCATTCTGACCAGCAGTACCGGGTTGCCGGAACGGCGCATTGCAGAAAACCTGGCGGACCGGGGTAGTCTTAGGGGATTGATCCTCCCGCGCGGAAAGCCAGCCCGACGCATGGGACACGATCCGCACCCCTTCGAAGTCCAGCCCGGGCACCGGGGCCTCATCCGCTGACGCTTCATACTGGCCGAACGACTGGATCGTCCGCGCTAGGTTGGCGATCCACGGCATGACAGTCTTGGTAGCATGGCCGCAAACCTCGGCCATGTGGTGGGGCACCGTATCTCCCGCAAACAGCGTATCCTGAGCCGCGACCCTGGCAAGTCCATCTGGTCCAAACAGGAACGGCTTCCAGGAGCCGCCTTGAAACCGCCATCCCGCAAACACGGCAATCCGGTCCTTGCGTTGACCACCGAAAGCGAAAAGCGGCTCGTTCTGGATGAGCACACCTCTGTCCTCTCCAAGCAAGGACAGAGTGCGCTCAACACGCGATTGGGCCATACGCAGCGAAGGATCCTCCATATCAGACGGGGCAGTCATGCCGGTGTAACCGAACGCGGCCACTTCCTTTCCACCCTCACGCAGGACAAAACAACATTGCAGGGATGCGTGGTGCTCTACTTCGCGGCGCGGCGAGGCCGCTATCCGCCAGCCAAGGATGTCGAGAAGCTGAGCCTGTGCCCGGGTGGCAAATCGTAACCGCGCCGCCTGCCCGCTCACAGCGATCGGCGCGTGGTCTTTCTTCTCCGCTTCAACGAATTTCTCGACTTGTAGCGACGGATGTACCCGCATCGCGACCGAAACGCCTCTGTGCGCCATGCCTGCATGCCTTTTAAAGTCTGGTTTTTTTGTCGTTAAATAGCTTCTGCCATATCTCTTAACAAAACACCTTCACAAAATCCGGTTTCGGCAAAAACAAGCCGACATAGGCCGAATCCGCCTCGTATACGTCAGCGAACCGGCCCACCCGAGTTCGGAACCTGCCCACTGTTACTGATCTACGTGGCCATGCTGCGGGACCAGGCCGACCGAGCATAACGTCTGGGCACTCCTGCCACACATCCGGATTGATTAGCGCGGGTTTCCGCCGGACCGGGATCGCGTGCTTTACACACTTTATTACCCGAATCATACTCTCTTAGAGGCTGTGTGCATCCGTCGTACCCTGCTGAGCAGAGAGCAAAAAGATGATCATTGGCCTGCTACTCGTCGGTTCATTGCTTGGACTTCTGGCCGCCGTCGTCGCGCTGGTCTCGGGGCAGACCTTCCTGATCGCGGTTCTGGTCTATTTCTCGACCGCCGTTCTAAGCGTCGTCGGGATACTCCTGATCTGCGCTTTCAGGCCCCGCATGCATCATTTGATAGATGCCGGACAAAGCGATCAGCCTGCTGCTCTGCGCGACGATTAACGACCCCGGCCATCAGATGCTTGCGGTCGGCGTTCATCTGTTCTGAAACCCCGGGCCTGAAGTGCTGAGAAGCGATGAAATCGAGCCCCGGACGGAATACGTCAGCTTCTCCGACGCCGCGCCACCACGTCAAGACCGGCCAGACCCGCAAACAGCAGCAGCCCAGCCGCAGGCAGCGGTACCGGTGCCGCGGTCACTAGGTTCTGATGACCGCTCTGGCTTTCGAGGAACGTTAGGTTCCATTTCTTGCCGCAGACGCAAGGCGGCCTGACCCAAAGCAAACTGAGTCTCACAGCGGGCGGTTGGTCACAGGATCAACCGCCCGCTTTCTGTTTCAAGCACGGGCAAGCATTGCTATCTGATCCATCGGGACACATGCCGCTTCAATGCCCACCCACAGCAAGATCGCGCTCGGCCTGACCGCCGGTCTGGCGCTGATCATCCTTGCCCTGTCGCTGATCCCCCTGCCCACTCCGCCGCCCATTCCCGGCACCGACAGGTCGCACCACCTGATCGCCTATGCCGCCCTGACCCTGCCTTGCGCTGCGCTTTGCCCCCGCGCCCTGCTCTGGGTGCTGCCGCTCATCCTTCTCGAGGCCGGGCTGGTCGAGATCATCCAGCCTTATGTGAACCGGATGCGCGAATGGGCCGATTTCGTGGCTGACCTCAAGGGTGTCGGGCTAGGGCTGTTCCTGGGTCTTGCATTGCACCAAAGCAGCAAAAACTGGCTCTAATCCGCATCAAAGAGTCGAAATAGACTCTACCCAGACCCCTAAGCAGACTCGAAATTGCCAATTGGCAACTTTTCCATTGCCACCGCCCACCTGCCCTATCGAAACCTGCCAATTTCAGCCCAACATTCGGAAAACACATCGCTTTTCCCCATTCTTGCCAATTGGCAACTTATTCCTTGCCAAACCGGTCATCAAGAAACAGCGCCAGCGCCGCCTCTACCCCCGCCCGCGACAGGCTGTCCGGCACCTCCAGCACCGTCTTGCGACCGCTGCGCCGCGCGGTGATACCGGATTCCTCCGGTGCCCGGCGAAACACCCGCACGGTGGGCTTGGCCTTGGGTTCACTGACCGCACCCTTCAGTCGCGCCACCACCTGCGCCGGTTCCACCCCCTGCCCGTCGCGTTGCAAGACCGCGATGCGCGCCGCCTCGGCCAGCACTGCCTTGCGATCCTGCGGTCGGGCGAGCAGCGGCTTCAACGTCCGCGCATGCAGTTCCCGCAGATCGCGGATCGAAGCAAACGCCGCGACCACTTCGTCGGGCAGTTTCGCCAGCCCCAGATAGCGCGACAGCCAAGCCTCCGACACTTCCAGCCGCGCGGCCATCGCCTTTTGCTTACCGCCATAATACAATTCGATCGCGTGGGCATAATCGCGCGCACGCTCGTAATCCGAGATGTCGTCGCGGTCGCGGTTCTCGATATCGGCCAGACGAAACGCTTCCTCGTCGGTCAGATCACGGATTTCCACCAGATAGCGGAACTGCGGATAGTTGTTGGCCCGCAGCCAGGACACCGCGAAATGCCGCCGCGCGCCGCAGATCACCTCGTACTGCTGCGCCTCGCCGTCTAGCCGCCGCACGACGGCGGGAAACTCCTGCTGACCCTGCGCCCGGATACCGTCGATCAGGGCGCGGCAGTTGTCCTCGGTCAGCAGCCCGTATTCGCGGTTGTGCCGGGCCCACATCCGGCAGGTCGCCGGGTCGACCCAGTGCAGCACCTTCTCCTCGCGCTCGCCCGCCAGACGCTCGCCGATGGCCGTCGAGCGTTTCAGGAAACGGGATCCGTGTTTCGGCGGTGCAGGGGCTGCCGGTGTATCGATATCCGACAGGATATCGTCGAACACCGCGTCGTGCTTCTTGCTCATAGCAGACCCTCCTTTCGCAGGGCGGCGTGGTGGCTGGGCCAGGTCTTGCGGATCAACACCTCCACCTCGCGCCCCACGGCGTCCAGATAGGCACGACAGCGCTTGTGCGTAGGAGTGCGGGTAGCGGGGCCAGTGATCTCATACACTGTCCGCAGATTGGCCGTGGCATTGTCTATCTCGGCGCTGTCCTTCAGCACCGCTTGCAGCAGGTCATGCGGGAACACTGCCTGCATCATCCGGTGAATCGCCTGATGCGCCGATTTTGTGTCGCTCATCTTGGTCACCAGTATCTTGACGAAGGCGTAATCCCGTTCGCCACCTGCGCGCGACATTTCTTCCAGCGTGGCGGTCATCATCCGCAGGAAATGCGCGGTCGATCCGAAGTCGATGTTGTTCGGCGGGGCAGGGACCAGCAGCGCATCCGCCGCCCGCAGCACCGACAGCGAGATCATGCCAAGGGCAGGGGGCGGATCCATCAGGATGATGTCGAACTGGTCGCGGATCGTATCCACGCCCTCGCGCAGCCGATCCAGCACGAAGGTGCTGTCGCGGGCCATCCGGGCGGCAAATTCATACTCGGCGTCGTAGAGCCCCAGATTGGCGGGGATCAGCGCGATATTCGGCCAGTAAGTGGCCTGCAGCGCATAGTGCAGCGTCGCCGGGCCACCATGCCGGAAGAACGGGTAAAGCGTGTCCTCTTCTTCCTGCACGTCGACATCCGGGTTCAGCCCGTAGATCGAGGTGGTCGAGGCCTGGCTGTCGCAATCGATGACACAGACCCGGTAACCCTTCAGCGCGAAGTACTGCGCCAAGTGGCAGGTCAGGGTCGATTTGCCGACGCCGCCCTTGAACGATTGTACGGCCATCACCAAAGCGCGCTCTTCGGGGGCACGGGCGGGCAGGGTGCCGAACACCTCGCGCATGTGATTGACCTGCGCCAGCGAGTATCCGACGCGGCGGCCAGAGACCGGATCCTTCGCCGGTTCCGGCAGGCGGCCATCGGCCTCGGCATCCCGGATCAGCTTTTCACTGCGGCCCACCATCTCGGCCGCGGTGCGCACGTTGAACTGCAGCTCCAGCACCTTGCGGCTGCCTTCGGCATAGACCCGGTCGCGCAGGCGGCTGATTACGGTTTCCGAGCGGCTGGCCAGAATCTCGAACTCGCGCATGGTCACGGGGGACAGTACTGGATCCATCATCGCCTCGTGTGGTCTTGGATGGTCCGACAATGGCCTGACAAGGGTCCGGTCTCAAGTGCGGTTTTTTCGGCTTTGCTTGCGAAAAACCGGAAATCTGCATGGTCCAGTCCAGAATGTCCTGTGGATAACTGACTGTCTGTTTGCGATGGGGTAGGGCAGAGTCCCGATTTGTAAGGCTTTGCCGGAGTTTCGCATTTTTAGCACATCAGTTGCTGTCGGGAATCCTGAAAGAGCCAGAATCGAAAAAACCCCGTGTTCTTGATTCTAAAGTTCAGTGTTCATTCTGCCTAACCACCTGCAGTAAAATGAAAATTGCCTCGAAGCCTTACTTTTAGGGTGAATGAAATTACATTTAGGGATGGCTTGTCATACGTTCCGGGATGGCTTCGCTTACCTTCCGGGTGAGTGCTAAAACTTACTTTTTGGGTGGGCTTGACCGGCATCGGCCGCGCCCGGGGAAATGCCTTTCGCTGGGGCTGGCGCGGATAACCGGGCCGGTTTAAGGCTTACTTTTCGGGTGCGGTGGGCCTTGCTTGCCAGCACCGCCAGAATCGCCGTAGACTTACGTCGAGGCAGATACATATGTAAGAGATGGGCGTAAGCCGAAAATGGCACGCAAGGCAACTCAGACGGGGTCGTCCTACCGCACGCTCGAGGCGCGGCCGAACGCTGATACCCTGATCAAGCCCGGAGAACTTGTCGATCTGGTCGAGGTGACGCCGCTGACGCTGGTCGACCGGCGCATCTATAACCAGCTTCTGGAACATGCCTGGGACGCGATCGACAAGCCGGTGACTCACGTGGTCGCCAAGTCGGCCCTGCGCGGCAGCCACAATTCCAACGACCGGGTCGGCGAATCGATCGAGCGGCTGATGACGGCGATCGTCCGAGTTGCGGTCACGCGCGATGGCGACCCGGCGGTGGAACGGGTGCAGCTTCTGGGCGGCAACGTCGAGACCCTGCGCCGCGACGGCTTGCTGGAATACGAGATCCCCGCGCGCCTGCGAGGGATCATCAAGAACTCGGCGGTCTTCGCCCGGCTGCAACGCGAGGTGATGTTCGCGCTGACCTCGAAATACGCGCTGACCCTCTACGAGATGGTACAGAAGCGCGGCAACCTGCGCTGGCGTGCCTCGGAACGGTTCCTGCTATCGGAATTGCGCGGCATTCTCGGCGTGCCCAAGGGCAAACTGACGACCTGGTCCAACCTGCGCCTGCGCGCCATCGAACCGGCGGTGAAAGAGGTCAGCCAGCTGTCGGATTTTTTGGTCGAGGTAGTGCCGGTGAAGACCGGGCGCAGCGTAACCCATGTGGAACTGCGCTGGTGGAAGAAGGACAGCAGTGGCCAGAAGGCCGCCGAGCGCGAGCTGCAGTTTTCCAAGGTCGGGCGCAAGGCGCGCGGCGCCGGGCAGACAGAGACGATTACGCCCGAAACCGCGCCACCCGCCACACTGGCCGAGGGCAAACCGCGCCCCGCCTGGCTGGACCGGCACGGTCCGACGCTGGACCAGGCGACCTACAGCACCGCGCGCCTGCGCCATCCCGGCTTTGACGTCTATGCCATCGAGGCCGAATGGCGCAGCTGGGCGAAAGACAAGGCCCCCGCCAACGACCCCGACCGTGCATTCCTAGCATTTTTCCGAAAATTCGTAGAAGCAAATCCGCTTTGAAATGGGGGCACACCCGTGAGCCAACTGGTATCGCCTAACACCGCCGGCTTGCTGGTGCGCCGACCCACTGAACTCGATATCATCTCAAATCCAAGGAAATGCCAGAGATTGATACCCACCGTGTCGAAGTCACCGCGCGCGGCTGTGCCTTCGGAGAGCCGAAGGATCTTGGTGTTTGTGCCGCGGGGTAGTGGAGCAGAAACCATGTATGTCCCGTCTGCGCTTTTTCCTTTTGTCAAAGACTGTTAGTGCCCTTCTAGAGAAGGGAACAAACGGGAGATCAAATAATATGAAGGTTTTGATCCTTGGGCTCGGCTATGTTGGGTTCACATCGGCCTGCTGTATTACGCGCCAAGGACACGAAGTCATTGGCATCGACCCGAATAAGCGCAAGTTGCGTGATATTGCCGAGGGACGAACCCCGATCGTGGAGCCTGAGGTTGGTGAGATGCTATCCGAGGCGCTGGCGCTGGGGCAGATCAAGGTGGATTCCGAGATTGGCATCCATGCTGCGGACTGTGACATCGCTTTGGTCTGTGTCGGAACGCCGTCGGCGGCTGACGGATCGCACAACATGGGGTTCATCGCCGACGTTACCCGTCAGATCGCCAGCGCTGCCCTCGGCCGCGCGGATGGCGCCCGCCCGCTTGTAATCGCCTATCGCTCGACCTTCCGCCCCGGCACGGTCGAGGATCTGGTTCTGCCTATCCTTCGTGCCAGTCTGGGCGCGCGCACAGATGATCTGGTCCGCGTTGTCTACATGCCCGAGTTCCTGCGCGAAGGCTGCGCGGTGGCCGATTATTTCGCACCGCCGAAGATCGTTGTAGGCACTCGGGACGGCGCGCCCGAGCCGCTGATCGAAGATCTCAACAAAGACATCGACGCGCCTGTCTTCAACACCGGTTATAGCGAAGCAGAGATCACCAAGTTTGTTGATAACTCCTGGCATGCAGTCAAGGTAGCCTTTGCAAACGAGGTTGGTCGCACCTGCCTGAACCACGGCATTTCGGCTGCAAAGGTACACGAGATATTCGTCTCCGACACGAAACTGAACATCTCGCCCTATTACCTGCGCCCGGGCGGTGCCTTCGGCGGTTCCTGTCTGCCCAAAGACGTGCGGGCACTGCAGCACATCGGCGCGGATTCAGGTGCCAACCTCCATCTCATCGACAGTCTGATCCGCTCGAATGAGGCACACAAGCATTGGCTTTTCGAATATGCCTCTGCAGAACTTGCGCCGGGTGCGCGCATCTTGCTGGCAGGGCTCGCATTCAAGGCCGGCACCGACGATCTACGCGAAAGCCCGAACGTCGATCTCGCCCGTAAGCTTCTGGCCGCCGGTTTCGCGCTGGAAATTTATGACCCTGCCGTCGAGGCTGGAAAACTGGTCGGCGCCAACCTCGGCTACGCCTTCAGCCAGTTGCCGGTCCTGGAAAAGCTTCTGGTCGACCGCGCCCGTGCCGAAGTCGGCGGCTATGATCGGATCATCGCTGCCAATGCCACGGTAAAGCAGCTGAACTTTTCCCAGGACACCGACATGCGCTATATTGGAACTCTGCCGTGACATCGCCCGCCCGCCCGCTTTCTGACCGAAAAATCCTGATCATAGTAGAGAACCTGCCGCTGCCCTTCGACCGAAGGGTGTGGCAGGAATGTCGGGCGCTGACTGCGGCCGGGGCCGAGGTTTCGGTTATCTGTCCGACTGGGAAAGGCTATGAGGACCGGTTCGAGGAGATAGAGGGTGTCCGTATCTACCGGCATTCGCTGCCGCTTGATGCCAGCGGGGCGCTTGGCTACCTCGCCGAATACGGCGCCGCGCTGTTTCACGAGATGCGGTTGGCGCTGAAGATCCGGCGCCGACATGGGTTCGACACGATCCAGGGCTGTAATCCGCCAGACCTTATCTTCCTAGTCGCACTGCCGTTCAAATGGTTCGGTCGCACTCGGTTCATCTTCGACCATCACGACATCAACCCCGAACTCTACGAGGCCAAGTTCGGCAAGCGCGGTTTCTTCTGGAAACTGATGGTTCTTTTTGAGCGACTGACCTTCCGCGCCGCCGACGTGGTGATTTCGACTAACAACAGCTATCGGCAGATTGCACTCGAACGCGGCTGTGTGGCGCCGGAGGACGTCTTCGTGGTGCGGTCAGGTCCGGACCTGACCCGCGTAAAACCGGTGCCGCCGAATCCCGAGTGGAAGAACGGTCGCGATCACATGGTCGGCTATGTTGGCGTGATGGGCGATCAGGAAGGGATCGATCTGCTGCTCGAATCCGCCCGACAACTTGTTCACGACATGGGCCGTGATGTGCAGTTCGTGCTGGTTGGCGGTGGGACTGCGCTGGACAGCCTCAAGGCGCTGAGCCGTGAACTCGGATTGGAAAACCACGTTACTTTCACCGGCCGTGCGCCTGATTCTGATCTTTTTGAGGTGCTCTCGACTGCCGATCTTTGTGTGAACCCGGACAGGGTTACGCCGATGAACGACAAGTCGACGATGAACAAGATACTAGAATACATGGCTTTTTCGAAGCCGATCGTGCAGTTCGAGGTGACAGAGGGTCGGTATTCAGCCGACAAAGCATCGCTTTATGCCGCGCCGAACGACACATCCGATTTCGCCACCAAGATAGTTGAGTTGCTCGACGATCCCGCGCGCGCGACGGAGATGGGCAAAATCGGGCGGCAGAGGATCGAAATAGACCTGAGCTGGGAACACCAAGTTAAGCCTCTAGTTGCGGCATACGAACGCGCGGCTGTCAAAAACATCTAGTTTGGAGCGCACTCCAGCACGAAGCGTCGCGGTATCCGCGGCGGCAGTTTTGTCATCAGCCGCGGACCTATCGCGAAATTGTTCCGCCCCTTTGACTTGGTATTTCGTAAGACCGTATGTCTTTTGTCCAGCGGCAGGTCCTGACTCTTGCGCGCGCCCTGATAGGCCACGCCAAGCTCTACCGCCCGGATCATCGGATCGGCTTGTCCCTCTGTCATCAGCGCACCGGCAGTCTCGGCATGATGTCCGGCCGCTTCCCAGTCGCCCAAGTCCGCTGCGAGCCGGGCTGCGGCACGCTGCGCCGGGAAGTCAGTGGGATGGCTTTCCGTCACCGCAAGGTACTGGCCATTACTAACCCGTGTAGATCGTTGCGGTTGGCGCGCTCCTTCGGATATTAAGCCGACAGATCAGCGCCCGGTGCAACGTAGGACAACTCCTACAGTGCGCACAAGGATCTTCAGGTCACTTTTTAAACTCAATCTCGCCCTGTAAGCATCGTCGAAGACTGCCCGCGCAGCGAAGCTGCATTCATTGCGGTCCGAGATTTGCCAATTGCCGGTTATGCCCGGGCGCAACTCAAAATAAGCCAGGCCTGGGTAAAGCCGCCGCTGGCTCACCATCATCGGCCGCGGCCCGACGAGGGACATATCGCCCCTCAGCACGTTCCACAGCTGCGGCAGTTCATCAAGCGAACTCTTGCGAAGGAACGCGCCAAGCCGGGTGATCCTGGGATCCTCGTTCAGCTTCTGCTTCTCGTCCCATTCCCGCCGCGCTGCGGGATGGCGTTTTAGATAGGTCTCCAGTTTTGCCACGGCGTCCGGAACCATGGTCCGGATCTTCAGCATCCAGAATTCCCTACCGTTGAGGCCCACCCGCTTCTGCCAAAAAAATGGCGAGTGGCCGTCCAGCGCAATCAAAAGCACCGCAACTCCGATCAGCGCCAATGCAATCGGCGCCATGGCAATCACGAAGAGAATGTCGAAACTCCGCTTGCCGAAGGCTCGATAGAGGTCGACATCTGCTATGCTGTAA
>JBBKVT010000280.1:0-4236 GCA_037968535.1 Paracoccaceae bacterium
GGAACCGAGGCTTCGGCCGTGCAAGGCGGGGTCAATCGTGATCAAAGGGGTGATCCGTCGCTCGACACCGCAGACTGGCCGGACGAAAAGGGCTGGCCCGGCAATCTGCGCGTGGACTACGTACTTCCCTCGGCCAGTCTGCGGGTCATTGATGCCGGCGTGTTCTGGCCGCCCACGGCCGATCCGCTGCATTCGCTGCTATCCAAAGACGGCGTGTCGGCCTCGCGCCACGCCCTGGTATGGGTGGACATCGACCCCTAGGCCAGGGACCAGTGCTTGACGCTTCCTGGCGGTCGGTTTACGCGGGTCGGACCCATTTCGAGACGAGGAACTCCGATGAGCACACCTTCCCTTCTGATACTTGCCGGTGACGGCATCGGCCCCGAAGTCATGGTCGAGGTCCGCAAGGTCATCGACTGGTTCGGAACGAAACGCGGCCTGAAATTTGATGTCACAGAGGATCTGGTCGGTGGTGCCGCCTACGACAAACACGGCACGCCGCTGACCGATGCGACAATGGCCAAGGCGCAACTAGTTGACGCCGTGCTGCTGGGCGCAGTTGGCGGTCCAAAATACGACAAGCTCGACTTCAGCGTAAAGCCGGAGCGTGGCCTTTTACGTTTGCGAAAAGAGATGGACCTGTTTGCCAATCTTCGCCCAGCACAATGCTTCGATGCCTTGGCCGATTTCTCGTCGCTGAAAAAGGAAGTGGTTTCGGGGCTCGATATCATGATCATCCGAGAGTTGACCTCGGGCGTCTATTTCGGCGAACCGCGCGGCATCTTCAAGGAAGGCAACGAGCGCGTCGGAATAAATACCCAGCGCTACACTGAATCCGAGATCGCTCGCGTTGCGCGTTCGGCTTTTGAAATGGCGCGGCGTCGCAACAACAAAGTCTGCTCGATGGAGAAGGCCAACGTCATGGAATCGGGCATCCTGTGGCGTGATGTCGTGCAAGAAGTGCATGACGCCGAATACCCGGATGTCGAGCTTAGTCACATGTACGCCGATGCAGGCGCCATGCAACTGACCCGCTGGCCCAAACAGTTTGACGTAATCGTCACCGACAACCTTTTCGGCGATCTGCTTTCGGACCTCGCGGCAATGTTGACCGGGAGCTTGGGGATGTTGCCTTCGGCCAGCCTGGGGCTGCCAATGGCAAACGGGCGGCCCAAGGCGCTTTATGAACCCGTTCACGGATCGGCCCCGGATATCGTGGGTCAGGGCAAGGCCAATCCAAGCGCTTGCATCCTGAGCTTTGCGATGGCGCTACGTTATTCCTTCGATCAAGGCGACGAAGCAAAACGGCTGGAGGCGGCAGTGCAGAAGGTGCTGGCTGACGGAATCCGCACCGCCGATCTGATGCAGTCTACGGACGCCACCCCCGCCACGACAGCTGAGATGGGCGATGCGGTGGTCGCGGCGCTCGACGCCAGCGTCTGAGCAATCGGTCGACCGCTGCAGCGTCGGAACCGGAGGATAAAAGATGGCAAGCCTGCGCGGTGTCGGTTACGCCCTGATCTCTTTTGCGATCTTCGCCACGCATGATGTTGTGATCAAGAAACTGGGCGGTATCTATGCGCCGTTCCAGCTGATCTTTTTCACCACATTGCTGTCATTTCCGCTGGTCACGATCATGCTGATGCGAGACACCACGCCGGGCCATCTGCGCCCTGTTCACCCATGGTGGATTGCAATCCGCACGATTGCAGGCGTCATCGGTGGCATGTCGGCGTTCTACGCGTTCTCTGTGCTGCCACTGGCGCAGACCTATGCGATCCTGTTTGCGTCACCGCTGCTGATCACCGTCCTTGCGATCCCAATTCTGGGCGAGCGAGTGCGCATCCGGCGATGGCTGGCTGTCGTTGTAGGTCTTTTTGGGGTCATGGTCGTTCTACGACCCGGCGGTGACGGGGCCACGCTTGGCCTGGGACACCTAGCTGCACTGACAGCGGCCGTATTCAGCGCGCTGGCTTCGATCATTGTACGCAAGGTCGGCAATGAGGAACGCAGCGTCGTCCTGCTGCTATACCCAATGCTGGGAAACTTTGCCGTGATGGCCTGCATCATGCCGTTCTTCTACATTCCGATGCCGATCGAACATATCGGACTGGTCGGTATCATCTCACTTTTCGGCTTTGTCGCCGGGCTGTTTCTGATCGCCGCCTACAGGAACTCCGAAGCGGCGATCGTCGCCCCGATGCAGTATTCACAGATCATCTGGGCTACCGGGTTCGGATACTTCCTGTTTGGAGAGTCCATTGACCGTCAAACGCTGATCGGGGCCGCTATCATCATCGCATCCGGTCTTTATATCGTGCTGAGGGAAAGCCGGGGCTACACATCGACGAACCGGCCCGTGCTGCAAACCCGCAGCCGGCACGAAACCAGTTCCACGTTCCGGATCACCCCGTTGCTTCGCAAGGCAATCGCCGGACGTTGATGGGTCTTGCAAAACCAGCCGCAACTCGGTAACCCGCGCGTCACGGTCGGGCAGTAGCGCAGCCTGGTAGCGCACCTGCTTCGGGAGCAGGGGGTCGGAGGTTCGAATCCTCTCTGCCCGACCAAGTCATTCATATTCGGCTGAAACTACAAGCCCGTTGACTGGGGCCGGCGGAAGCCATCGGGTGTTCAGTGCTTCGACGGGGGCGGCAATCGTTTGGCCAACGGCCCCTTGCATTCTGGCCCCTTCGGTCTTTAGCTGTTGGAGAAATGCGAGGACCGGGATGCCCCAATCACACCATCACCACCACGTCAATCCGGAAGCCGGTGACCGCAAGGTTCTGTTGGCTGTACTTGTCAATCTGGGGCTGACAGTCGCGCAAGTGATCGGTGGGATCGTCTCGGGAAGTCTCGCGCTGATCGCCGACGCGCTGCACAACTTTTCCGACGCGATATCCCTGATCATCGCGTTCGGCGCGCGCAAGATCGCGCGACGACCCGCAGATGCCCAGATGACCTTCGGCTACGGGCGGGCGGAAGTGGTCGCAGCGCTCATCAACTACACCACTTTGATCGTCGTCGGGGTTTACCTGCTTTACGAAGCCACGTTGCGATTTATAGAACCGCAAGGTGTCGACGGCTGGATCGTCGTTATCATCGCGGGGATCGCGTTGGTGGTCGATCTGGTTACCGCCCTGCTGACCTATTCGATGTCCAAAACTTCCGTGAACATCCGCGCCGCGTTTCTGCACAACGTTGCCGATGCCCTCGGTTCAGTCGCGGTCATCTTTGCCGGGACGTTGATCCTGCTTTACGACTGGAGGTTGATTGATCCATTGGTTACCCTCCTGATCGCGGGTTACATCCTGTGGCAGTCGTTTGTCGAGATTCAGGGAGTGATCCGCATCCTCATGCTGGGCAGTCCGCCGGACATCGAAACGCAACGGGTCATGGCGTGTCTGAACGAGGTCGAAGGCGTGGCCGGTGTTCATCACGCGCATCTTTGGCAGATGGACGAACATATCGCCGCCCTGGACACACATCTTGTCGTTGAAGAAGGTGCCTGGGGACGCGCCGATGCAATCAAGGCGTCGGCCAAGCGCGAACTGAGCAACGTCTTTGGGATTGAGCACACGACGATTGAACTGGAATGCGCAGCCCATGCGTGCAAGGACGCCGCTGCCTACGGTCACTAAGTTCCCGGCCTGCAGCATGGAGCCGGGAACCCGCTCGCCTGCGTGTGTCTCGCTCAAAATCAATGGCGGTCGGACTTTTCCAACCTGAACTGAAGCGGGGCAACTTCCGACGTCAAGATGCCGCCGAGCTCTGTCCTCTTCGTTGACACCGTCGATGTAATCGCCCATCCACCTGCCTAGGTATTTTCAGGTGAGGCGTTGGCATGAAGATTGCGATGATCGGGACCGGCTATGTGGGTTTGGTGTCAGGGGTTTGCTTTTCGGATTTCGGCCATGATGTGGTCTGCGTCGACATCAATCCGAAAAAGATCGAGATGCTCGAACGCGGCGAAGTGCCGATTTACGAGCCTGGTCTGGAAGAGTTGATGGCAAAGAACGTAGCCGCCGGGCGGTTGACATTCTCGGGCGATCTGGCCAAGGCCGTTGCCGGAGCCGAAGCGGTGTTCATCGCCGTCGGCACCCCGACGCGACGCGGCGACGGACACGCCGATCTGACATTCGTTTTTGCCGCCGCCGAGGAGATCGCCAAATCGATGACCGGCTACACCGTTGTGGTAACGAAATCCACCGTGCCGGTCGGAACGAACCGGAAGGTTCA
>JBBKVT010000281.1:0-42346 GCA_037968535.1 Paracoccaceae bacterium
TGATTGGCGCCTTCGATCATGGCATCTACAGTGCGGTGGAACGGGTCTCTGACCACCTCGCCGTACCCGCCGCCGGCAAACCTCGCCAGATCCTGTGGCGCATCTACACCAAGCGCACGCTGCTTTGCGCCGGCGCGACTGAACGTCCGATCGCCTTCGAGAACAACGACCGCCCCGGCATCATGCTGGCGGGTGCGATGCGCAGCTACGCGAACCGTTGGGCTGTGACCCCGGCGCAGAAGGTGGCGGTCTTCACCAACAACGATGATGGCCATCGCACTGCGGCCGACCTTATTGCAAAGGGTGTGACGGTCGCCGCCGTCATCGACACCCGCCCGGACGCGCCGCGCATTGCCGACACCGAGTTGCTGGCTGGGGCGCAAGTGATCGACTCCGCCGGACGACTTGGTCTGAGCTTCGTCACCATTCGGCTTGCGGACGGCACGACGCGCACCATCGAATGCGGCGCGCTTGGCGTGTCGGGTGGCTGGAACCCCAACGTGCACCTGACCTGCCATCAGCGTGGCCGACCGACCTGGAACCCAGACCTCGCCGCTTTCGTCCCCGGCGGCGTGTTGCCGGACGGCCAGAGCGTCGCAGGTGCCGCCACGGGCGAATTCACCACCGCCGCCGCCCTTGCAACGGGGGCGAAGGGCGCTTCTGACGCCCTGCGCGCATTCGGCCTGAAACCGAAAGCCGTGAAGCTGCCCGTAGCCGAGGATGCCCCGGTCAACGTCACCCCGTTCTGGTTCGTTGCCGAAGGAAAGGGACGTGCTTGGCTGGACCAGCAGAACGACGTCACCGTCAAGGACGTGAAACTGGCGCATCAGGAGGGCTTCCGCTCGGTCGAGCATCTCAAGCGCTACACCACGCTTGGCATGGCGACCGATCAGGGCAAGACCGCGAACATGGGCGGTCTGGCGATCATGGCGGAACTGGCTGGCAAGTCGATCCCCGAGGTTGGCACGACGATCTTCCGCCCGCCTTATACACCTACCGCGATCGGGACGCTGGCGGGCCGGATGCGGGGCAAGGAATTCCACCCGACCCGCCTGACGCCCAGCCACAAATGGGCCAGCGAACAGGGCGCGGTTTTCGTCGAGGTCGGCAACTGGCTGCGGGCGCAATGGTTTCCGCGCCCCGGCGAGACCCACTGGCGGCAATCGGTGGACCGAGAGGTTCTGGCGACCCGCAACTCTGTCGGCATCTGTGATGTGACGACGCTTGGCAAGATCGACGTTCAGGGCACGGATGCAGCAGACTTCCTCAACTACGTCTACGCGAACGCTTTCGCCAAATTGCCGGTGAACCGGGTCCGCTATGGCCTGATGCTGCGCGAGGATGGCATCGCGATGGATGACGGCACGACCGCACGGCTGGCCGATGATCATTTCGTGATGACCACGACCACCGCAAACGCCGTCAACGTCTATCGTCACATGGAATACTGCCGCCAGTGTCTGTGGCCGGACCTGGACGTGCAGCTGGTTTCCACCACCGAAGCCTGGGCGCAATATGCGGTCGCCGGGCCGAACTCTCGCAAGCTGTTGCAAAAGATCGTGGATCCGGCGTTCGACATCTCGAACGACGCCTTTCCATTCATGGCCTGCGGCGAAATCACCGTCTGCGGCGGCCTTCGGGCGCGATTGTTCCGGATATCTTTCTCGGGTGAAATGGCATTTGAGATCGCGGTGCCGACCCGCTACGGCGACGCGCTGATGCGCGAAATGATTGCCGCTGGCGAGGAATTTGACGTGGTACCCTATGGCACCGAGGCGCTTGGCGTCATGCGGATCGAAAAGGGTCATGCAGCGGGGAACGAGTTGAATGGCACGACCACTGCACAGAATCTGGGCATGGGGCGGATGGTCTCGAAGAAGAAAGATGCCATCGGCTCGACGCTCTCGGAACGTGAAGAACTGGCGCGCGAAGACGGGTTAATGCTTGTCGGGTTCCGACCTGTCGATCCCGCCAAGTCGCTGACCGCCGGATCGCATTTCATCAACAAAGTCGATACCGCCAATGCCGCGAACGATCAGGGTTATCTGACCTCGGTCGCCTATTCGCCGAACCTTGGATGCTCGATCGGCATCGGGTTCCTCAAGAACGGCGGCAACCGCAAGGGCGAGGTGATCCGTGCCGTAAACCCGCTTGGCGGAACCGAAACCGAAGCAGAGGTCGTCAGCGCACACTTTGTCGACCCGGACGGGGAGCGTCTTCGTGCCTGAACATCGCCTGAAACCAATTCCGCCGCTGGCGGGCAACACGCCGCGCACAGACCTATTTGCCGGGCTGACCGTCACCGAGAACCCCGACCTCGCCCTGGCCTCTATCGCCTGTCGATTGGGCCAGGAAATAGCCTTCTCAGCGGTAGCGAAGAAGGCATTCGGCTTTGCCCTGCCAGGTCCCGGCTTGGTGACCGGCATGGGGGATTACACCGCGTTCTGGACCGGTCCCGATCAGTGGATGGTCGAAGCGGCTTTCGCCAGCCACGAAGACATCGCCGCCATTCTGAAAGCCGCGCTGAAATCGATGGCCTCCGTCACAGAGCAGACGGACGGCTGGGCGCGGTTCGATGTGCAGGGGTCCGCAGCACCGACGGTGTTCGAGCGGCTCTGCAACCTTGATACCCGCGCGATGGAAAACGGCAGTGCGACGCGCACTTCGATAGACCATCTGGGCTGTTTCGTTATCTGCCGCAAACGAGGTGAAGATTTCAGCGTGCTCGGTCCAAGATCCTCGGCTGGCAGCCTGCACCACGCGATCACGACGGCGGCAACCAGCGTGCTAGGTTGACGGGATCGCCACAATATCTTCGACGCGGAACATATTGATCTTGCTGCGCTCTTCTTGTGGAGTGGCGCCGAATATCTGACGGTAGTGCCGCACCATCGGGGTCGAGGATGCATAGCCGACAGCCAAGGCAATGTCGGTCATTGTGTCGTTGGAATACATCACCAACTGCCGCGCCGCGTTCATGCGCATGGTCCGGTAATAGCTCAGAGGGCTCTGCCCGGTGGCGCGCTTGAAGCTGCGTTCCAACTGGCGCGGCGACAACGCTACGGCATCTGCGACATCGCTGATCTGCACCGGATCCTCGATATGCTCGGCAAACATCCGGATCGCGGAATTGACCGCGCCGGGCAGCATGTCGTCGGTGGACCTGGTCTTGAATGCCGGGATCTTCTGGCTGACATCCTCTCCGCGCACGAAGGGATGCTGGAACCAGCAGGCGACTTCGGTCATGACCTCTGGGCCTAGCGCGTCGTCTATCAACTTCAGCATCAGATCGAACGCCGCCGCTGCCCCGGAAACTGTATAGCGGCGCCGGTCGATCGCGATAACGTTATCGGTTGTCGCCATGTCCGGAAACTCGGTCCGAAAGGCCGCCTTGTAGCACCAGTGCACGCTGCATCTGTGCCCGTCCATCACACCGGATCGGACCAGGGGGAACACGCCGCCGCTGACCCCACCAAGATTCACGCCGCGACTGGCAAGCCAGCGCAACTTGCCGTTCGAGAGCTTGGAGTCGGCGAATTCACCGGAGGGACCGCTTAGCAGGAACAAAAAATCGAGGTCACTGACGCTCTCGAGCGTCGTATCGGGCTCGAACGCCACCCGCGCACTGGACCTGACCCGCGCTTCGGTTTCCGCAACAACGGCCCAGGTGAACGCCTCGCGACCTGCAATTTCGTTCGCCGCACGCAGCGGTTCGATCGCCGACGTCAGGCATGCCATCGGAAAGCCGGGGAAAATCAGGAAGCCAAGTGCTTTTTGAGTTTCATTTTCAATCATAGTTTTTATACTATCAGGAAACACGGGTCTGTTGGTAGTGGGATTTCTCCCGGAATCATCGATCCGACGTGGTTGACAATCTCCGATCACGTGACCTTTAGAATATGGTGTTCAAAGTGCAATTGAAAAAACAAGAGCTCGAGTTGTCAGCCGCGTTCAATCAAGATCCACACCGGGTTCGCGACGCCCGCGAGAAGATCTTGGAAGTGGCGATCGGTCGAGAGGTTCGCGCCTTTCGCCGCAAGCAGAACATAACTGTGGCCGAACTGGCAAATCTGACCGGACTGTCGATCGGGATGCTGTCAAAGATCGAGAACGGCAACACGTCACCCTCTTTGACCACCCTGCAAACCCTGGCCAATGCGCTCAGCGTGCCGCTCACCGCGTTTTTCCGGCGGTTTGAGGAAAACCGCGACGTGGTTCATGTCAAGCGCGGCGAGGCGGTAGAGATCGACCGCGCCGGCACCCGCGCGGGACACCAGTACAACCTTCTGGGGCATATCGGCGCCAATGCCAGCGGCGTTGTGGTCGAGCCCTATATGATCACGCTGTCAAGGGAATCGGACGTATTTCCAACGTTTCAGCACGATGGGATTGAACTGCTCTACATGCTGGAGGGAGAGGTTGACTACCGGCATGGCGATCAGGTTTTTCCGCTGAAACCGGGCGACAGCTTGTTTTTTGATGCTGACGCGCCGCATGGGCCGGAACGGCTGGTGAAGTTGCCGGCGCGCTATCTGTCAGTCATTTCGTACCCGCATTCGAACTAGGTTCCTATTCAGGGTCGGGCCAGATTCCGGGCGAGGTTTCGGCACCGTCGTCATATTTCGACAGCCACTCGAGGATCATTGGCCGGTTGCCAATGAATCCCTTGTATGTTGCCAGCTCGACCGGCAGATCGCGCAGCACCCGGTGGAACCGCCGGCCCCATTTGGGCACTGTCACCAACTCTTCCATCTTGATCAGGTAACAGCGGATCGGGAACACCAGAGCATTGGAGCGCGGCAGCCGGAAGAACGTCTGAAGTTCGACCCGCAAGTGCATCTTATTACCCAGATTTTCCGGCGTCAGCGAAGTCTTCTGCACACCCCATTTGTGATAGTTTTCCGGGCTCGTGTCCAAAAGCGGGTTGACTGTCATCGTCCAGTTCAGCCGCCGCGCAGGCGCACCCTGCTGGATGTTCAGAAGAAACTTTAAGGCGCGCACGAAGATCCCCATTTCATGCGCTTTCGGCACCGGCGCGTGCCACTCGAAAAAGTTCATGCCGATGTCGAAATCGAGGGACCAGTCCGCCTGTGTCGTCACCATCCCGGCATCCATCCAAAGATTGTCGTCGCGCTGATCCAGCACGGCGAAATCGCCCTGGGTCTGGCGTGTGATGTATTCCAGCGGGCCGTAGGGCAGCGTGGTTTCGTCCATGAAGACGAACTTCTGTTCGATCCCCATCGGCCTGTTGATCCAGTGCCAATGGTTGCCGTCACGGTGCAACTCGAACAGGTCCGGGTAATCTTCGGACTTCGACACCATGATCAGTTCCAGAAGGTCCCAACCCGCCAGCGTCATGTGCGGCAGGGACTGGCACCGCAGCGGATCCTCGGCCAGAACCTGCGCGCGGTCCTTCATTTCCGAGACGTAGTGCTCATCCACATCGAACCGCTTTTCAAAGATGCTCCCTTCGGGGCCGCCCTGATGCTGCTCCATGTTGACCGAGTACATGTAGCTGTCCTCGTGGAACGGAAACGGGAACCGTTTGATCGCCCATTCGGAATTCTTGAACGTGTAGTCGTCGCGGAATGTCTCGTCTTTAAACTGAATGGTCATTTGTCGTCTCCCTTACCGGTCAAGGACCAGCGTCTTGCCCTCAAAGCGTGACACGCACGGCATGATCTTCTTGCCCGAGGCGCGATCTTCCTTCTCCAGCCAGTGATCGTTGTGCAGGAACTTTCCGTCATAGCCGATCACATTGGTTTCGCATTGCCCGCAAGCGCCTCCGCGGCAAAGATAAGGCGCGTCGACCCCGGCAGCCTCGATGGCTTCCAGAAGGCTTTGATGCTCGCCAACGGTGATCACCTTGTTCGACACCGCCAGCTTGACCTCGAAAGGCTTGCCAGATTTCGGGGCGAGGAATTCCTCGTGATGTACGGCTTCGCGGGGCCATCCCAGTTCAGCGGCCTTGCCACGCACCCAATCGATCATGCCCTTGGGTCCGCAAACATAAAGATGCGTGCCAAGCGGCTGCCCATCCAGCAGATGTTCGAGATCGATGACCTGCTTCCGATCGTCATAGTAGATATGGACATTTGTCGGATGACGTTCTGTCAACTCGTCCACATAGGAACCCAGCGACGGGGTCCGAACGGAATAATGCAACTCGAACCGACCATTCAACGCGGTCAACTCCTTGATCTGGGCGAGGAACGGCGTGATGCCGATGCCGCCCGCGATCATCAAGTGCTTGCGCGCGCGCAGATCCAACGAGAACAGGTTGACCGGATTCGAGATCACCATCTCAAGCCCCGGCTTGACCTTGTTGTGCATGAACAGCGACCCGCCCCGACCCACATCATCGCGCCGCA
The DNA here is from genome assembly GCA_037968535.1 of Paracoccaceae bacterium. Taxonomy (GTDB): domain Bacteria; phylum Pseudomonadota; class Alphaproteobacteria; order Rhodobacterales; family Rhodobacteraceae; genus JAHEAO01. The sequence continues at coordinate 6,372 of JBBKVT010000281.1, forward strand.
CGGAAATGGTAAAGGCGGTCTGATCCATCGGATCGCTCATCAGCGAATACGGATTGAGCCGCTTGATGCCGTTGTCATCCATCTCGACGACGGTATGGGCCCCGCCTGAAAATGTCGGCAGCAACCCGCCGTCGCGGCGCACGAACTTGAATCGGGTCACCAGGTCATTGACCTTGACGACATCGTCGACCCTGACGGGGATCTTAGCTGTTCCGGCACTCATTTGAACACCTCCACCGGGGTCGGCACATTGCCGGGATCTTCGGCGTCCACGCGGACGCCCTGAAACGCGGCCATCCGGCGCGAATAGTGGTCACGCACGAACAGATGCAGACCGCAATGAGCACATTGGAACGGATCGGTCGTCACATCCTCGGTGATACCCTTGCAGTGCACGCATTGCATCCGGCGAGCGGTCGATCCGCGATGCTCGGTCTGGATCGCCGAATGCGGGATGCCGGCGACGACGGCCTCGCGCATCGCCTGCCCGATCAGGCCTTCGGTGCCCGCCAGATAGACCTGCAACCCCATATGCGCATCTGCCAGAACCCGCCTGAGACGCGGCACAGAAGCTTCATAGCTCGGCCCGACATAGAGTTGCGCCGGGGCAAGCGCCTGCAGCTTCCCTACATAAGTCTCGCCGGTATTCTTGGGGATGTAGATGATGTGTGATTTGGTCATCAAATCCGCATCCGCCGCTTTGCCCATATCGCAGATCGCTTCGGCGCCCTCGGCATCGGCAATCATCAGATGCGCCTTGCCAGACCGGGCCTGCAACTCGCCATAGACGGGGCGGCTTGTGATCGACGGTTCAAACACGGTCTTGGTCATGCTCCGAACGGTATCCTTGCTAGGTTAGGTGGGGCGCCAGACTGATCGCAGCGCCCCAGCGGGTCAACCCTTTGCGGTGCGGCGCTTCTTGTCCGGATCGTGGAACGGCATCGAATGCGCGACACAGGGGATCTCGCCGCCCGCGTTCTTGACGGACATCTTCGTACCATCGGCCGCGCAGTCAACTGGCATCCGAGCAATTCCGACATTGTGCTTGTTCAGCGGCGAGTACATGCCGATGGTCACCACACCGACCTGCTTGCCGTCCTTCATAAGCGCGGCACCCTCTTCGGCCGGTTCCTTGCCTTCCAGCTTTACGCCGTAGATCTTGAATCGTTCCTTGCCCTTCAGGCGGTAGTGCTCTTCCGCTCCGCGGAAACCTTTCTTGCCAGGGGAAACAGTGAAATCCAGACCCAACTCCCACAGTGTGTCACCATGCTTTTCGTCTTTGAACGGATAGAGCTCTGAATTGTCGAACGGGTAGAACAGAAGATAGCTTTCGGCGCGCAGCAGATCGAGTGTGGTAAAACGCGTCGGAATGATCCCCATGGATTTCCCTTCGGCCTCGAGCGTATCCCAGATCGTTGGGGCGTCCTGACCGCGGCAGAAAATCTCGTATCCGCGCTCTCCAGTGTAACCGGTTCGGGAAATCGTCACAGGTTTGTCGAACAGCGTCGTATGGATGTGGCTGAAATAAACAACATCTCGGATGCCCGGCACGTGCTTTTCCAGAAAATCGACCGCCAGAGGTCCCTGCAGCGAGATGTCGTGCAGATTGTCGTCGAACCTGACATCGACATCGCGGCCCGTCGCGGCCATCGTCAGTTGTTCGTGCCCCTGCCCCGAACCGTGCACCACCATCCAGCTGTTCGGTCCCATTCGGTAGATCACGCAATCGTCGACGAATTTGCCGTCTTCGTTCAGCATCGTCGCATAGACCGACCGGCCCGGTTTGATCTTTTCGGCCCGACGCGTCGTCGCCCGGTCTATGACGTGGCTGGCATGCGGTCCAATCACGTGGACCTTCTTCAGCCCTGACACATCCATGAAACCGGCCTTCGTGCGGATCGCCATGTACTCGTCGGACTGATCCTTGTCGTAAGTCCAGGCTGTGCCCATCCCGCTCCAATCTTCCAGATTGGAACCCATGGCGCGGTGGCGATCGGCCAACGTCGAAAATCTCCACGAAGCAGTCATCATAGTCTCCCTGTCAGCTCGTCTGAAACGCAGCGGAATCTTTTTTTGCAATGACATGTTGACAGAATGACGGTTTCAAAAGCAATACTTTTCTGGAAAGTTTTTTTACTGAGAGGCAAATTCTAGCCGGAGTTGAGTGTCGGAACTTTGGAACGTCGCGCAGATTCCGTATGCGTTGCGCCTTACTGGCACCGATCGCCAACACATCGCAATCCCGTCTGCAACCGGGACCAGCGTTGCAGGAAAATCAAAGAAACGAGCGATTCAGATCGCAATCGACAGGAGAGTCCGAATTGACTGCACTGACATTTGAAAGTGAGGGCGAGTCATCGTCACTCAAACGCGCGATTGGCTGGAAAGATGCCTTCTGGATGGCGTCCGGAGTTCCGGCACTCGTGCTGTTCTCGATCGGCGGAATCGCCGCCACCATCGGCAATCCGTCCTGGATCATCTGGATGCTGTCGGTGACTTTCGGCTTTATCCAGGCATTCACCTATGCCGAGATCGCCGGGCTCTTTCCCAACAAGTCGGGTGGTGCCTCGATCTACGGTGCGGCGGCTTGGGTTCGCTATTCCAAGATCATCGCTCCGCTCTCGGTCTGGTGTAATTGGCTCGCATGGACACCCGTCCTGGCCATTGGATCGGGTCTGGCGGCGGGCTATATCCTGACGTCGTTTTTTGGAGCGGACGCTGCAATCACCAACTGGCAGATCACGTTGATGGATCTTGGCTTCGTCAACGATGGTCTTACGCTGCGAATCAACGCAACTTCCATCGTCGGTACAGTGATCCTGTTGGGTGTTTTCATCGCCCAGCATCACGGCATATCCCGCGCCGCGAAGATCCAGACTTGGATCGGCCTCGCGGTTCTCATTCCGTTGCTGATCGTCGGCATCGTGCCGCTGCTCACCGGCGACGTGCTGGCGACCAACCTGATGCCGTTGCTGCCCAGCACCGGCGCTTGGGATACCGGCGGCTGGACCCTGTTCCTGGGCGGCCTGTTCATCGCTGCATGGTCAACATACGGCTTCGAGACGGCAGTTTGCTACACCAGCGAATTCCGCAACCCCAAGACCGACACATTCCGCGCGATCTTCTTCGCCGGATTGATCTGCATCGTCATCTTCTCGCTTGTGCCACTTGCCTTCCAGGGGGTGCTTGGGGTCGATGGGATGCTGCAGCCAGGGATCGTCGACGGCACTGCCGTTGCCGGTGCGATGGCGCATATGGTAGGCGGCGGTTCGGTCATAGCCTCGATCATGGTGGTGATGCTGTGCCTGGCGCTGATCCTGGCGATAATGACGTCGATGGCAGGGTCTTCGCGGACATTATACCAAGGTTCCGTCGACGGTTGGCTGCCCCGCTACCTAGGCCATGCCAATGAACACGGCGCCCCGACCCGCGCAATGTGGACCGACCTGGGTTTCAACCTGATCCTGTTGATGATGTCGGACTACCTGTTCATCCTTGCAGCTTCAAACGTCTGCTATCTGGTGTTTAACTTCCTCAATCTACACAGCGGCTGGATTCACCGGATCGACAATGCCGATGTGGAACGGCCGTGGAAAGCGCCGACGATCATGCTGTGGCTTGGCGGTATCCTGGCTTTCTTCAACGCCGTCCTGATTGGTGCGGGCGCAAACGTCTGGGGCGAAGGCACGCTCAGAACCGCCATCATCGCAATCTTGCTGATCATCCCGGTGTTCGCTTTCCGCCACTGGGTGATCGACAAGGGCCAATTTCCCGAGCGGATGCTTGAAGATCTCACGGTCCCCGGCAGCGGCAAGATCAAGGACCGCAAGGCCGGAATCCTGCCCTACCTTACGCTGGCCGGTGGTCTGGCGGTTGTCTACGTGGCCAACCAGATCTTCCAACTTTGACCCGCAATCAAGGTTAACAAGAACGGGCGGCGCGGCCGCCCGTATTTTTTTTCTGCCTTTTCAATGCGTTCAGAGAAACCAAAAAGGGACGATCTTGAAATTTGTTGACTCAAGCCTATGGGCGGCGCGTAGGATGAGAAAAAAAGTTAACTAAGAGGCAACAATGCCTCAAATCTAAACAGGGAGACAGAAAGTTGGATGGTAATCTCAATGCTTTGACTACGATTTTCACCGAGTTCTACTACTGGGTGACCGTGGTCTTCATGTTCCTGATTCACGTCGGGTTCTGCATGTACGAAGTCGGCGCCAGTCGCCGCCGAAACCACATGCACACACTTATGAAAAACATCATGATCATACCTCTTGTGACAGTGACGTTCTTTTTATTCGGCTGGTGGATCTATTGGGCCTTCCCGATGTTCCCATTCTTTGGCGGATTGAACCATGAAATGGGCAACGGCAACTTGCCCTGGTCCCCGACCATGGCCACCAACCTCGGCGATCATATTACCGGGGTCTTCTGGGCGGCTTTCCTGTTGTTCTCATGGACAGCGGCATCGATCGTTTCGGGTTCGGTGATCGAACGCATCCGCTCAAGCGCGCTATGGTTGCACGCTGTGCTGATCGGTTCGGTCTTCTGGATCATCGACGCAGCCTGGGGCTGGCACTATGGCGGCTGGATGGTGCAAAAGCTGGGCTATCACGATGCCTATGCGTCGGGTGTGATCCATGCAATCGCCGGCGGTTATGCCCTCGGCGTGGTCATGGTGTTGGGGCCTCGGATCGGCAAGTTTGCCAAGGACGGCACGCCGCGGGACATTCCGCCGCATAATCCGTGGCTGCTGACGATCGGCATCTTCCTGATCTACACCGGATTCTGGGGCTTTTACGCCGCCTGCAACGTGCCGATAATAGCGCCCGAAGTCATTGGCGGTCAGATCACCGGCACGACCTGGACGGCAACCAACATCTACTTGGCCCCGACCTCGCTTTCAGCGATCACGTTCAACTTCCTGATGTCGCTGTCTGGCGGCTTGATGGCGGCCTATATCGTGTCGAAAGGCGATGCGTTCTGGACGTTCTCTGGCGGTCTGGCAGGTATCATCACCGCCTCTGCGGGTAACGACCTGTATCATCCGATCCAGGCCATGCTCGTCGGTGCGGTAGGCGTCGTCATCGTCTACAATCTGCACTACTGGGTCGAACGCCGCTTCAAGATTGATGACGCTGTCGGGGCGATCGCCGTGCACGGTTATGCCGGTGTCGTCGGCCTGATCCTCGCGGGATTCATTCTTTGGGGCGCACCGTCCTCGCCGTTCGAGGGTTATGCCACTGTCAGCCCGTGGGGTCAGACCATAGGCGCCGTGATCATGTTCTTCGTCCTCGGCTTCCTGCCAGCCTACATCGTCAGCCGGATACAGGCTGCGATGGGTGTTCTGCGGATACCCGAGTCCGTTGAGATTCAAGGGCTCGATTACGAAGAACACCATGCCTACGAAGAAGCGAAGGCAGTGATCATTGCCGCCAACAAGGCGCATGCAGCAGCCAGATAGAAGGAGTGACCTGAATGTCTACGATTGGATACGAAAACTGGGCCGTCGATCTGGCCAACGTCGGTGCTGTCTACCCTTTCCAGGGGTGGGAAATGGCAATGACTGTCGTCTGCGTTGTTTTCTGGCTGGGCTGGCACCGATGGCAGTTCAAGCGTGAGGATGACCAGCTGAAAATGATCGCTGCGCATCACGACAAGGCCGAAACCACCGCGATCCTCGACCACTACTGATCGACGAAATATCCATCGGGGCGCCGGTATTTTCTGGCGCCCCGATTTTTCTGACATGAAAAATTTATTCTTCTCAGTTGAAACGTAGTTTGTTTGATGCTAGATTTCGACTCGACCACCAAACGGAGGAGCACGCCCATGTGCGGGATCGTTGGATTATTTCTGAAAGATAAATCGCTGGAACCCAAACTGGGTGAAATGCTCACCGATATGCTAATCACCATGACTGATCGAGGCCCCGACAGCGCAGGCATCGCGATCTACGGTGCCGACGCGGATGGGATCGGCAAATTGACCGTTCAATCGGATCATGCCGCGCAGGATTTCGCCGGGCTCGACAAAGATCTGGGCAAGCTGATCGATGCCAAGGTGTCGTTGCGCGTCAAGGATACCCATGCAGTTCTGGAAATGCCGCTCGAAAAAATGGCCGCCGCCCGCCAGGTTCTGGCAGAGCTGCGCCCGAACGTTAGGGTGATGAGCGCGGGCGACGTCATCGAGATCTACAAGGAGGTCGGCTTGCCCAAGGATGTGGCAGCCCGCTTCGACGTGTCGAAAATGTCCGGCACCCACGGCATTGGCCACACTCGCATGGCGACCGAAAGTGCCGTCACGACGATGGGCGCGCATCCCTTCTCGACCGGTTCGGACCAGTGCCTCGTGCACAACGGCTCGCTCTCGAACCACAATTCGTTGCGGCGCAAGCTAGCCCGCGACGGCATGAAGTTCGAAACCCAGAACGACAGCGAAGTCGCTGCCGCTTACTTGACCTACAAGATGCAACACGGGTCCAATCTGGGCGAGGCACTGGAAAGCAGCCTGGACGATCTCGATGGATTCTTCACCTTCGTGGTCGGCACCAAGGATGGCTTCGGGGTTGTGCGCGATCCGATCGCCTGCAAACCCGCCGTAATGGCCGAAACCGATCAATACGTCGCATTCGGATCTGAATACCGCGCCCTGGTCAACCTGCCCGGCATCGAGAACGCCCGGGTGTGGGAACCTGAACCCGCAACCGTATACTTCTGGAACCACTGACATGCAGACATTTGACCTGGCAGAGCGCGGCCTGCGCGAACTGAATTCGACACTGCACGCCCAGAAGGGCCAGACGAACCAGACCGCCTGGGAAATCGTGAACCCCAAGGGCAGCCATGCAATCGCCGTTGGCTTGGACGCGCCGATCGAGGTCAATGTCAAAGGCTCGACAGGTTACTACTGCGCGGGGATGAACAAGCAGGCAACTGTGCACGTGCACGGCTCTGCCGGTCCTGGTGTTGGCGAGAACATGATGTCGGGAACGATCATCGTCGAGGGCGATGCCAGTCAATATGCTGGCGCCACCGGCAATGGCGGCCTTCTGGTGATCAAGGGTAACGCCTCTTCGCGTTGCGGCATCTCGATGAAGGGCATCGACATCGTGGTGCACGGCAATATCGGCCACATGTCGGCCTTCATGGCGCAGTCGGGCAATCTGGTTGTGCTGGGCGATGCCGGAGATGCGCTTGGCGACTCGCTTTACGAGGCGCGGTTGTTCGTGCGCGGCAAGGTCAAAAGCCTTGGTGCCGACTGCATCGAGAAAGAGATGCGACCCGAGCATATCGAAATCCTCAAGGACCTGCTCAAGCGCTCTGGCGCCGATGCGAAGCCAGAAGAGTTCACGCGCTACGGATCGGCTCGCAAGCTTTACAACTTCAACATCGACAACGCGTCGGCATACTGAGGACATGAAAATGAAAGACACCCCAGAGAAAAAGCCGCCGCAGACCATTCCGCGTCAGTCCGCGACGTTCTCGAATGATGTGAACTCGGAAATCCGCCGCGCCGCCGCGACCGGCATCTACGACATCCGCGGCGGGGGCGCGAAGCGCAAGGTTCCGCATTTCGACGACCTGCTTTTCCTTGGAGCGTCAATTTCCCGCTACCCGCTGGAAGGCTATCGCGAGAAATGCGAGACCAAGGTTGTTCTGGGCACTCGGTTTGCAAAGAAGCCAATTGAGCTAGACATCCCGATCACAATTGCCGGAATGAGCTTTGGGTCCCTGTCGGGCCCGGCCAAGGAAGCCTTGGGGCGCGGCGCGACATCTGCAGGCACTTCGACAACCACCGGCGACGGCGGCATGACCGAAGAGGAACGCGGTCATTCGACGAAGTTGGTCTACCAGTACTTGCCGTCGCGCTACGGGATGAATCCCGACGATCTGCGGCGCGCCGATGCGATTGAGATCGTCGTCGGTCAGGGCGCCAAGCCCGGCGGTGGCGGCATGTTGCTGGGCCAGAAGATCAGTGACCGGGTCGCGAAGATGCGCAACTTGCCCAAGGGCATCGACCAGCGATCCGCCTGTCGGCACCCCGACTGGACTGGTCCTGACGATCTGGAGATCAAGATCCTCGAAATCCGTGAGATCACGAATTGGGAAAAGCCGATCTACGTCAAGATCGGTGGCGCGCGCCCCTATTTCGATACAACTCTCGCGATCAAGGCTGGCGCTGATGTGGTGGTGCTTGACGGGATGCAGGGCGGCACTGCCGCCACCCAGGACGTGTTCATCGAGCATGTCGGCCAGCCGACGCTCGCCTGTATCCGGCCCGCAGTTCAGGCATTGCAGGACATGGACATGCACCGAGTGGTGCAACTGATCGTATCCGGCGGAATTCGTGGTGGCGCGGATGTTGCAAAAGCCCTGGCGCTTGGCGCAGATGCAGTTTCGATCGGCACGGCCGCATTGATCGCACTGGGTGACAACGACCCGCATTGGGAAGACGAATATCGCAAGCTCGGCACCACGGCTGGGGCGTATGACGACTGGCACGAGGGCCGCGATCCGGCCGGCATCACGACGCAGGACCCCGAACTGATGGCGCGATTTGACCCGGTTGCCGGCGGCAGGCGGTTGTCCAACTACCTCAAAGTCATGACCCTGGAGGCGCAAACCATCGCGCGTGCCTGTGGCAAGAACCACGTCCACAATCTGGAACCAGAGGACCTTTGTGCCCTGACAATGGAAGCCGCCGCAATGGCGCGGGTTCCGCTGGCCGGTACCGAATGGTGGCCCGGCAAGCAAGGAACCGGTTTCTGAAGTCCTGCAACGGGCGCGGCGTCTCTCGATGTCGCGCCCGTCATCCAAAAAGATAGCAAAAATTCAGCCCCTACGATAACTATCGAAAAGGAAATATTCGATGCCGAAGGACCAACAGGGAAAGGGAGAAGTGGGGATGACGACGGATCTGGCGGAATTCGCGAGTCAGAACAACGTCAAGTACTTCATGATTTCCTTCACCGATCTGTTCGGTGGACAGCGCGCCAAGCTGGTGCCTGCGGAACGTATCGCAGGCATGCAGGAGGACGGCGCCGGTTTTGCCGGATTTGCCACCTATCTTGACCTAACCCCGGCGCATCCGGACATGCTGGCGGTTCCCGACCCCTCCTCGGTCATCCAGCTGCCTTGGAACCGAGACGTTGCCTGGATCGCCGCCGATTGCGTCATGGAAGGTAAGCCTGTCGAACAGGCGCCGCGGAATGTGCTGAAGCGCCTGATTGCCGAAGCCGCCGATATGGGCCTGCGCGTCAAAACCGGCGTCGAGGCCGAGTTCTTCCTGCTCGCCGCTGATGGCAGCCAGATTTCGGATGAATTCGATACGTCTGCCAAGCCCTGCTACGATCAACAGGCAGTGATGCGCCGCTACGATGTGGTGTCCGAAATCGGCGACTACATGCTGGAAATGGGCTGGCATCCGTATCAGACTGACCACGAAGACGCCAACGGCCAGTTCGAGATGAACTGGGATTTCGACGACGTCCTGAAAATGGCCGACCAGCACTCGTTCTTCAAGTTCATGACCAAGTCGGTCGCTGAAAAGCACGGCTACCGTGCAACGTTCATGCCCAAACCAATCGAGGGGCTGACCGGCAATGGCTGTCACGCTCATATCTCGGTCTGGGATCTGGCGGGCAAGACCAACGCCTTCGCGGACAAGTCAAAGGAGCTCGGCCTGTCGGACAAGGGCCGCGCCTTCCTGGGCGGGATCATGAAGCACGCAAGCGCCTTGGCCGCGATCACCAACCCGACGGTGAACAGCTATAAGCGGATCAACGCACCGCGCACGATGTCGGGGGCTACCTGGGCGCCCAACAGCGTGACATGGACCGGCAACAACCGCACCCACATGGTGCGCGTCCCCGGCCCCGGTCGGTTCGAACTGCGTCTGCCCGACGGCGCGGCCAACCCCTACCTTCTGCAGGCGGTCATCATCGCGGCCGGTCTTGACGGCATCCGCACGAATGCCGATCCGGGCAAACGCTGGGACATCGACATGTATGCCGACGGCCACAAGGTCAAAGGCGCCCCGAAGCTGCCGCTGAACATGCTCGACGCCCTGCGCGAATACGACAAGGACAAGGGCTTGAAGGCGGCAATGGGCGAAGAATTCTCGGCCGCCTACCTGAAGATGAAGCATAAAGAGTGGAATGGCTTCGTATCGCATTTCACCAAGTGGGAACGAGACAACACATTAGACATCTGAGATTGCCGCTTTCTCGGGCACATTCGCCGCCGAAGCTTGCGCTTCGGCGGTTTTTCGGATGAATCCCAGTTAATATTCCTGTCAGTGCTTTTTTTTGTTGATTTTTGCGTTTCTTTGTACGATTATTTTTTTCACCAAAGGAAAGTCAGGACTCCTCGTTGACTTGGCAGATCGCCAAGCTCAACCAAAGCGCTTGACTAAAAAACAGGGAGATAAGAATGAAATTTTTGAAAGTCCTGACCGCTACTGCGGTCGCAACGACCCTACTTTCAGCGCCGGTCTTCGCCCAAGCTGAATCAGACGAGCCGATCATCATCGTCCAGAACAACTGGACAAGCCAGCTTGTCTTGTCGAACGTGATTGGTCAGATGCTCGAAAGCAAGGGCTACACGGTTGAATACACCCCGTCTGACAGCCAGCTACAGTTCTCGGCGATTACAAATGGTGACATGCATTTCCAGATCGAAAGCTGGGAAGGCTCGATGAAAACCGCATTCGAAAAAGCGGTTGCCGATGGCATGGTTGATGCCGGTACGCATGACGCTGTGACGCGTGAAGAGTGGTGGATCCCGAACTACGTTCTGGAAGTTTGCCCCGAAGCCGGAAATTGGGAAGGTCTGAACGCTTGCGCCGAAATATTCGCAACCGCCGAAACCGCACCCAAGGGCCGGTTTGTCGGACCGCCCGCTGACTGGGGCAAGAACTACGCTGCCCGGATCGAGGCGCTGCAGATGGATTTCGTGGCGATCAACGTCGGCCAGGCCGCAACCCTATGGGCCGAACTGCAGTCCGCCTATGACCGCAAAGAGCCCATCGTGCTGTTCAACTGGACGCCGAACTTCATCGAAAGCAAGTTCGAGGGCCGGTTTGTCGATTTCCCGGAACCTGAAGCCGCCTGCTTTGACGATGCCGCTTGGGGACCGAACCCGAATGCCACCGGTGACTGCGGTGCGCCGTCCTCTGCATGGTTGAAAAAGGCAATGTGGGAAGGCATGGACGACGAGTGGCCGGCTGCCGCTGCAATGCTGCGCAAGGTGAATTTCTCGAACGCTCAGATCGCTCGTGCTGCCCTTCTGGTCGATGTCGAAGGCATGACACCAGAAGCTGCCGCAACCAAGTGGATCGAGGAAAATCAGGACCTGGTGAACACCTGGCTCGACCAACAGTCGTAATCAGGTCGGCTTTACTGTAAAAGCTGAATGGCCGGGTGTTGAAGAACCAACGCCCGGCCATTTTCCAACCAAGCGCGAACATCGGGGTGGATGCATGACGAAGGCCGTTAAGATCAAATGCCGCAATCTTTGGAAACTATTCGGGTCTGATCCGCACAAGTTCATGCAAAAGCACAACGGTGCCCCGACGCCAGAGGATTTGAGCCTTGGCGGTTACATCGGCGCGGTGCAGGACGTGTCATTCGATGTGCACGAAGGCGAAATTCTGATGATCATGGGTCTGTCCGGATCTGGAAAATCAACGCTCGTCCGGTGCATCACCCGCCTGAACGACCCCACCACAGGCGAGATTGACTACGCAGGCAAGGATCTTTTGAAAGCATCCGCTGCTGAACTCATCGAAATACGCCGCCACAAGATGGGGATGGTGTTCCAGAACTTCGGACTTCTGCCCAACCGCGATGTTTTGTCGAATGTCGCCTTCCCGTTGGAAGTGCAAGGCATGCCGAAGGCCGAACGCGAGGCAAGGGCCCGCGAAATGGTAACTCTTGTGGGGCTGGAAGGGCGAGAAGCCTACTTCCCCCGCGAACTGTCCGGTGGCCAGCAACAACGCGTCGGCATCGCCCGCAGCCTGGCCGTCGAACCCGATGTCTGGTTCCTTGACGAACCCTTTTCCGCGCTTGATCCGTTGATCCGGGCGGAAATGCAGGACGAATTCGTGCGCCTGCAAAAGATGCTCAAGAAAACGATCGTTTTCATCACGCACGACTTCGAAGAGGCCGTAAAACTTGGCGACCGCATCGGCATCATGAAAGACGGTCGCATGGTCCAGATGGACACGCCCGAACAGATCGTGTTGAATCCGGCCAACGACTATGTCGCCGAGTTTTCCCGCAATGCACCGCACGAGCGTATCGTGACTGTCCGCGCGATCATGTCTGACAAGAAGGCCAAGGGCGATCAGCCAATCGACGCGCATGATCTGATTGGCAAGGTAGCCAAGCGGGTATTGACGTCCGACGCACCGATCCCGGTCGCCCATGACGGCACAATTATCGGTTCGATCGACCGCACCGCTATGCTGGATGGCTTGTTCGGAAGAGAAGCTTGATGCCCACTGATGTCTCTTTCGCCGGTGCGCCGCAGGGCAAACCCAGGACGCTTGCGCAGATATTGGCGGCCATTCCAATCCTCTACCAGTTCATCGCGATCTTTGCGGCAGGCTTCGCCCTGTCGGCGGTTTGGGGTGGCGCTTTGCGCTGGCCGACCGAATGGGTGATCCCGATGGCACGTTGGATCACAGAGTTCTTTGAATGGCTGGCAAACGATGCCGCGATAGGAAATCTCAGTTTCCGCGACTTCACCCGTTTCATCGCGTTCCTGCTGGAACAACCGCTCGATTGGGCCGAGTATCTGCTCTATCGCGGCTATCGGGCTTGGGACCTGCCGCCAATCCCCTGGGTGTCGCTTGTCCTTAGCATGACGATCCTCGCCCATTGGATCGGCGGAACGCGGCTGGCGATTTTCACGTTCCTCTGTCTGCTGTATCTCGCTGTCTTCGGCCTCTGGCGGGACTCGATGCGGACCCTGTCGATCGTGATCGTCTCGGTGCCTTTCGCCGTGGCAATCGGCCTTTGGTTGGGAATTTGGGTGACACGCTCAAAGCGGGCTGCAGCGATTATCACCTCGATGTTCGATCTGATGCAGGCGACGCCGCACATGGCCTATCTGGTGCCGGTGGTGATCCTGTTCGGTTTCGGTCAGGTGCCGGCGATGATTGCGACGGTGATCTTCGCGATGCCGCCGATGGCGCGCTGCACGATCCTTGCGATTCAGACCGTCGCGCCCGAAATCATCGAAAGCGGCCAGATGTCCGGCTGCACCAAGCGCCAGCTGTTGTGGAAGGTGCAGATACCGGCCGGACAGCGCATCCTGATGCTTGGCGTTAATCAGGCCGTGATGCAGACGCTGGCGATGGCCGTCATCGCCTCGCTGGTCGGGGCGACTGGGCTGGGCCAGAAACTACTCAACTCTTTGCAGCAGCTGAAACTGGGTGCCGCCGTCGAACAGGGTATGGCGATCGTCCTGATCGCGCTGGTGCTTGATCGCCTGACCCAGGCCTATGCCAATCGCCCAAACGACTATTCCATTCGGGAACCTGTCTGGTTCAAGCGGCACAAGCACATGGTTGCTTTCGTAACGATGATCGTGGTGACGTTTGTCCTAGCCGCGATCTTCAAGGCTGTCTCGGTTCCGCCGAAGGCCATGACGATCACCTTCGGCACCCAACTCGATGACGCTGTGCGCTGGTTCTCGGCCAATGCTTACGACTATATCCAGCCGGTGCGCGATTTCATCACGGTCTATATGCTTCTGCCGCTGCGCGATTTCTTCCTGATCGTTCCGTGGCCCGTTGTTGTTCTGGGCGTCGGTGCTGCCGGACTGCGCCTTGGTGGCAAGAACGTCGCCATCCTGTGCATGTCGCTGGTGCTGGGGATTGTCCTTTTCGGCTTCTGGGAGCCCGCGGTCCTGACGGTCTATCTGGTCTTTTCCGCCGTGGTGATTTGTATTGCGATCGGGGTGCCAATTGGCATCTGGGCCGCTCGGAGCGATCGGGCTGCCCGGATCATAATGGGCATCTGCGACACGTTGCAGACATTCCCCTCGTTCATTTACCTGATCCCGGTGATCATGCTTCTGAAGGTAGGCGATCTGTCAAACATCGTCGCCATACTCGCCTATGCCACGGTGCCCGCGATCCGCTACACCTATCTGGGTCTGAAACGCATTCCACCGGTCACGGTCGAGGCGGCAATCGCCAACGGCTGCACGCCGCGTCAACGCCTGTTCAAGGTTGAACTGCCGGTCGCAATCCCGGAGATCATGCTGGGTATCAACCAGACGATCATGATGGCGCTGGCGATGGTGGCAATCACCGCGCTGATCGGGTCGCGCGATTTGGGGCAGGAGATCTACCGCGCCTTGCCCACAGCCGATACTGGTCGCGGCATTCTTGCGGGCCTTGGCATCGCAGCAATCGGCATCATCGCCGACCGGCTGATTCAGTCCTGGGCGGCGGAGCGCAAAAAACAGTTGGGAATCGGGTAAACCTTACCGACCCATCTAGCCCGTTGCGTTGCCAGCCGTCCTCTGTTCAGAATGGCGCAGCATCTGCAATGGAACCTGACCCGTGACCACACGCGACCTGCAATCGGTGCCAACAATCAAGGACGACCTGTCGGTCAGCGCCACCGTCCAGGTCGTGGTCGACACGTTGACATCGCGCATTCGGTCCGAGGATTATGGCATCGATGAACGCCTGCCGTCCGAACGCACATTGGCCACCGAACTGGGCGTCGCTCGCAATACGGTCAGGGAAGCACTGGATGTTTTGGAACAGCGCGGTATGATCCGGCGCCGCGCCGGCAGCGGCAGTTTCGTAACGCTTCAGACCCCTGCTCCGCACAGTTCAACAACTGTGGCGACCGATTCCAGCCCGCTAGACCTTCAGGTGATGCGCGGGATCATCGAGCCGGAAATGATGCGGCTCGCGATCATCAACATGCCGCCGCGCGCGATCGAAGCTCTGGGCGAAACTCTGTCACAGATGGAGGCCGTACACACCGACGCCTCCCGATTCATCCGGCTTGAAGAGGAGCTTTACCGCCAGATCGCGCAAGGCACCGGCAACCCGCTGATCGTGGGTTGCTACGATCTGGTTATCGACGCCTGCCGACAAAGTTTTCGCGCCGCATCACAGCGGCGCCACCTGACACCAAAGCGCATTCAGGACTACCAACGCCGCTACAACACGCTTTTCAATGCCATAGCCTCACGCGATATCGAGGCGGCTGTGGAATTCATCCAACTGCACCTGATCGAGGAACAGAAGCTGCTGCTGCAGGATGACTAGGCCCCGATCCCTCGGGACGAAATGCCGGTCGGCCCGGCCGCAGCGCCTTGCCGCTGAAACCACATCTGACCCAAGTCCTGCATCTCTTCGCGCAGCAACCCGCCATGGCGTTTCAACCAGTTCGGGATCGAACCGAACTCTGCGATTCGGGCCTTGCCGTCGACAATCGTGACGACCGGCCAGTCCCCGACCAGTGCATTGTCGATACCGAACATGTCCTGCCCCCACCATTCCGCCGGTCCGAACGCATGCATCACCTGTCCGCTTTGCTTCATAGCAGCCAGAACGGAAACCGGCGCCACCGTCCCTGCCCGCTCGACCGCCGCGTGCCATATGTCCAGGATCGCGGCATATTCCCAGGACACCGCACTCCAGCTATCCGGAAACCGGTCATTGTATTCGTCGAAGAAAGCCTTCGGCCGATTGAAGAAGAACGCTTTCTCGGCAAGTGCGGGATCGTCGAAATCGGGGAACTGAAACACGAACCCTTCCATGAACCCCGCCGACGTTCGGGCGACCAGCCGCTGATAGTTGTCCGCCGTACAAGAAATCATCCGTCCACGATACCCTGCCCGGTCAGCGGCTTCGGTCAGGGCGTGAACCATCGGCGTGTAGCTAGTGCACCAGCATAAAATGTCCGGGTTCTCAGCCATCATGACCGCCACAATCGCCCCTGGATCCGCATCGGACGGATCGTAACGGATCTCTTTGATACTGGTGATGCCCGACGCCTTGAATGCCGCCCGGTAAGTAGCGAGTGACGGCAATCCCAATGCATCGGTCTGGCTGCACATCGCAACCGTGGTCAGCGTAGGATCAGACCGGGCCAGCCAGTCAACGCCGGTGACGGTATAGATCGGGTGCAGTTCGCTGGGCGCGATCAGATAGGGCGTGTCGGGCGACAGGTCGCTCGGCAACAGTGTCGAGGTCAGGATTTTCTGCTCGGTCAGGTACTCCTGCACCGGGGCGAACGTATCGCCCCCCAGCATCATCAACAACTTGATGTCGTGCTGCTGAACCAGTTCGCGCGCGCCCTCGGCGGCTCGTGCACCGTCATAGCCGCAATCATGGGGGACCAGTTCTACCGGATGCCGTTTTCCGTCGATCAGAATACCGCCGGCGCGGTTGATCCAGTCCGCCCATATCCGACACCCGTTCAATCCAGGCAAGCCCCAGGACTGTACAGGGCCCGTCAGCGGGGCCAGAAAGCCGAGCCGAACCGGCTGCGGAACGCCAATTCCGAATCGCGGCAGCGTGCCGTTGATCGCCAGTCTCAATGCAAAACTTGAACTGCTCATCGCGCTCCGCTTCGAATTCTATTTCGTACGAGTAAGTTACCTCTATTTTTCCTCATATGAAGAAATGTTGACAGATGGGCAACTATTCCGCTTAATTGGTTTATACCAAAAGAACCAATCAAGCCAAACTGGTTCGAACCAATGGGGAGTTCACGAATGAAAAAACGCGTCGCAGTTATCGGTGCCGGACCGTCCGGCCTGGCCCAGCTCCGCGCCTTCCAGTCGGCCGCCGCCAAAGGTGAGGATATCCCCGAAATCGTCTGCTTCGAAAAGCAGTCCAATTGGGGCGGCCTTTGGAATTATACTTGGCGGACCGGGCTTGATGAATATGGCGAGCCGGTACATGGCTCGATGTATCGCTATCTTTGGTCGAACGGCCCCAAGGAGGGTCTGGAATTCGCCGACTATTCGTTCGAGGAACATTTCGGCAAACAGATCGCCTCTTACCCGCCTCGGGCGGTCCTGTTCGACTATATCGAGGGGCGGGTGAAGAAGGCTGGCGTGCGTGACTGGATCCGTTTTTCGACCGTGATTCGACATGTCGAGCATAACGAGGCGACCGGCAAGTTCACTGTCTCCGCGCATAACCTGCCCGAAGACCATGTCTACGACGAAGAATTCGACAACGTCATCATCGCCTCAGGCCACTTCTCTACCCCCAATGTTCCGGAATTTGAGGGATTTGCCGACTTCAACGGCCGTGTGCTGCACGCCCATGATTTCCGCGATGCCCGTGAATTCAAGGACAAGCGCATCCTTGTCATCGGCACCAGTTACTCTGCCGAGGATATCGGTTCACAGTGCTGGAAATACGGCTGCAAGTCGGTGACCGTCAGCTACCGGACAGCCCCGATGGGCTTCAACTGGCCGGATAATTGGGAAGAACTGCCGTTGCTGCAAAAGCTGGATGGCAACACCGCCACCTTCAAGGACGGCAGCACACGGGAAATCGACGCGGTGATCCTGTGTACCGGCTACACGCATCATTTCCCGTTCCTGCCCGATGATCTGCGTTTGAAAACCGCAAACCGCCTGGCGACCGCCAATCTCTTCAAGGGCGTCGTCTTCGTCGACAATCCGGCGGTGTTCTACCTTGGCATGCAGGACCAGTGGTACACGTTCAACATGTTCGACGCGCAGGCTTGGTATGTGCGCGACGTGATCATGGACCGGATCGCGCTGCCAAATGACAAGAACGCGATGATCGCCGATGTCGCTGCTCGCGTCGCGGCAGAAGATGCGGGCGAGGACAGCTATGACGCGATCCGCTATCAGGGCGAGTACGTCAAGGAACTGATCGCCGAGACCGACTATCCAAGCTTCGATGTGGATGGTGCCAATGAAGCGTTTTTCCAGTGGAAGAAGCACAAGGCCAAGGACATCATGGGGTTCCGCAACCAATCCTACAAATCAGTGATAACCGGAACGATGGCGCCCCAGCACCACACGCCGTGGAAGGACGCGCTGGACGATTCAATGGCGAGCTATTTGCAGAACTGACCCCGGTCTGACCGCCGATCTCCCTGTCCGCACAGCATTACTCTGGCGTCAAATCCAGTTGCGGTGCGGACAGCTTGCTGAAAGACTTTCCTCCATCGTCCTGCTGTTCGGACGGCAGAGATGTGGCAGGTTCCATGACAAATCTTCACACACCGATCTGCAATCTGCTTGGCTGCAAATACCCGATATTGCAGGCGGGAATGGGCGGGGTCGCGCGATCCGAACTTGCCGCAGCGGTATCTGAAGCCGGCGGGTTCGGGTGTCTCGGCATGGTTCGTGAAAGCCCCGACCTGATCCAGCAAGAGATTGCTGCAGTGCGGGCGCGAACCGATCGCCCCTTCGGCGTCAACCTGATCCCGTCCGCCACGGAACCGGGCCTTTTCGACCGCGAACTGTCAGCCTGCATCGAGGCAGGCGTGGGCGCCATGGTCTATTTCTGGGATGTTGTTCCTGACGCCATCGCGCGGGCAAAGGACGCGGGCATGACCGTGCTATTTCAAGTCGGTTCGGTCGAGGCTGCAATCGCAGCCGAAAAGGCCGGGGCCGACGCCATCATTGCGCAGGGCGTCGAGGCGGGCGGCCATGTGAAAGGCGGCGTCACATCGCTGGTACTTCTGCCGATGGTGGCCAAGGCCGTGACCATTCCAGTCATCGGTTCAGGTGGTTTCGCCAGTGGTGCCAGCCTTGTCGCGGCACTCGCGCTCGGGGCGCAGGGCATCCATTGCGGCACTGCCTATCTTGCGACCCGAGAATCCTTTGCGCATGATCTTCACAAGAAGCGGGTTGTTGGCGCGGCCATCGACCAGACCGTCCATACCGATGCCTATGCGATCAACTGGCCAAAGGGCTCTCCGGTCAGGGTTCTGGCCAACGAGATGACGAGAGGTCTTGGCCTGACCCTGTTTGGGCATGACCCCGATTCAATAGCCAGGACCGCCATCGGAGAGGAAGACGGCCGACCGCTTTATCTCTGGAGCACGGATTCGCCGCTGCGCAACATGACCGGCGATCTTGCCCGACTGGCACTCTTCGCGGGACAGGTTGCGGGACAGATCGATCGCATCGAAACAGCAGGCGACTTGACTGCCCGGATCGTCCGCGAGGCCGAAGACATTCTGCGGCGTCTGTCTGCCTAAAGGTTCGGATAGATCGGATATTTCGCGCAGAGGCTCGACACCTCTGACCGCACCCGTTCCTCGACCGCCGCATTGCCCTCTGCCCCATGCGCGGCCAGCCCGTCGACCACCTCGATGATCCAGTCGCCGATGGCGCGGAACTCGGGTTCTCCGAAGCCCCGCGTCGTACCGGCCGGCGAACCCAGCCGGATGCCGGATGTGATCGTCGGCTTTTCGGTGTCGAAGGGGATTCCGTTCTTGTTGCAGGTTATATGCGCCCGACCGAGTGCGTTCTCGGTGTCGCTGCCCTTCACGCTTTTGGGTCGCAGGTCGACCAGCAGCAGATGGGTGTCGGTGCCGCCCGTCACGGTCACCAACCCGCCGGTCATCAGCTGATTGGCCAGCGCTTGTGCGTTCTTCACAACCTGCGCCATGTAGGTCTTGAACTCCGGCCGCAATGCCTCTCCGAAGGCGACGGCCTTGGCGGCGATCACGTGCATCAGGGGACCACCTTGAATGCCGGGGAATATGGCCGAGTTCACCTTCTTGGACAGGTCCTCGTCATTGGTCAGGATCATCCCGCCACGCGGTCCGCGCAACGTCTTGTGCGTGGTTGTCGTGACGACATGCGCGTGCGGGAACGGCGACGGGTAAAGCCCCGCGGCCACCTGCCCGGCGAAATGTGCCATATCGACCAGCAGATAGGCACCGACCGAGTCGGCGACGTTCCGCATCTTCGCGAAGTCAATGATCCGGGGGATGGCCGAGCCACCAGCGATGACCAGCCGCGGCTTGTGCTCTGCAGCCAGGTCGGCAAGCTGGTCGTAGTCTATGTCCATTGTATCCCGGCGCACACCATATTGCACCGCATTGAACCACTTGCCCGACTGATTGGGTCGTGCGCCATGCGTCAGGTGGCCGCCTGCATCCAGCGACATGCCAAGGATCGTGTCCCCTGGTTTCAGCAGAGCCTGAAACACACCCTGATTGGCCTGAGAACCCGAATTCGGCTGCACATTGGCGAAATCGCAGCCGAACAGCTTGCAGGCCCGTTCAATCGCCAGAGTCTCGGCGATGTCAACAAATTGACACCCGCCGTAGTAGCGCCGACCCGGATAGCCTTCGGCGTATTTGTTGGTCATCACAGAGCCTTGCGCCTCCATCACCGCAGCCGAGACGATATTCTCGGACGCAATAAGCTCGATCTCATCGCGCTGGCGGCCAAGCTCTTGCCGGATGGCGTGAAAAACGGCCGCATCGCGGCGCTCAAGGCCTTCGGTGAAAAAACCACTGTCTCGGTGGGGGGCATTCATGGCAGGCTCCTTGAATTGGTCAGCCGGTCCAGCCAAGGCCGGCGGCAATGCAGTTCATCGATTGCAATAGCGGGATGGACACCGGACAATCCGGTGCGCTGCTGCGCAACTCTCGTAGCTGGCTGACCTGTAGACGGTGGATCCGGTCCAGATAGGGGCGTACGCGCTCGAACCGGCCGCGCATCTCGGGAAAGCGTAGCGCCAGATCGGCCCCGCCTGTCAGCGACAGAACGGCGTCACGGGATTTTTGATGCTCCGCCGTGACCATCGCAAAGACCGCCTCTCGCGCGGCTTTGTCGGTAACCAGATTTGCATAATCGGCGGCTATGTCCAAGTCGGCCTGAAACAGGGTCTTCTCGACTTCGTCCACGATCAACCGGAACAGGCGAGAGCTGTCATACATCTCAGCCAGCAGCGCCGCACCATCCGCCCCGCGAAACCGCCGGAAAGACGCGATCGCTGTGCCGAACCCGTACCAGCCGGTCAAAAGATGCCGGTTCTGCGACCACGCAAAGACCCAAGGGATTGCGCGCAGATCGTCGAGGCTTTTCGCCCCGAAACGCCGCGCGGGACGCGAGCCGATTTTCAGCATCGCCAGCTCTTCAACCGGGCTTGATTGCTGAAAATAGTCGATGAAGCCGGGCGTGTGCAAAAGCTTCGCATAAGCCGCCTGCGAGATCCCCGAAAGCGCTTCCAGGGCGTCATCGAATTCAAGTTTCGTCACCGCGCGGCGGTCCGACAAAGCCGAATGGGTCAGGACCGACGCGGCCAGCAGTTCCAACTGGTACAGGGCCGTACCGCGATTGGCGAACTTCGACGATACGACTTCGCCCTGTTCGGTGGTCCGCATCACGCCGTTGACCGTGCCTGTCGGCTGCGCTGCAATCGCGCGGCCCGTCGGCGCACCACCGCGGCTGACCGAGCCGCCTCGCCCATGAAAGAAGGCCGCCTGAAGGCCAAGCCCGCCCAAGGTCCGCGAGATCTTCCGCTGCGCCTTCTCTAGCTCCCAAGTCGAGCAGACGAACCCGCCATCCTTGTTACTGTCGGAATAACCCAGCATGACCTCGACCCGCATGCCGCGCGACTTCAGGCTGCGTCGGGCGAACGGAACTTCGAGCAGCGCGGAAAGCACGGCGGGCGCGTTCCGCAGGTCGTCGATCGTTTCGAACAGTGGCACCACGGCCAGGTCGATCCCTTCGGTCCCGAACCCGGCATAGCGGGCCAGAAGGTAGATCGCCAAAAGATCGTCGGTCGAGCGCGTCATCGACAGGATGAACGCCCCCACCGATGCCGGATCGTCGCTTGCACGCGCTTCGCGGATCACTTCCAGAAGCGCCAGCAGTTCTTGCCCGGCATCGCTCAGGCTCTCGCGAGGAACTAATGGCAGGCTGGCCTGCCCCAGTTCAGCGCGCAACCGGTTGGACCAGTCGCGGCTACCGTAGCTTGGCGCGTCGCCGACAGAGGCCCAGATCTCTGCCAAAACTGCGGTCGTGACGGTCGAATTTTGCCTTACGTCTAGCGATGTCGTACGAAACCCGAAGACTTCGACCCGCCAGCGGATCGGCCTGACATAGCGCGCAGCGAGCGAATCGCAGTTAATGGCGGCAAGCCCGTCCTCGACGCAGGTCAGATCTTCGACCAGATCGTCACAATGGCGATAGGCCAGTTCTTCGCCGGTCTGGCTGTCGGCAACCCGCAAGGCAATTGCGCTTAACGCCTGCCGGAACACTTCGCCGGGATTGCGTTGTTGCAATGCACTATCACGCGACCGGTCGATGATCGCCTGAAGATCGACCATGACCGATGCGGGAATCACCGCAATCGCGCCCGAAATGCTGATCCGCCGCGCGGCGAGTTGCAGCGCTTCCCGATAGCAGCCGAACACCGCCATGCGCCCGCGCTCCATCGCCTCGCGCGTGATCGAGGCCGTGACATTCGGATTGCCGTCGCGGTCGCCACCGATCCACGAGTGAAACTTGATGCAAGGCCGGATATCGGCCGTCAGTGTTCCCGGCAAGGCCGCAAGGAATTGTTCGAACAGCATCGGCACCGCGTCGTAAAGACTGTCGCGAAAGAATTGCAGACCCCATTCGATCTCGTCCGACAGGCTAGGCCGTTCCAGCCTCAGCTCTCCGGTCAGCCACAGCAGATCGATCTCGCCGCGCAGATTATCCAGAAGGCCGGCCCTCTCACGCGGGGTCCAGCGCTGGGTTTCAAGCGACACCAGCGTGCGGTAGATGCGACGGTGGATTTCCAGAACGGTGACGCGTTTGGCCTCGGTCGGATGCGCGGTCAGCGTCGGTCCGACCTGAAGGCCGCTGATCACCTCGCGCAGGCGCTCTTCGGGAAGGTCGCGGACTTGATGCAGCGCTTCGGCAAAACTGCCCTCGATGGCCGCCGCCCCGCCTTCGGATTCCATCCGCCGCCGTTCGCGCATGGCGGCGTTTTCGTCGCTGATCTTTTGCAACTGAAACCAGATATTCGCAGCCTGCAGGAATGGACTGGCCAAATGCGCGGGCGGCGGCGACGCCAGACCCGACGGCGTCATCAAACCGGCAACCTCGGGCGCGCGCAGGCGCACCACGTCCATCAGAAGATCAAACAACTCTGCCCGCAACCCCGACGCATAGTCGGCCGCAACTTCAGAGACGGCGGTTGGCGCGAGATGCTCTGCGGCTATCGCCGGCATCAGTGCACACAATCCCTCGGTATGCGCCCTTCAAAGAAATCGCCAAGGTTGTCGATCACGCGAAATCCCATCGCCTCGCGCGCTTCCCGCGTGGCGCTGCCCAGATGAGGCAGCATCACCAGCCGGTCCGACGCGGCCAGATCAGGGTTGATCCTTGGCTCGCCGTAGAACACGTCAAGCGCCGCGCCGCCAATGGTCTCGAACCACAGCGCCTGCGCCAACGCGTATTCATCGATAACCTCGCCACGGGCGGTGTTGATCAGAAAGGCATCCGGCTTCATCAGGTTCAACCGGCTGGCATTGATCAGATTGCGGTTCGACGGGCCACCGGGGCAATGCAACGAGACGAAATCGCAGCGCGGCAACAGCGCCTCGACGCATTCGACCTGTTCGGCTTTGCATTGGGCCAGGATATCAGGGTCGACTTGGCTGCGGTTCTGTACAAGAATCTTCATGCCGAAGCCATGATGCGCCCGGCGCGCCATTTCCTGCCCGATCCGGCCATAGCCGATGATCCCAAGCGTCTTTTCCGAAACCTTGGTGCCGATCAGATGCGTTGGCCGCCAACCGGTCCAGCGGCCCTCGCGCACTTCGCGTTCGCCCTCGCCTGCCCGCCGCGCGACCATCAACAGTAACGTCATTGCCAGATCAGCGGTGCATTCAGAGAGCACGTCGGGCGTGTTGGTCACGGTCATCCCGTGACCAACGGCAACGCTCATGTCGATATGGCTGTAGCCGACGCCGTAATTTGCAAGGATCTTCGTGCGCGGCGTACTGACATCCAGCGCTTCTGCCCCGATCTTGTCGGTAACCGTTGGCAAGACGGCATCATAACTCTGAACTGCTGCTCGGAATTCCGCCGGTGTCATCGCCCGGTCGCCGGTGTTTAAAGTCACGTCGAACCGTTCCGCCAACATCGCCTCGACGGCTTCCGGCCAGCGCCGAGTGACAAGTACCTTTGGCTTGACCATTCCAGTCCTCCCTTACATCACGCTGGCTATGGTTTCACCGATCACGGCGGGGTTCGGCGCGACGGTCACACCAGCGGCAGTCAGGATCTCGACCTTCTCGCTGGCGCTTTCACCGAAGGCAGAGATGATCGCGCCGGCATGGCCCATTGTCCGCCCTTTGGGCGCAGTCAGTCCGGCGACGTAGGCAACAACTGGCTTGGTCACGTGATCGCGAATGTATTCGGCCGCTTCGGCTTCCTGAGGGCCGCCGATCTCGCCGATCATGGCGATGACATGGGTGTCTTCGTCGGCTTCGAACCGCTCCAGTATATCGCGGAAAGACGACCCGTTGATTGGATCGCCGCCGATGCCGACACTGGTCGAGACGCCGATCCCTCGCTCCTTCAGCTGCGCCGCGGCTTCATAGCCCAAAGTGCCGGATCGGCCCACGATCCCGACATGACCTTGCAGGTAGATATGCCCCGGCATGATCCCAAGCAGCGCCTTGCCCGGAGAGATCGTGCCCGCGCAGTTCGGCCCGGTCAGGACCATACGGCGCTCTTTCGGATAGCGCATCATGTAGCGCTTCACCCGGATCATGTCTTGCGCCGGAATACCGTCGGTGATGCAGACGCAATAGCGGATGCCCCCATCGGCGGCTTCCATGATGCTGTCGGCGGCGAAGGGAGGCGGCACGAAAACCAGACTGGCTTCGGCGTTGGTCGCCGCGACGGCTTCTTTCACCGTATCAAACACCGGCACGCCGTGCACCGTCTCGCCGCCCTTGCCGGGCACCACGCCGCCAACGACGTTGGTGCCGTAGTCCAGCATGTCCTTGGTGTGAAACTGGGCCATCCGCCCGGTGATCCCCTGAACGATGACGCGGGTGTCGCGATCCAGATAGATGCTCATCAGATTGCCCTCAGCTTGGTGTTCTGCGCCACGTCGCTTTTCCAGGCGGCAACCGCGCGTTCGGCGGCTTCCATAAGTGTGGACGCACGGATTAGCGGAAGACCGGATTTCGCGAGGATCTTCTGACCCTCCTCGACATTCGTGCCTGCCAGCCGCACGATCACCGGCACGTCGACCTGCACTTCTTTTAGCGCCTGGACAACGCCCTCGGCGACCCAGTCGCAGCGGTTGATACCGGCGAAGATGTTGACCAGAACTGCCTGCACATTGCTGTCCGACATCACCAGCCGAAAAGCCTTGGCAACCCGTTCAGGCGTGGCACCACCGCCGATATCGAGGAAGTTCGCCGGCTCGCCGCCTGCCAGCTTGATCGTGTCCATCGTCGCCATGGCAAGACCGGCCCCGTTGACAATGCAGCCGATATTGCCGTCCAGCCCGACATAGGAAAGCCCGCGATCCGCCGCCCGGCTTTCGCGCGGGTCTTCCTGGCTCTTGTCACGCAACTCTGAAATATTGGGGTGCCGGAACAATGCATTGTCGTCGAAGGTCATCTTGGCATCGAGCGCCAGGATCCGGTTGTCGCCCGTCACGACCAGCGGGTTGATCTCGACCATCGTTGCGTCCAACTCGGTGAACGCTCGGTAACAGCCCTGCAACGTCCGGACCATCGCCTGCGTCAGCGCAGGTTCAAGGCCCAGCTTGAAGG
Source organism: Paracoccaceae bacterium (assembly GCA_037968535.1). Classification (GTDB taxonomy): domain Bacteria; phylum Pseudomonadota; class Alphaproteobacteria; order Rhodobacterales; family Rhodobacteraceae; genus JAHEAO01. The sequence goes on from JBBKVT010000281.1 coordinate 32,152, forward strand.
CGATCTCGCGCGCTTGAAAATCCTGCAATCCGACAGCCGGTTCCACGGTCGAGCGCACGATCGAGTCCGGTCGGTTCGCCGAAATGTCCTCGATCTCCATCCCGCCCTCGCCCGAGGCGACGATCATCACGCGCTGGCTGGTTCGGTCGAGGACGAAGCCGAGATAAATCTCGCGATCGATCGGCACAGCAGCCTCGACATAGACGCGGTAGATGCCTTTACCTTCTGGCCCGGTCTGATGCGTGACCAGTTTCTTGCCAAACATGTTTTCGCAAGCGGCCTGAATTTCGCTGTCGTTGTCGCAAAGCTTTACCCCACCGGCCTTGCCCCGGCCGCCGGCATGAACCTGCGCCTTGACGATCCACTTTTCACCGCCCATTTCGCGGGCGCGATAAGCGGCCTGCTCGGGGCTGTAGGCCAACGCACCCTGTGGCACGGCGACGCCAAAATTACTCAGAAGCTCCTTGGCCTGGTATTCATGGATATCCATTTCGACCCCCTAGGCTGCCAATGCGGTTTGATAATGCTGGTTCAGGCGTTCGCAGATCATCTCCAGATCCAGACCCGCCCCCATCTCGTTCATGGCCCGAGCAAAGCGCGTCACGATCTCGGTGATGGCAACCGGCGACAACTGGTTCAGAATGCCGATCCGGATCTGCACCGGTTCCGACAGCGTCGGCCAAATGCCGAAACCCTTGGCCCGGCAGCCCTGCACGAGTTCCTTCTCTCGCCCCGCCATTGCTTCTGGAAGGTTCAGCACTACCAAGCTGGTCATGTTAGAGGTCACCTCGCAGCCCATCGCAGTCACCGCCTCGCGAAGCGCACTTTCGTGGAACGCATAGTCACGCGCCCGTTGCGCCCGGCCGTGCTGCAGTGTGATCCGCAGCGCCTCATGGAAGGCGGCGACCGCATATCCCGAATGGGTCCGATGATAACTGCCGGCTGCCACGTCCTTGCCATCGGCGACGCCCCAGTGTCGTGCCTCGAGGATTGGGTGATGCACGTAGGAATGGCAGCCCGTCGCCTTGACCTCTGCAATATATCGGTCGGTGAAGCTGACCGGGGCGTAGGTCAGAGGCAGGCACAGAACACCCTTCTGCGGGCAAGACGCCCAGCCGACAATCCCCGGATAGTCGTCAATTGCGAAATCGGCGATACCAAGCGAAGATACCGCATCGACCAGGCCCATTACACCATACCGTTCGCAAGCATCCGAGAAGGCGCGAATGTCGTTGATCCGGCCCGATCCGGTTTCCCAGTGCGCCATGAAGGCCCATTTCGGTTTCTTGTCAGCCAGAGCCTTTTCGATGACATCGGCGCCCACTGATTGACCATGTGGTACGTCAACGACTGTCACGCTGGCTGTCTTGGGATCCATCGAATTCTCGGCCAACTCCTTGCGCGACGCCGCCTTCATCCGGATCGTCAGCGCATCAATGCCGCTGAACGTGCCGTTGACGAAAGCCACAACCTCGTCGCCCGGCAGGATCGCGTTCAGCATGCAATCTAGCCCGCTGAACCCAGTGCCGCCGACGCCGTAGGTGTAGGTGTTCTTCGTGCCCCAGACCTGACGCAGCATTTCCTTGCACTCGATCATGCCGCGCAGAACATCGGCTTGCATATGGTCGGCCAGCCCGGAGTTCGCAAAGCGTTGCAGAACCCGCGGGTCAGTATTGCCTGGCCCCGGACCAGCGGCCAGCGTCTCGGGGATTTCAAGTTGCGGAAAGATGTTCTGGTCGAGCATGTGTTTCTCCTACGTCGCAGCTTGTTTACTGCTGGTAAATATTCGTTACCCTGATGAAAGAACTATTCGCCTTTCCGCGCAATATCCGTTACTCCTGCTTTTGGGTATCTATTTGGGTAGTATAAAACCTATCCTAAAGTCCCAGAATATCGATGCGTACCGAAACTTGGCCAATCCAAACGGGTAGGTTTCATGGGAAAAGGTTAAGGAATGCAGAATGATAGCTTGAAAGATAGGCAGATTTCGATCGCGCTCGCAGACAGCAATCCGCTGGTCCTTTCGGCCATGTCAGAGATTTTCGACCGAGATCCCCGATTCTCGCTGATCGCCACGACCGCAACAGCCGAGGGGTTTCTTGGCTCGGTCATGCGCGTGCCGGTCCAGGTCGGCGTGGTGGATTGGAACGTGCCCGTGCTGGGTGGCCAGAAACTGATCGAGGTGCTGCGCGAACATCCGAAAGCGCCCCGTGTGGTCATCTACGGAGACGAAAAAGGCGATCTTCCCCGGCAGGCAATGACATCCGGTGCCGCTGCCTTCTCGGCCCGCAACGGCCCGGTCGAAGGGCTTCTGGAAGCCTGCATAGCCGTTGCCGCTGGCAAGATGGTCTTTCCGTTCCTCGATGTCAGAGAGTTGCAGAAAGATCCTATCTACCTCTTGACCAAACGCGAACGCGCGCTTCTCGAAGCTTTGTCGAAGGGTCTTACAAACCGCCAACTTGCCCGCGATTTCGGGATCTCGACAAATACGGTGAAATTCCACCTCTCGAACCTCTTCGAAAAACTATCAATCAAGAGCCGCGCCCAGGCGATTGCCTTTTACTATTCCTCCCGCCTACCGTCCGAACGGGACCAGAGCGACTAAAATAATTTTCTTGACAGGAAATTTATTTTCCTACTTGTCTGGGTGCCAGCCGAAGCAACCCAGCACAAGGATGCCCGAAGATGAGCTTTCATCCCATTGAACAAGCCCCTGCCCGCCTGAACCGCAGCGAACTGGCCGTCCCCGGAAGTCAGCCGCAAATGTTTGAAAAGGCGGCGCAATCCGATGCAGACGTGATCTTCCTTGACCTCGAGGATGCCGTCGCCCCCGATGACAAGGCGCAGGCTCGCAAAAACATCATCAAGGGCCTTAATGATATCGACTGGGGCACCAAGACCATGTCGATTCGCATCAACGGACTCGACACCCACTACATGTATCGCGACGTGGTGGACGTCGTTGAACAGGCCGGCGAACGGCTCGATCTCATCATGATCCCCAAGGTCGGCACCGCTGCGGATGTCTATGCCGTCGACATGATGGTGACCCAGATCGAGGACGCCAAAGGGTACAAGAAGCGCATCGGTTTCGAGCATATCATCGAGACCGCGCTCGGCATGCAGAACGTGACCGAAATTGCGGGCGCCTCGAAACGAAACGAAAGCCTGCATTTTGGTGTGGCCGACTACGCCGCCTCGACCCGCGCCCGCACGACGGTGATCGGTGGGGTGAATCCAGATTATGCGGTCCTGACCGACCCCGCCGATGACGGCAGCCGTGAGGTTCATTGGGGCGACATGTGGCACTATGCGCTGGCTCGCATGGTCGTCGCCGCCCGTGCCAATGGTCTGCGACCGATCGACGGACCATTCGGCGATTTCTCGGATCCCGACGGATACGTCGCCGCTGGAAAGCGCGCCGCCGTTCTGGGATGCGAAGGCAAATGGGCGATCCACCCAAGCCAGATTGCGCTCGCAAACCGCGTGATGAGCCCGTCAGAGACCGAGGTCGATCGCGCTAACCGCATCCTCAAAGCCATGGAAGTGGCCGCCGCCGAGGGCAAGGGCGCGGTATCGCTCGACGGACGGTTGATTGACTATGCTTCGATCCGTCAGGCAGAAGTGCTGGTACAAAAAGCGCGGCAGATCGAAGCCGCATAAGGGGCGGCAATGGAACGGGACGGTGATCTGCGAAACACGGCAAAGGCGCTCTTTGCCGCTGCCGTCAACGCCGCCGATCCAGCCCCAGCGCTGCATCGCCACCTGACCGACGCGCCCCTACCACCCTTGGCCGAGGGCCGTTACATCCTTGTCGCCGTTGGCAAAGCCGCCTGCACCATGATGGCCGAGGCGCTAGTGCACGTTCCGGCCCGCACTCCGGTCATCGCCCTTGCGGTGCCCAACTACGAGAATGCCCGCGATATTCCCGGCTGCACCGTCATGCCTGCCGGTCACCCCGTACCTGACGAAAACGGCGCCCGCGCCGGGCGGGCCGTCATCGACCTCCTTCAATCCGCGACTGCTGGCGATCATGTCATCGCCCTCATCTCCGGCGGCGGATCTGCCCTTCTCCCTGCCCCGGTTCCCGGCATCAGCTTGGCCGACAAGTCCGAGGTCAGCCGAGTCCTGCTGGCCGCAGGTTTTGAAATCACCCAGATGAACATGGTCCGCCAGCAGCTGTCACAACTCAAGGGCGGTGGATTCGCCCGCCTCGCCGCGCCGGCAAAGATCACGGCCTACATCCTTTCGGACGTGATTGGCGACGACCTGCGGGTGATCGCCAGCGGCCCCACAGTCAGCCCCATAGGAACGCGAACAGACACCGTCAAGCTGCTGAAATCAAAAGATGTCTTCGACAAACTTCCGGCCTCCGTGCGGTCCTATCTTGACCGGACAGACCACGAAACCGCCAAGGCGAACCCTGCAGTCACCAACACCCTGATCTGCTCGAACCACCAAAGCCTGCTGGCCGCCAAGGCCGCCGCTACCGGCCCTGCCCGGATCGTCGAGCCGCCGCTGACTGGCGATGTCGCCGAAGCGGCCGAGCGGCTGCTTGCCGCCGCCAGACTGGCCGGAACGACCGGCGCGCTGATCTTCGGCGGTGAGACAACTGTGACCATCAGCGGCACCGGCCAAGGCGGCCGCAACCAGGAACTTGCCTTGCGTTTTGCGCTGGGGGCCACCGACATACCCGGAGACTGGGTGTTCCTGTCCTGTGGCACCGATGGCCGCGACGGCCCGACGGACGCGGCAGGCGGCATCGTTGATCCCGACAGCCTGAGCCGGATGAAGGCCGCAGGCGCGGACCCGGAAAAGCTATTGGCGAACAATGACAGTCACGCCGCATTGAAAGCGTCCGGCGACCTGCTGATCACCGGCGCAACCGGCACCAACGTGGCGGACGTGCAGATCTTCCTGCGCCGCTAGCGCGACCCGGTTCGCGCCACGCCCCATTCGTCCAGATCGTTGACCAGCATCAGCGCCACGCGCCGGAACACCACGCGCAACCGGTCTATCGCCGGTCCGGACAACCCGACCCGCTCTAGCGCGATATCCATGCAGTCCAGCCAATTCTCGGCCTCCACGAGGCTGATCGGCACATGTGCATGCATCAGCCGCACGTCCATATGGCCGTGCTTTTCCTCGTAATGCCGTCGCCCGCCCAAAAAACCGGTCAGGAAATTGAACTGTTCGACCCGGGCATGCGGCACCCCCTGCCCCCGAAAGTGCAGCTTGCGGATGCCTGCCCCCTTGGGATGGCTCTCGATCACATCATAGAAGGATTCGACCAAGTCGCGCAGCTTGTCCTCGCCGCCGATCTGGTCCAGCACGGTCTTCGTCATTTGCCAATCTCCCGCACCAACCGGAACACGAAATAGCACGCCCGGCCTTGACCGGGATCAAGCTCAGGATTGCGGCCGGGTCTTTTTCGGATCGTAATGCGCGAACGGCACGATCTTCGCCGGTAGCCGCTTTTGATGCCCGTCCAGCTTGCCGATTTCGACCTCGGTATCCAGCGCCGCATGCGCCACATCGACCCGCGCCAATGCGATGTTCTTGCCCAGCATCGGCGAGCGCATCGAGGATGTGACCTCACCGATCTGCGCTCGTCCGATCCGCACACAATCGCCGTGACCGACGTCGATGTTGCTGTCGATATCGAGGCCAACCATCTTGCGCGCCGGGTTCTCCTTGCGCCGGATAAGCGCGTCGCGACCGATGAAATCATCCTCTTTCGTCTTAAGCGGTACGGTAAAGCCGATCCCGGCCTCGAACGGATCAGTCTGATCCGAGAAATCGTAGCCCGCAAAGATCAGCCCGGACTCGATCCGAACCATATCCAATGCCTCGAACCCCATCGGCTTCAGCCCGTGCGGTTGTCCGGCCTCCCAGATCGCGTCGAAAACTTCATTGGCATGTTTGGGATGGCAGAACACCTCGTATCCCAACTCGCCGGTATAGCCTGTTCGCGAAATCACGATCGGCGTGCCACTTTCATTCCGTAGCCGCGCCGGGGTAAAGCGGAACCAGCCCAACTGTTTAAATTCGGGGTAATGCGGCGCCGTCCAGATCAGTCCCGTCAACAGATCGCGGCTGGCAGGTCCCTGCACCGCGACATTGTGCAACTGATCGGTCGAGGACCGGATCAGCGCGTTCAACCCCAGCTTTTCGGCTTGTTCGCGCAGCCATTCGCCGGAATAGTCATCACCGCCGATCCAGCGGAAATTGTCCTTCGACAACCTAAACAAGGTGCCGTCGTCGATCATCCCGCCATGCTCGTAGCACATTGCGGTGTAGACCACGCCGCCAGCCGCCAGTTTCTTGACGTTGCGGGTCAGCGTGTATTGCAACAAAGCCTCGGAATCCGGTCCCGTGACCTCGAACTTTCGCAGCGGCGACAGATCCATGATCACCGCCTTCTGGCGGCACGCCCAGTATTCCTCGATCGGCCCGGCATCGCCGAAATTATTGGCCAGCCAATAGCCCTTGTATTCGATGAAATTGCGGGTGTGCTTGGCGAAGCTATCATGGAAACCCGTCTGCTTGGTCATCTTCGGCTCCGAATTTCTGGTGGTGCGGATAGCGACCGCGCGTTTGAACGTTTCCTTGCCGGAATAGGTCCGTATGTGAATGTCGGTGGGGTTCCAGCCATTGGCAGGGCTTGTGTCATCCGGGCAGGCCGAACTGACGCAAACGATGTCGGTCAGCGCGCGCAACAGCACGTAATCGCCGGGCCGCGACCAAGGCTCATCCGAGAACATCACACCATGGTCGTCGAGGAAAGTGTTGAAGAAGAAATTGATCGCCATCCAACCCTTGCGCCCGGCGACATTGTATTTCGACAGCGCGTGATTGAAATTGTCTGAACAATTCACATGCCCCGGATAACCGATATCGTCGTAATATTTCGCCGAGCAGGCCAAGGCGAAGGCGTCGTGCCGCCCGCACGTATCCTGCACGACCTCGACCAGCGGCAACATCTCTTGGTCATAGTATTTCGCATGTAGCCCCGGCATCGGATAGGCATGACCCATCAGCGTGCGCGTGGTGGTCACGTCCAAAGCGTGTTCGATCCCCTTGTCCAGTTTCCGGGCCGAAAAACACTCAAAATCGGTGCATTGCCGGCCATCGACGTCCTGGATCTGGATGTAATCGCCAGCTTTGACGAAATAGACCTCGGCTGTTGCCGAATGCACCCGGATGCTCTGCAAGGGATCGGCCAGCGGATCGGGCAGCTTGAACTTCACATGGCTCTTGATCACCGCCCGCTTGATCATCACCGTCAACGGCGTCGCAGTGTCCTGCGCCTCGACATCCATGATGCCGCCAGGTGCCGCGATGACTAAGACGCCGTCCCGTGCCGCGACCAAATCGACCGACATCTTTGCGGGCGTCATCGCGTCGAAAAACCGAACCGCCTCGGCTTTGGCCAGATTGATCCCGCGCGCTTCCAGTCCCATCCGCAACCCGCGCAGGCTCTGATCCGATCCGGCTAATAGTGCCTTCAGACCGCCCGCATCGGAATTCGCGACTTCGCCGATCGCGCCTGCGTCGATCCGACCCTTTGTATCGACCGCCACAACCTCGCAGGGCTGACCGCCCTCGTCATTGCTGATCGTTATCCGATCGCCCGCCTCGATCGGCACAAGGATTGCACCTGCGCCCTCAACCACGTAGCGTTCGGTTCCGGCAGCCAGGGAAAACACCTGCGGCAGGATGACTTGGCTTGGGCGCGGCGGCCCGGGCTTCACATTGGCATAGATCGAGTCAAACATCTCAGGCACCTGTTTCGGAACTGTTGCACGAGCGGAATAAAACTTTAATATAGAGAATAACGAACTTGCACCGATATGCAAGACGCTTGCCGGGGGGACAATTACGCATGAGAAACCACCATATCGTCTTTACCGGCTGGATATTGTTCATCGTCTCGGCCATAGGCTTCATCATTGCCAGCATTGGCAATTTCTGGGCGATGTTCGGTAGCATCTTCTTTCTGCTCGCCTGCCTCGTCTTCCTGATTCCCTTCTTCCGGAAAGATTGATCGATGCTGGCTCTCGGCCTTGGTCTGATCGCCGCCCTCGCTTGGGGCCTGCATGACATCTGCGTGCGTTGGGTCAGCCAGCGCGCGCCCTTGATGGCGGCGTTGCTGACGGTCCTTGTCGCGGGCACACTTTTTCAATCTTTGGCAATGGCCGCGCAAGGCAGCTTTGCCCCGATCCCCGGCGCGGCCCTGCGCCTTGCATTTTTTTCGGGCGTCGTCTTCACCATCGGCAGCGTCGGTCTCTATCGAGCTTTCGCCGTTGGCCCGGTGCGGCTGGTGGCCCCAATCATCGCGGCCTATCCGGTGCTGTCGGTTGGCTGGGCGGCGCTGTCGGGCAGCCCGGTCAGCGCGTTGCAATGGCTGGCGGTTGGTGCAATCATCGCCGGAGTATCAACCGTCGCCGTCCTGTCACATCCCGAAGAGACCGCCATCGCGACCTCTCCCACCCCGACGATCCTGTGGTCGCTGTTGGCCGCCTGCGGCTTTGCGGGCACGTTCGCACTTGGTCAGGCCGCCGCACGGATCGCCCCGGACATGCCGGTGATCCTGACGACACGCCTGGCCGCCATCGCCGCCCTTGTCGCAATCATGGCCGCGACGCGGACGCCGTTCCGGCCAACCCGCGCGGTGCTGCCGATCCTCGCCACAATGGGGCTTCTGGATGCAATCGCACTCATTTGCGTGCTCTCTACCGGTGGCCTTCCAAATGCCGAATATGCCGCTGTGACTTCCTCCGTCTTCGGCATGGTCACGATCCTGCTGGCCTGGGCGTTCCTGAACGAACAGATGGCCCGCGCGCAATGGGGCGGTGTTCTTTTGGCGTTTTCCGGGATTGCCTATCTCGCGACCTAGTCTAGCCAGCCTGCTGCCAACTGCCGCTGGTGCGCCACGGTCGCGTTTCGCATCAGGATCGCCACTGTCACCGGCCCGACGCCGCCCGGCACCGGCGTGATCCAGCCCGCCACCTCGCACACCGCATCGGTATCAACATCGCCGACGATCCGCACCGTGCCGTCGGCGTCGGTCACCTGGTTGATCCCGATATCGATGACCGCGGCCCCCGGCTTGATCATGTCGGGGCCCAGGAAATTGGCCTTGCCGACAGCCACCACCACCACATCCGCGCGCCGCGAATGCATGGCGACAGATCGGGTCATGTGATGGCAAACCGTCACCGTCGCCCCTTCGGCCATCAACAGAAACGCCGCCGGTTTTCCGACGATCTCTGAATGGCCGATCATCACGACCTCCAGTCCCTTCAACTCCAGCCCGGTCTCCTTGATCAGCTCGACCGAGGCCGCCGCTGTGCAGGGTGCCAGCGCTACATCGCTGTAAACAATGTTGCCGATTGAGGCCGGGTTCATGCCCTCGACATCCTTCAAGGGGTGGATCGCCGATTGCAGTGAGCGCACGTTGATATGCTTGGGCACGGGGCGCTGCAGAATGATCCCCAGCACATCGGAACGGTCGTTCAATTCGGCGATCAGCGCCTTGCACTCTTCCTGCGTGATCTCCTCGCCCCAAAGCTGTTGGTCAAACGGTAGTCCGGCCCGTGCCGCGCCCCGCGCCTGATTGCGGACATAGACCGCGACCTCGGGCGTATTGCCGATGCAGATTGAGACCAGCCGACCAATCCGTTTGGTCTGGTTCGCCAGTTTCACATAGTCACGCACCTCCGACAGTATCCGCGCCTGCACCGCGCGACCGTCGATCAGCCGATGATCTTTCACTACATCCAGGCTCACGCGACCAACCCCTCCGGCTCGTCCAGCCGGTTCGCCCGGCAGGCCGCCGTCAGGGTATTGGCCAGCAGACAGGCAATCGTCATCGGCCCGACCCCGCCCGGAACCGGCGTGATCGCGCCCGCCACTTTGGCGGCGCTGTCGAAATGCACATCGCCAACCAGCCGGGTCTTGCCGTCACGCTCGATCCGGTTGATCCCGACATCGATCACCGTCGCCCCCGGTTTCACCCAGTCGCCCGTGATCATCTCGGGCCGGCCCACGGCGGCAACCAGAATGTCGGCGCCCCGGCACAAGGCCTCGATCTCCTTCGTCCGGCTATGCGCGATCGTCACCGTGCAGCTGTCGCGCAGCAGCAGCTGCGCCATCGGCTTGCCGACGATGTTCGACCGGCCCACGACGACGG
>JBBKVT010000282.1:0-2709 GCA_037968535.1 Paracoccaceae bacterium
CAAGGCCCTCGAGATGGGGATTGCGACGGTCTTTCAGGATCTGGCGCTGTGTGAAAATCTCGATGTTGTCGCCAACCTCTTTCTCGGTCACGAGATTTCACCGTGGCGCCTGGATGAAGTGCAGATGGAGGTTCGTGCCTGGACGCTCTTGCAGGAACTGGCCGCCCGAATTCCGTCCGTGCGAGAGCCTATTGCATCACTGTCCGGTGGGCAGCGTCAGACAGTTGCCGTTGCACGATCGCTCCTGCTGGACCCTCATATCATCATGCTGGATGAGCCGACAGCCGCATTGGGCGTCGCCCAAACGGCCGAGGTGTTGAATCTGATCGAGCGGGTCCGCGACCGCGGTCACGGCGTCATTCTGATCTCTCACAATATGGAAGACGTGCGCGCAGTTGCCGATCGCATTGTCGTGCTCCGACTTGGAAAGAATAACGGAGTCTTTACCGCCGAAACGACGCACCAGGAACTGGTCTCCGCGATAACCGGCGCAGATGAGAACTCTGTCTCACGCAGAGCGGCACGAAAACTCGAAGAAGTTGGGGAAGACCAATGACACAGAACAATCAGAAAAGCGCATCTGGCCCTCAACTCGATCGCGCCGATGCGCGGGTGCGCCATGATGCAGGGCTTTCGGGCGCGTTGCGCGGATTTATTGATCAGGTCCGTTCGGGTGATCTGGGAATGCTGCCGGTCTTCGTGGGCCTGCTGCTAATTTCGGTCGTGTTCAGCACGCTGAACCCGGTTTTCCTTGCGCCCAACAACCTTGTGAACCTTTTGTTCGACGCTGCGGCGGTTGGCCTGATCGCACTTGGCGTTGTCTGCGTGTTGCTGCTCGGCGAAATTGATCTGTCCATCGGTTCAATGAGCGGACTTGCCTCTGCGATAACCGGGGTGCTCTGGGTCAATTCCGGCGTTCCCTTGCCCATCACGATCATCGCTGTCTTGCTCACCGGCGCCCTGGTAGGGCTTCTTTTCGGATTTCTACGCAATCAGTTCGAGATGCCGAGCTTCGTGGCCACTCTGGCCGGGCTGCTCGCCCTCCTGGGCCTTCAGCTTTATATCCTTGGGCCAACCGGCTCAATCAACATGCCATTCACCTCGCCGCTCGTGCGGTTCGGCCAGATCCTGATCATGCCGGCGTGGCTGTCCTACATTGTGGCTGTTATTCCTGGCGCGCTGATCGTGTATGGAAGCATGCGGACCAATCAGCAGCGAAGTGAGGCGAACCTCTCCTCCGGCGGCATGAGCGTGGCTGTTGCAAAAGCGGCGGTCCTAACGGTTGCTCTGCTCGTGGCAGTTTTCTATCTGGAGCAAGGCCGCGGCGTGCCATGGATGTTCGGCGTTTTCGTCCTGTTCGTCGTGATCCTGAACTACGCTCTGACGCGCACGCAATGGGGCCGGTCGATGTTTGCTGTAGGCGGGAATGCCGAGGCAGCGCGCCGCTCGGGAATCAACGTTAAGCGCATCCGCATGTCGGCTTTCGTTGTGTGTTCGTCCCTTGCCGCATTGGGCGGTGTGTTCGCCGCAGCCCGCCTTGCTTCTGCCAGCCAGCAGGCGGGCACCGGTGACGTCAACCTCAACGCCATCGCGGCTGCGGTGATCGGGGGCACTTCGCTGTTCGGCGGTCGCGGGTCGGCATGGTCAGCCTTGCTGGGGGTTCTTGTTATCATGGCGATCTCCAACGGTTTGACCTTGCTCAACCTCAGCTCCTCTCTGCGCTACATGATCACCGGAGCTGTCCTTGCCATCGCCGTCATCGTCGACTCTCTCGCCCGCCGGTCGCGCGCAAGCCACGGCCGCGCATAAGCCATCGGAGGAAATGACATGGCTAGAACGATGGAAAACAAGTCAGTTGCCATCACAGGCGCGGCGTCAGGGATCGGACTCGAATGCGCGCGGATCCTGATCGAAGAAGGGGCCAAGGTCGTATTGATCGACCGGGCAGAGGACAGGCTCAACGCGCTTTGCGAAGAACTTGGCGATAATGCCAATCCTCTCGTGATTGACCTTCTTGACGGGCCGCAAGTCTCCAACATGTTGCCAAGCATCGAAGAATTGGTCGGCCCGCTCGACATATTCCATGCGAATGCAGGCGCATATGTCGGTGGAGCAGCCGCCGAAGGCAATCCGGACGAATGGGACCGGATGCTAAACCTCAACATCAACGCGGCGTTTCGCTGCGTCCAGGCAGTCCTGCCGCGGATGATCGAGCGCAAGACCGGGGATATAATCTTTACAAGCTCGGTCGCGGGCGTCGTCCCGGTGGTCTGGGAGCCGATCTACACCGCATCAAAGTTTGCGGTTCAGGCCTTCTTGCATGCGACCCGCCGACAGGTTTCCCAATACGGCATCCGCATGGGTGCCGTTCTCCCGGGGCCAGTCGTCACGGCATTGCTGGACGACTGGCCCAAAGAGAAGATGGAAGAGGCGCTTGCAAACGGGTCGTTGATGCAGCCGCGCGAAGTCGCCGAGGCGGTTCTATTCATGCTTACTCGCCCGCGCGGCGTCGTGATCCGGGACATGGTGATCTTGCCAAACAGCGTCGATCTCTGAACGGCCGGAAGGACGAAACACGATGACCGGATCACATGAACCAGAAAGTTACGTTCTAGGCATCGACGTCGGTACAGGCAGCGCCCGCGCCGGTCTGTTTACCACCGCAGGCCGGATGATCGGCACCGACAAATGCCCGATCGCGTTGCACCG
>JBBKVT010000283.1:0-12692 GCA_037968535.1 Paracoccaceae bacterium
GCCTGATGTCTCTGGCCTTGGCACGGTCACGGTGATCTCGTCCTTGTGGCAGGCGAGCAGTTCAATCCCGCTGAACTCTAAGGCGTCACTGTTGGGTAGCCTAACACCTGTATTTGCAACCGGGGTGAATGTCTGCTCTGACGGGCCACTCCGTGGTGGAAGGTGCCTCTACCGAATGGCAAGCCGGGCCGTCAGTAGCGCCAATCAGGGTGCTTCGATTCAGAGATGCTGCAGCACAGATTATTCATTCAGAGCTCAAAAGCGACTTCTTCGATGACGCTCCGCAATGAGAATTTGGTGTCCAAACATCGCATTGGATTGACTGAAATTCGAAGACCTGAAGATTCTTAAAGGCTTTGTGATTTCGGAAATCTCGTGCAGCAGGAGGCGTAGATGGAAAAATCTATTGTCGTGGGTGAACGGGGGCCGTTCGCTTGTGAGGCGCAACATTCCTATACGCTGCCCTCCCGGTTTTACCTTGATCAGGACATTCACCAGCAAGAAATCCGGAAGATATTCCTGCGGTCGTGGCTTTACGTCGGCCATGTTTTGGACCTGCCGGAGGCCGGCAGCTACATTACCGAAGAATTGGCAGGTCAACCCATTGTCGTCATCCGCGGACAAGACGGTGCGATCAGGGCATTCTTCAATGTATGCCAGCACCGGGGCCATATTCTGCTTAGCGGGCGCGGACAGGTCAAAAACCTGATCACCTGCCCGTATCATGCGTGGTGCTACGGCCTTGACGGCATGCTAAAAACTGCCCGCATGACCCGCGACGTCCCAGGGTTCGACCGGTCGCACTTTGGTCTGAAGCCCGTGCAGCACACTCTTGTGGCCGGAATGATTTTTGTCAATTTCGATCCGAACGCCGCACCAGCGGACGGTGATCTGCCAGCATTTGAAAAGACGATTCTCGATCACCTGCCGGAAATGCCGGACTATGCGGCAAGGTATAGGTTTGATTTTGAGGTCGCAGCGAACTGGAAGGTGGTCGTCGACAATTTTTCCGAAGGATACCACATACCCGTTGCGCACCCGACTCTGGCGACGCTCTACAACGAGAAGACCACGAAATCGCAGGTTGGCCATCGTTTCGGCTTTTACCAAAAAACTGCACGGCCGGGGTTTGCTGGGTTCGAAACCAAAGGCGACGAGCCCTACCTGACGTGGTTTTTGTGGCCCAATCTATGCTTACTGAGCCTGCCTGGCGCAGCGCAGCTGATCGTCCTAAGAATCGCGCCGAACGGTCCAGGACACTCACTGGAACATGCCGATATCTACAGCCCTAAAGAGGGGGACCCGCCCAACCTTGAGGCAGTGAAATCGCTCTTTGCCGAGATGTTCAATCGCGAGGATATCGCACTGGTTCAGAGTGTGCAGCGCGGTTTGGGCAGCCTGGGCTACGATCAGGGGCGATATGTTGCCGACACCGAGGACTCCTGGTTTTCCGAGTCAGGGCTTCACCGGTTTCATAGCCAGATACTAGACGCCCTTGGCTCCCCGAGTTGATTAGCCAATCGACTGATTTGTCCGCTGTGTGGACGATTTGAGCTACAGACTATTGCCGGCGCGGCGAAGGTCCGGAATGACGGGCCGCACCGCAGCATTGATTACCCCCGACCAAGGTCAGCTTGGGGCCTATTTTGTTGAAAAACTCCGATTTCGGGCCTGATCGACGAAGTTTTTGGGCATAGAGGCCGATCAGTAAATTTTGGCTAGAGGGTCGGCCAAATTTGATCTCCGGCGCTCCTTGGGCAGCCCCACAACGTCTGGACCGCAATCCTGAATGGATTTCGCAAAACATACGTTTTTGACGGAATGTTGCGGTTTTCAGATTTCGGAGTTTTTCAACACAATCCGGACAAACCTGCCATTTGAGAGTTAAGTCAGCTTTTTGACATTACCTGTAGAACGTCCATCGCATCGCGCTCGCGACCATCGGGAACAAACAGGTGATCGTGGAAGAAGCCGGAGACAGGATTTACGCCCCTGTCATGCTTTGCAAGCTCAGCTGCAATTCGAGCAATGAAGCCGACTGCTGCAAGGGACGAATGAATACTTAATGTGATCATCCGACACGGAAATTCGTAAGCCAATCCATGCGTTTCGGCCTCAGATTTTAATAAGATATAGGTTGTTCCCTCGGCTTCTTCGAAGGTCATTCGGGGTTTGAGGTTTACCGGTTGCTTATTTGGTTGAACGGTCGCGAAAACATACTATCCTTCGATGAGGACTGCCGACAGGGACTTGATCAACTCATCCAAATTTGTCTCGCCAGTCATATTTGATCCATCTTTTACTTCACCCTAGTTTAACAATATGCGGTCGGAGATGAGGGTGTCGAGTTAGAAGGCCAGGCGCCAGTAAAACCGGTACTTTGGGCTCTAACCGGACCTTTGCTGCGCGATGGATAGATGTCGGCTTTGGGCCGTTCTCGACCAATGCTGCCCCCAGCACATTTCGACAAGAACGGCGGTTTGCGGACATTCGCTGCGCGTTGCACCAAGGTCTGCTGTGCGGACAATCCGGTCCTTTGCGCTCGCGGCGGAATTCAGAACGAACACCTGAAGTCACCCTCGCACGTGCAGCAAACTTTCTGCGGCGTCGCGGCAAATTTCCCCAGACCGGCCATTCACGGCAGGCGTTTTTACCAGAACCCAATCCCGTCGTTCGCTGCACCCGTTATCACGTGCTCTCGCGGGGTGGAGTTCGCCAAAGCAGCCAAGCATCTATTCTCTGGCGTATGGCCGGAGCAAGCCTAATTTTGCCAACTACTGCACTCGACACGACCTGTCGTAGTGTGCGTTAGGCAATGCTATGGGGAAATCCCAATCGCCGCGATCTCAGGAGTTCTTTGGCGCGCTGCACTCTTACGATTGGGCGTGCTGTCGGCCCATAGCCGCGCGCAGGATTGAATTTGATGGTTGGGAATATCGATCTGAGCGTGGCAGTCTGACGTTTTGGTATGCCCTCTAAGATGGCCGGCCCCATCGGTCCTTTGCGGCGATGGCGTAGGCAAGCCCGCCATCGGCGGCGGGGTCGCGCAGACCCAGCGCGATGTCCGCGCCCGCATCGGCAAGAGCGAGCGAGATGGCACGGCCAATGCCGCGGGCGGCTCCGGTGACAAGCGCTACCTGACCGCTCAGATCGAAAGTCGGAACCTCGTCTATGTCTGCTGGCCGTCGAAGGGTTTGCCGCGTCAGGCGCGTCAGCCAAATATCTCTGCCAGCTTGGCGCGCATCACAGCACCGTCGACGGTGACACCGGTCCAGAAGGCGACGCCCGCGATGGCCTGATTGACCAGCATTCCGTGCCCGTTGATGGTCTTGCAGCCGCGCGCGCGGGCGCGGGACAGGAACGGGGTATCGCGCGGGTTGACGATGACATCCGCGACAAGCGTGACAGGATCGACGCTGTTGAAGTCAAGCGCGGGGACGCCGCCATCTGAGTAGAGCCCGATTGAAGTGGCGTTGATCACGATGTCTGTTCCGTCCGGCACGCGCAGCGGTTCTTGCCAGGGCTGGAAGGCGCCGCGCGCAGGGGTGCGGGCGGTCAGGAGTGCCGCGAGTTCTTCGCCCTTTCCGGCGGTCCGGTTAACGATGGTGACTTCCGAGGCTCCGGCCAGGGCCATCTCGACGGCGATCGCGCGCGCCGCGCCGCCGGCCCCGAGCACCACCGCGCGCACGCCGGCGATCGCGGCAACGCCGTTCAGCGCATCGACAAATCCCTTTCCGTCGGTGTTTTCGCCAATCAGGCGGTCGCGGTTCCGCCAAACGCAGTTTACAGCGCCGATGATTTCCGCTGACGCCCCGAGGCCGTCGAGATGGTCAATGACCGCGATCTTGTGCGGAATCGAAAGATTGAAGCCGCGCCATCCCATCGCCCGTGCGCCGAGAACCGCATCGGCAAGCGCGCCTTGTGCAACTTCGCAATTGATGTAGCGGTACTTCAGCCCGTGGTGCCGATAGGCCGCCTCGACCATCGCGACGGTCGGATTGCCCGCCGCAGGCGTTGAAAAACAACCGGTGAGCTCGCTTAGAAACTCCATTCTTACGCCTCCTCGATCGCGCCGGTTATCAGTCCGGTCACTTCCTCGGGAGAGGTCTGGGAAATGAGTTTGTCCGCTACCTTCTTGCCGCGCCGCAGAACCGCGACCCGGTCGGCGACGGAAAACACGTCCGGCATCCGGTGACTGATCAGGATAACCGCGAGGCCGGCCTTGCGAAGCTGCCGGATCAACTCCAGAACTTCGGCGACCTGGCGGACGCTGATGGCCGCGGTCGGTTCGTCAAGCAGCACGATCTTGGGATGAGCCAGCCTTGTGCGCGCTATAGCCACCGCCTGACGCTGGCCGCCCGACATCGACTGCACCAGATCGCGCGGGCGAGTTTCGGATTTCAGCTCGGCAAAGAGTTCCTCGGCGCGCGCATACATCGCGGAGCGGTCGAGAAAGGCGAAGGGTCCGACCTTGCGGACCAGTTCGCGGCCGAGAAATACGTTCAGAGCCGCCGGGAGGTTGTCGCAGAGCGCCAGATCTTGATGGACAAGCTCGACACCTGCTGCGCGCGCCTCACCGGGTCGGGCAAAGCGCACAACCTCGCCTTCCAGGCGCATTTCGCCCTGACTGGCCGGGTAACTTCCCGCGATGATCTTCACAAGTGTCGACTTGCCCGCGCCGTTGTCGCCCATCAGTCCCAGAACCTCGCCCCGTTTCAAAGACAGATCGACGCCGCCCAGCGCCTCAATAGCGCCGAAATGCTTGGCAATGCCCTTAAGTTCAAGGATCGCCATCATGCCCTCCGACGCGCGGCTGCGTACTGATCGAAGGCGACCGCCGCGACGAGGATCAGGCCGATGATGATCTGCTGCACGAAGGAAGAGACGTTCATCAGCACAAGCCCGTTGCGCAGCACGCCGATCAGTACTGCGCCCACAACGGTTCCGAATACGCTGCCGACGCCACCGAAAAGTGACGTGCCGCCGATCACGACGGCGGCGATGACGTCCAGTTCGAGGCCCAGTCCGGCGACGGCCTCGGCCGAACTGAGGCGAGCCGAGAGCAGGAAACTGGCCAGGCCGCAGGCAAATCCGACGATCACATAGACCGACCAAGTGACGAGCCGTACCGGCACGCCGTTTTCCTCGGCCGCAGCCGCATTTCCGCCAACCGCGTATACGTGAAGCCCGAAGCGGCTGTATCTGAGGACGATATGGGCGATGACCGCGACCAGCAGGAAGATTATCACCGGAACCGGGATGTCGCCAACCCGGCCCTGACCCCACCAGTTGTATTCCGGGCTGAACCCACTGATAGGCCCGCCCCCCGAGAACAGAAGCGCGAGGCCGCGGAAGGTGGTCAGGCCGCCAAGCGTTACGACGAAGGGCGGCACGCGGAGCCTTGTTATGGCCCAGCCCTGCAACGCGCCCGCTGAGATGCCGACCGCAACTGCCGCGAGAAAGGCAAGGATCACCGGGTTTCCGGCGTCCACATTGGAGTTGACCGCGAACCGGTCGCCGAGCCCACCCTTGGCCACATAAGCACCGACAAGCCCAGTGAGAGCCACCAGCGATCCAACCGAAAGGTCGATACCGGCGGTCAGGATCACAAACGTCATGCCGATGGCGATCAGACCCGAAATCGACACCTGCCGCATCACGTTCAGAAGGTTGAACGGGTGCAGGAAGCGGGGTTCGAGAATTGCGAAGATAACGATCAGCGCGACAAGAAAGATCGGTGCGGAGTGACGCGCAACGAAATCAACCACATCGACGCGACCGCGCGCAGGGCCGCCTGGGTTACGGCTATGTGTCATATGCCCGTATTTCTGCCGAAGCCGCTCTCCGGATGACCCGGAGAGCGGCGTCAGAGATTAGTTCAGTTCGCCAAGGCGTTCGGCCTGGTCGAAGTTTTCCTTGGTGATGGCGATCGGGGTCAGCAGCGTTACTGCGTCAGGACTTGTGCCATTGCGGAGGTGTTCCACCATTGCCTTGAGCGCCCCTCTGCTTTGACCGCCGGGCATCTGCTCGATGGTTGCGGTCAGCGTGCCGTCACGGATGGCGGCGAGAGCTTCGGGCAGAGCGTCAAACCCGATAATCGCGATGTCGAGACCCTGTTCCTGCACGACTTGCATCGCACCCAGCGCCATGTCGTCGTTGGCCGCAACGATGACGTCCGGCGGGGAATCGAGACCCGCGAGGATTGCCTCGGTCACGCTTGCGCCTTCTTCACGCGCAAAGTTGGCGGTCTGTTCTGCGACGAACACATACTTGTCCGACATTGAATCGAGCGCGTTGTGAACGCCCTTGTTCCGGTCGATCGCGGGGCTTGAGCCGGGCTGGCCTTGAAGGTTCACGATCTTGGCCCCGTCGGGGAACAGCTTGACGATCAGGTTACCCTGCGCCTCGCCGCCTTTGACGTTGTCGGCGCCGACATGCCCGAGCAGCCCGTCCACGCCATCAACCCGGCGGTCGATGGTCACGACGGGAATACCGGCCTCGACAGCCTGCCGCACTGCGGGAGCCATCGCGACCGAGTCGCTCGGGCTGATGACGATGCCGTCGACGCCGCTGATAATGGCGGCTTCAACGTCTGCGGTCTGTTTCGTGGTCTGGTTCTGGCCATCGTAGTTGATGACCTCGACGCCCTGGGCCGCGGCTTCTTCGTTGAACTGCTTCTGCATGTGCACGAAGAACGGGAAGCCAAGGCTTGGAACCGAGAACGCAATTTTTTCGCCGTCGGCTTGTGCCGGCTGCATGGCCAGCGTCAAGGCGGCAGCCAAGCCCGCAAGTAGGACGTGTCTCATAGTTTTCCCTCCAGTTGGTGTGTTACTCAGACTCAAATCGTTCTGGGTCGCTAGGTTTTTTCGTTTGGTCCATATGCTTTGGTTGACGCAACGACACTCTGGCTCGGTTCGATTCGAGTCAAGCCGGAACAATGCGGTGGCTGCGGCCGAAAAAGTGTTCCTGTACAACATTTTCAGACCGTCAGTCTGAGTCCGGCCGGGCTCTTTCAGCGTCAAGCCGCGATCTAGCTACTGCCGGTCCGAGCAGTGCTGCGGCTTGCATGAATGACTGCCATTCTCACCGCGGCGCGGCACGAGTTCTTGCCGCCGTGCGGTGAGAAAATTTCTGCGAGCACATGCAGCAGAATTCGGTCGCTTCCGCTGTGGGCTCTGTCCTGCCGTTTTCTGCGCATCGCACGAATAGCTGGTCTGGGGTGACCTGCCTTTCGCTGCACGGACTATGAACTTGTACGGAGCCGACGCTTGGCCGACATCTGCGTTCGACTCACATAACATTAGATCTCTGCGCAATGGATAATTCGAGACCTACCATCATCTACTCCGCAGTCTGCATCCCGAGCCGCCGTAAGACGCGGCGTTCCGAGATGACCACGACCTGATAGAATAGTACCGATAGCAGGACAGACACAGCCGCGACCGTCCAGATCATACCGTAGTCCAAATAGCCACGTGACTGGTTCAGAAGATTGCCCAGCCCTTTGCCTGTGGCAAGCCACTCGGCAATCATAACCCCCAGCAGCGCGCGTGGCACAGTCAGCCGTGTGGCGGCGAATAGGTACGGCAACGAGGCGGGAATGGTGACCATGCGCATCTCTTGCCATCGGGTGGCACCATAGGCCCTGGGCAGTTCTTGCGCGGCTTTTGGCACCAGTGCGATACCCTGTGCCAATGTCACGAAGGCGGGAAAGAATGTCACAGAAATCGTCACCCACAGCGTCAGGGACGTACCGCGTCCGAGGATCAGTACGAGAAGCGGTGTCAGTGCGACGAGCGGCATGGTCTGCGTTACCAAAGCCACGGGCATGAAGGCGCGGATAGCATGAGGAATAAGGGCCGAGGAAATGGCGAGCAAAAAAGCGAAGCCCAACCCTGCAGCCATGCCGACAAAAGCAATCGGCAGTGTCTCAGCCATGGCTTGCAAAAGCTTGGCCTGGGCGACTTCGGCGGTCCGGCCTAGGAACAGGTAATCGAAAACTCCCCAGGGCGTTTTTGAGATGAGGGCCGGCACGCCTGTGAGCTTGATGAAGGCCCACCACATCAGGAACGGCAGCGTCACAGTTCCACACGCCACCGCGACACGCCGGGCTGGACTGGCGGGCAGATCCGTATCCGGTACTGCGCTGTTAAGTGTGACCGCACGGGTCGACCCCAAAAACTGGTCCGACAACAACGCGAATGCCAGATAACTCAGGCCCGCGATGGCGGTCGCGACAAGCCCGATTCCCCACAAGCGGTCGGGTTCGCCTCGACCGAGAGATCCTAGCAGATAGGTGCCAAGACCCCAGCGCCCGCCGCCGCCGAACTCGGCAAGAATGGCGCCGAGCACCGCGTTGGGCGCAGCTATTCGCAGGCCTGACAGAATCGAGGGCAGTGCGCCTCGAAATTGCACTAGGCGCAGCGCCGTCCACTTTCCGCCGCCATATGCTCGGATCAGGTCGGTGGCTCGGCTGTCAGCCTGGGAAAGTCCGATGACCGTTGCTGTCATTGTCACGAAGTAAACGCCCAGAGACGCCAGTGCGACGCGTGGGGCCATGCCCGACAAGGTCAGAACGAGGATCGGCGCAATGGCGATGGGCGGCAGAGCGAAGATGGCAATATTGACGCCTCGAAACAGCCTTAGAACCGTCGGCGACAGCGCAAATATCACGCCCGCGAGGACACCCAGAAGATTGCCGATAACAAAGCCCAGGCCTGATCCGTGTAGCGTCGCGATGATATGCTCAGGGTAGTCGCCCCGGTCGACCCATAGCCGAATGAGGATTTCACTGAACCCCGGCAACGCCCCGCCAGCCACAAGGTCGAGCCGCCCGACCAGTTCCCAAAGCACCAGCAAGATCGCCGTATTGCGCAATCCAATGCGCCTACTGGCTGCGCCCTCACCCGCCATGCAAAATCTCGACGATCCGGTCATTGAGTCTATGAAAGGCGTTGTCGGAAAACAACTCCGGCTTGCGCGGTCGCTCGAACGGCACACTGATGGTCTCTACAATACGCCCAGGTCCGCCATGCATAACGACCACCCGGTCGGCGAGAAACACCGCCTCATCAACACCGTGGGTCACCAGCAATGCAGTCGAGCCTGTTTCGGACCAGACTCGTTGCAACTCTACGTTCATCTGCCGTCGCAAGATCTGGTCCAGGGCCCCAAAAGGTTCGTCCATGAAAAGAACACGAGGATGGGTGACCAGCGCGCGCGCAATCGCGACGCGCTGGCGCATGCCTCCAGAAAGCTCTCCGGGCAGGGAATTCTCGAATCCCTTCAGCCCGACCAGCTCGATCATCGCCTGCACCTGTTCGGCATGATCCCGAAGTTTTTGTCCGATGATCTGCAGCGGCACCTCGATGTTGCGCCGGACCGAACGCCACGGAAGCAGCGCCGCGTCCTGAAACGCGACGCCTGTCAGGCCAGCACGAGTTGCCGTTTTGGGTGATTCCCCGTCTATGCGCACCACGCCGCCATCGGCAGTTTCCAATCCAAGCGCAATGCGCATGACCGTAGACTTGCCGCAGCCGGAGGGACCGATGATAGCGGTGAACGATCCGGGCGGGCAGCTCAGGGTCACATCCCTGAGCGCCTCTACTGTCTTGCCTCGCCCGCGAAAGGTTTTGCTGATCCCGGTCAGGGCGATCCCGTCCGGGCCCGTCATCAGATCTCCTCAAGCAGGGTCGTGTCAAACATGTCTCGGCTGCCGACAATGCCGACCTGACCAAGTGCGTTGAGATTGGCCTCGATTCCTTCCTCCGTCAGGGCAAAGATTCCGGCGGGAGATTCCATCAACGGCTTTTGGGCGTTGTTGAAATAGACCTCGTTGTCGATGGAGCGGCCGGTGCCTTTGAAATGCGTGTCAGACCATTTCGGCGGCCACGAATTGGGGTCCTTGAAATTCTCGACCCAACCTTTGCGCGAGGCGCGCAGCCACGCCACCAGTTCGGCCCGTTTGTCGCGCAACACGTCTTCGGTCACAACCACGGTGTCATTGTAGATTGTGAAGCCGAAATCGTAGAGCAGGAATGACGTTGCCTCAACGCCCTGAAGGCCGATTGTGTAGGGTACGTTGGTGGTGAAATCGAGGCTCGCGTCGATCTCGCCCTTGATCAGCGGGGTGGGGTCGTAGGCATAGGGCACGATGTTAACATCACCGCGGTCGATGTTGTTGAGCTTCAGCATTGCCTCGACTGAAATCACGTTCACTGGCGGCACGGCCAGAGTCTTGCCAACCAGATCAGCGGGAGAATTGATCGGGTTTGATTTGAGCGAAACAATTCCGATCGGGTTCTTCTGATATTGGGCGCCGATGATTTTGAACGGCGCGCCCTGTTCGGCGATGGACTTGATCGTGGTGTCCGGTGTCGTCAATGCCAGATCCGCTCGACCCGCGATGATCGTGCTTTCAGGAATTACGTCCGGGCCCCCTGACAAATATGCCAGGTCCAACCCCTCTGCGCTGTAATATCCCTCATCAATCGCCAGAAAGTATCCCGCGAATTCGGCGTCATTGATCCATGCCGCCTGCATCGTGATCGGCGTGGCCGCCATCGCGCGCATCGGAAGCGCAGAGGCGGCGGCGGTTGCGGCGGCAGTGCCAAGAAAGCGGCGGCGGTTTAATCCAAGAGTCATTCGGAGTTCTCCTTTGTTGTCTTCAGGCCAGGCCCTGAATGCGTTGAAGTTCCTGAAGTGGCGGGGTCACTTTGATCTGTTCGGGGTCCAGCAATGGCCATTTGACACCGCTTGGGCGCCCGGCACGCCGTTCCACGACATGCATCAAACTGGGGGTAGCAATCTTGTCGACAAGGATGTCCGTCTCAGACGGCATGAGCTGATCCTCGACGAGTTGAACGTCATGCACGACGGCATGCACCGGCGTGGTTTGGTCGACGAGCCCGAGATCCGTGAACATGCCCCATTCGAGGTCGAAAAACCCGTGCCCTTTTCCAAAACGTACGCCATTGACTGACACCGCGGAGGCGCCGGTGACCATGTAGTCGAAGCGCCCGCGCCGGGCGACTTCTTTCAGAGTGATCGGTTTTCCGAAATGTTCCATCCCATCCAGCCACGACGCGTAAAGGGCCGCGCCCGTCGGCACCATCTGTGGTTCCAATAGCAGGAAGCCACGATAGATGCCGTAAGTGGACATAACGAAAGACTTGCCATCCTCGATCATGCGGCGGCGCAGATCGGCCAGGCAGTTGTCCGGAGTGATGAACGCAAATTCCGACGCCTGATAGGCGGGGTCGGCGACGATCCGGTCGGTAGCCTGTTCGGAGCCCTCGAAATCAGGAATGACCTCGGCAAAGTTGAGATGGAAACGGGTGTCGGGTCTGGCCACGCTTTGCAGCTTGGACCATATCTTTTCGCGGATCACCTTGGAGGTCGACATTTTGGCACACCCTGTCGTTTCAGCGTTTCATAGTCTTGAAACTTTCGTTTCAATCGTCAAGATGAATCTCCAAATTGGCTTGGTAAAGGCGAGCGCATGGCCTCACGTGTGATCCTTCGCATTCACGAGAAACAGGCACGCCTGACCGCGAGCGAGCAAAAACTTGCGCGTGTTCTTCTGGAAAATCAGAGCATTGTGGAAACGCACAGCGCCACCGAGCTTGCAAATATCGCGGGCGTATCGAAAGCAACGACTGCTCGTTTTTTTCGCACTCTCGGGTATGCCGATTTCGAGGAGGTCCGTCTTCAAGCACGCGAAGAGCGAAATCGCACACAACCTTACCGGCAGGCCGAGGCTCTGCCGGACCAGACCATTCTTGGGAGGTCGATCGGTGATCACTTGAGCCTGGAGTTGCGCAATTTGACTCGCACCTTCGAGGAAATGCGCTCGGATCGCCTACCTGAGATCGCTGATATCCTGACGGCGGCACCGCATCTGTGGTTTCTGGGGTTTGGAGTAGAGGATGGCGTAGCGCGTGTCGGACGGGCGCTATTCTCGCGTTTGCGCCACAATGTGCACTATTTGTCCGGCGTCGGGCAGGACTGGTCCACAGGTCTGGCGATGACCGGCCCGCGCGATGCTTTGGTTTTGCTGACGCTTGAGCCGCGCCCCAAGATGCTGCGGTCCATTCTTACCTATGCGCGCACGTCCCGGATGCGGATCATCACTTTGACGGATCATGGGTTTCAGGCACAGGCCGAGCGGTTTTCCGAAGTGGTAATACCATGTCATGTGGCGAACTACGGTATCGTTCCAACTCACACGACCTTGCTGTCGATGCTGCGGCTTCTGTCGATCTCTTACATCGGCCAGAATCCCGAAACAGTGAAGCAGCGCGCAGAGATGCTCGACGCAATTAACGAAGAGCTCGATCTCCTCGAATAGCTGCTGCAGCCTCCAATTGCCGTTTGAGCGCCATGCGGCCATGGGCGGCGGCACGCTCCGCGGCCTAATGTTGCGGAATGCAGTCCAGTTAATGCTAGTCAGAATCATGCTGCGGCTTGCATGAAGGGCAGCTTTCTTCGCCGCGATGTAGCGCGGATTATCACGGCGTTGCGACATCGAGATTTCTGCGAGCGCGCGCAGCGAAAAATTGACACTGCTGCAACGGGCGTATTCCGTTGAAAAACTCTTGTTGATTTGGGGCCTTCCGGCTGATTCAATTTCCTTATCGATATAGGGGTTGAAGCTCATGATGGGCCCAAAGCAAGTGGCGCAAGGCGCGTTG
>JBBKVT010000284.1:0-8662 GCA_037968535.1 Paracoccaceae bacterium
CATTCCGGCATCGGTTCGGCCGACCATACCGACGGGATGGAAAACGCCTCGGTCCCGGTCGCCGCCATCGACGGCATCGACGCGGTGGTGACCGGCCACAGTCACCTTGTGTTCCCGTCCGACACCTATGCCGATTACGCCGCCGTCGATGTCGCCACCGGCACGATCCACGGCAAACCCGCCACGATGGGCGGCTTCTGGGGCTCGCACCTTGGCGTCATCGACCTGATGCTGGAACGCTCCGGCACCGAATGGCAGGTCGTCACCCATTCCGTCGAGGTCCGCCCGATCTCCCAGCGCAACGAGGATCGCTCGATCAGCGCCCTCGTCGAAAGCGATCAAACCGTGCTCGATGCGGTCAAGCCGGAACACGAGGCGACGCTGGAATACATCCGCCGCGCCGTCGGCAAGACCTCGGCCCCGCTTTACAGCTACTTCGCGCTGGTCGCCGACGATCCCTCGGTGCAGATAGTCTCGATCGCCCAGAATTGGTATATCGAAGAGATGATGAAGGGCACCGAATACGAAGGCCTGCCGATCCTCTCGGCCGCCGCACCCTTCAAGGCCGGCGGGCGCGGCGGTGCGGAATACTACACCGACGTCCCCGCCGGTGATGTGGCAATCAAGAACGTCGCCGATCTCTACCTCTACCCCAACACCGTGCGCGCCGTGCTGATCGACGGCGACCAGCTCAAGGGCTGGCTCGAACGCTCTGCCGGGATGTTCAACCAGATCACACCGGGGCAACAGGACCAGCTGCTGCTCAACCCGGATTTCCCCAGCTACAATTTTGACGTGATCGACGGCGTGACATACCAGATCGACCTCAGCCAACCGTCAAGGTTCGGCCCGAAAGGCGAACCGCTCATCCCCGACGCCAGCCGGATCGTCAACCTCGCCTATGACGGCCAGCCGGTGACCCCCGATATGAAATTCGTCGTCGCCACCAACAACTACCGCGCTGGCGGCGGCGGCGATTTCCCCGGCGCCAAGGGCGATACGATCATCTTCGAGGCCCCCGATACCAACCGCGACGTGATCGTGCGCTATATCGTCGAACAGGGCACCATCAACCCGTCCGCCGACGCCAACTGGACCTTCGCCCCCCTGCCCGGCACCAGCGTGATTTTCGAGACCGGCCCCAAAGCCGCCACCTACGCCGCCGACGTCAAGGGCGTGTCGCTGGAAGAAGCCGGTTCGAACGCCGACGGGTTCAGCCTGTACAGGATCGCGCTCTAAACGGTCCGGCACCTCCGCCGATTTCAAGGATCGGGCAACCCACATCGGTTGCCCGTTTCGCTGTTGTCATGCGGGTCGATGCACCAACCCACCGCTACCCGACGGACCTCACAAATCGAATCAGATGAACGGTTCGAGCCCATCGATGCCGCTTTCTGCAATGCAGCTAACGACCGGTCATATTGCCGGATCGCTTACATTGCACTCCGCTTAGCGATCCGGCGGCGTCCAGTCTTTCTCGATGCCCGCATTGTGCCGGCGCAGCCGCAACGCCAAACCAACTGAGACCCCGACACCGATGGCGACAGTCAGATCCGCGAACACGGTCAGAACCAGCGTCAGAACCAGCAGAACCCGATCTGACGCCCGTGTCTGCATATAGCCGCGCCATTTGTGCGGCTCGCTCATGTTCCACGCAGTCAGGATCAGCAATCCGGCCAGCGCAGGCATCGCAAGATAGCCGGCAAGCGGTGCTGCCAGCAGCATGACCAGCAGAATGGTCAGCGCGTGAACGATCCCCGCCACCGGCGTTTTACCTCCCGCGCGAACATTCGTGGCTGTGCGGGCAATTGCCCCGGTGGCGGGAAGTCCGCCAAACAAAGCCGACCCGATATTGGCGAAGCCCTGCGCCAGAACTTCGGCGTTCGGCCGGTGACGACCGCCGATCATCCTGTCTGCAACCATCGCGGACAGCAGGGATTCGATGCTTGCGAGGAACGCGATGACAATGGCAGAGGGCAATAGTTCTATGACCCGCTCCAGGTTGATATCAGGAAGTGCCGGGACAGGCAGCGTGCTTGGCAACGCCCCGAATCGAGAGAAAATAGTTTCAACCGGCAAAACGGCAAACGCAACAATAGCCGAGGTCAAACCAACGGCGAAAATCAGCCCCGGAATTTTCGGGGCAAGGCGTCGTAGCGCGATGATCAAGACCATCGTTGCAAGCCCGATCCCAAGTGCAATGGGACTCAAGGTATCGCGCGCGGCCCAAAGCGCTTCAATCTTTGCAACGAACTCCGCCGGAACTTGGGCGATCGACAGACCAAAAAGGTCTTTGATCTGGCTAGTCGCAATGATGATCGCAATACCGATGGTGAAGCCGTTGATCACTGGTTCAGGCACATATGCGACAAGATTTCCTGCCCGCAGATACCCCGCGACCAACATGATGATCCCGGCCATCAACGTCGCAAGGACGAGCCCGTCATATCCGTGCTCAGCGATGACGCCGAAGACGACGACGATGAACGCGCCTGTCGGCCCGCCAATCTGTACACGACTGCCGCCAAGAAAAGAGATCAGGAACCCGCCGACGATCGCGGTCACCAGTCCTTTTTCCGGGCCAGCGCCAGAGGCAATCGCGATCGCGAGACTCAAGGGCAATGCGACCATTGCCACAGTCATTCCTGCGATCAGATCGCTGGAAAATTGCTGGCGATCATAGGTAGCTAGTGTTGTTAGAATTTTTGGTTTCATGCGATGTGCTACTACCGCGGATAGAGGAAATTCAACCGGCGAAGGCAGAAAGCGGTCATTTGCGCTATGTCCGCTCCCCCCAAAGCCATCACCCTCCCTCATATCTCCCGTCCCATCTCCAGTTCGGTCTCCAGTTGAAACCGCCGCTGCGGGTCCTCGGTTTCGGCCAGCCAGGCGCGGGTCATCTCGGCGGTCACGGGTGACATCGGCGTCCCGTGTTCGGCCGACGTATTGCGAAACTCCTGCTTCTGGCGGGTGACGCGCGACGCTACAGGTTCAGGGCAATGATGCGCTATTGCTCAACGGCGAACGGGTAGAGACGGGCAGTCAGGTCGCCAACAAACTGTTCGTTACTGCTGAGGTGATGATCGCTGCAAATGCTCACCAGCCGGACTGGGCGCGCATCCTGCCCAAGCCGACAATGGTTCAAGGTAGCGTCCGGGCAAGGGCTTTTGTCGCGCTCGGTCCACGTCGTACAACAACGCCTGTTCGAGCTGATTGCGGTGCGAAAGACATGACATAATAGGCGTAGTTCTCGGCATTGATTCTTGCGCCCCAAGGGTTGCGCTGCGCAAGGCGCTGGGCGCGTTTTGCCTCATAGACATCGCCCAGAAGGCGGTTCGCACCGGCCAGGTGGGCAAGTTCGTGGGCGATGGTGACCCGTCGCGCCTCTTGCCAGGCAGACTTACCCCTCAACGTGGGCGTGTTGAACCAGCCGGGGCAGACAGCAATTCGGTAGGGGCGCTTTTCCGCTTTGCGCTGCATCGGGTGCAGGACGTTCTGACGCATGCAGGGGATGGAGAAACCCAGCGTCTCGTAATCGTCGCGCAGGACGTAGAGTTCCTCGATCGCGCGTTGTCCGGGTCGCATCGGGCGCCTGCTGCACCAGGTTTTCCGTGGCGTGCGCGACTCGTCCGGATCAAGCCGGAGAAGCGCTTCGCGGATGGATTTGTCCGATGGCCGGCTGGTCGGATTGAAGCATTCGATGGTCAGGGTATGGCGCCGGTCGCTGCACGGGTCCGGTGCGGCGCGGCCGTGGATTGTGAAGAACGCATCGGGCGAGAAGAAGCCAAGCATCCGCACGACGGTGCGTTCGACGAAGGCGAAGGGCACGCGGCCTTTGGCGCGGCCGTAGCGACCGAACCACAGGCGTTCCGGTCCTGCGTCCCAGGAAGCCTCTCGTTTCTCGGCGGGCATGGCCGCAAGCCTGGCAAGGCGGGCGCGGGCCCGCCGCGTGGCGTTCAGCGTCGCCGCAGCGTAAGAGCGGACCTCGCGGTATCTTTCGCCGGCGCCGGTGATACAGCCCATGCCGATCTGCGCGGGTCGGTCGGGGGTGTCGCGCCGGCCCGGCGCCGGCTTTGCGGGCGTCGGTCGCAGAAGTCGCAGTTCGACCCGCCGGTTCCGGGCGCGGTTGGCGCGGGCGGCGGCGTCGGAGCGTTTGACCAGGTTGTCGACCAGCGGTTGCGAATTGCTGCGGCTTCCGACGTAAAGCGACACGTCGACACCCTCTGGGGGGCGACAACGAAATCCGTCCTGCACCGTGTCCAAAGCGGTTTCTCCCAGTGTCACCGCCTTCAGGTTTCGCAACGCAAGTTGGGCCTCAAGCTCTTTGGCCACGGCATAGGCGCGTGCCGCCGCCCGGCGGGCATATTCCTCGGTCGTCATGTCGCGCCACAGGGCGGAATGTCCGACCAGATGCACGCACCGCGCGCGCGGCTTGTCGGCGTTGGCCTTGGCCAGGGCGGTCGCGTTCCGCGCCAGACTGGCGCGGTGCACCTTGCCGAGCGTTGGCGCGGGCGAGGCGGGAAAGCCATCAAGCACGACGGCCTTCGTGGCCGACAGATCCTCTTGGTCTGCGGCGCAGTCGCAGGTTCGGCGGGCATGTGGGTGCAATGACATGGTCATTCGTGCGGCCTCCTGTCAGGGGTTGCTTTCAGGGATGGTCGTTGGCCTTCGCTGGGGTCAGGTCGCGCGGGCGCTAGAGAAGCCCGCGCATGATATAGGCCAGTTCAGTGCGGCGGCTGATGCCGATCTTGACATAGGTGGTCTTTAGGTGCGCCGCGACCGTCCAGTGGCTGATATTCAGCATCTGCCCGACTTCCTTGTTCGAGAAGCCCTTGGCGACCAAATGGGCACATTCCAGTTCCCGGGCGCTCAGGTGGTCAAGATCCGCGTCGCGCTGGCGTGGCACGGAATAGGCCGACAGGCGGATGACGGTTTCGGTCCTTTCGGTTTCTTGCCTCTGTGTCGCGGCCATGGTGGCCCCCCTTTCGATGATGACGTAAGTTGCCCGGCGTTCAGCCCATCCGCCTGCTTTGGGTGGGCCGAAAGTCGATCACGCGCGCGTCTCCGGTTTCGAAGGCGCGTTTGCGCAGACCCAGCGATTCCGCGCTGGTCAGCCAGTCGTCGGCGGCGTCCACGATCGATTCCAGCAAAGCCTCGAAATCCGTCCGGACCGGGGTCAGGATGTAATCCTCGGCCAGCCAGCGCATCACGTCGCGCCCGGTGACAGCCATCCGGTGCCGCTGCGAGGTTATCGGCTGTTCACCCAGATAGCGGATCAGCACGTCCTCGAGCACGTCATAGGACGTGTCGGCGCCGAAGAGGCGTTTCACATCCTCGGAATCGAGGATCTCGAACGCATCGCGCAAGAGCACCATGACCTCGGACCTCAGCACCGCGATATGGCCGTAAGATACCTGCTTGAGGTTCTGCCGCAGGTCGAGCCCGGCGCGGCGGACCACGGCCATCGAACCGAAGCTTTCGCGGGTGTTGTCGGGCCGCACGACCTCGGACACGCGCTTGTCCTGGAAGAAATTCGAGACGTGTTTGGTGAAGTTCATCATCAACGGGTGGAATGGCGCGTTCGGCGGGGCACCTTCGGGCGGGTTGGTGTCGGTATAGCCGAACACCTTGCGATAGGCCGCCTTGCGGTCCGACAGCGTGTAGCGCAGCACCCGCTTGCGGTCGTATTGGAAGAGCGCCATCGCGCCGCGCCCGTCCGACAGCTTGACCTCGCCGGACTTGAACAGTTCCTGCAGCTTCAGCACCGCCCGGAATGCGCCCAACGCATCCATCTGGTAGAGGTAGTAAAGATCGCCGATTGCATATAGGCGGTCGCGGTTGATCTGGTCGTCGAAATTCGGCATCAGCGGCGCCGGGGCGGCCTCGTCCAGGGTGGTTGCGACCACGTCGCCTAGACCGACCATCGGCATCATGCCGCCATCGTTGCGCGGTGCGCTTGGGTCGGGGTTGAGGGCGGCCATGATCGCGGCTTCGGCTTCCGCGATGTATTCGTTGATCAATTCGGACTGGCCGGGTTTCTCCGTCAGTTCGTCGCGGGCTTCCTCGACCATCTGACGGCGCAGGATTTGCAGACGGCCAAGTACGCCGTTGAGCTCACCCAGAGTGTCAATACGTTCGTCAATCATTGGTCTCTCCTGTGCTTTCATGTGGGCGAGCCGAGTCGTCGATCAACTCGTTTGCCAGAAGGGCCGCGGCATTGATGTGGAACCTCAGTTCTTCCAACTGGCGCATCGGGCCGGGCAGGCGGTAGGCAAAGCCAAGCCTGCGGGATTCCGCGGTGACCAGATCAAGCGCCTTGACCTGGCTTTCCAACTCATCGGCGAGGATCTCGAAATCCTCGCGTTCCATCGTGCCGGATTTGTTGCCCGAGCCGACGTAAGGCTCGGAAACCTCGGTGATCCAGTCAAGCACTTGCCGCGTCGACAGGATGATCGGGCGGCGAGTGAAGTGAAGATGACTGGTCGATTGGCCGCCCCTTCGACGGGTCGAATGCTCTTCGATCTCGACGGTGATGCCGGTGGTGAAGAACTGCACGTCCTGTTCGGGCAGCGACGATCCCGAGCGCACCAGAATGTCACGCAGCGACAGCGCCGAGCCGTAGGCGACCGTCAGGCTTTGCTCCAGCCGCGCGGCGGTGGTGCCAAGCGTGTCGAGAAGCGGCGACAGCACACGCTCGACCAGCCGCATGAAGCTGGCGGCGAGTTCCTTGATCTCGCTGCTCAGTTCCTCGGACTGGACGACCGGGCGACGCTGGCCGACCTCGTCGTCGTCAGAAAGGGGTTGCGGCAAGCGACCGCCGACAAAGACGCCACCGCCCAGTTTGCCGAGTTCGTCGACCAGTTCGCGTTCCAGATTGGCATAGTCGAAGAAATCCAGCAGAGCCTTGGCGATCCGGCGCAGGGTAAAGCGGGCGCGCGGCAGGTTGACGCCGATGATGTCGGCCATCACTTCGTCAAGGTCGTCGAAGCGGTCGGCGACGATGCGCCGGGATTCGATGGCCGAAGGCACGCCCTGGCGGATCCGGAACCGGGTCATGTCGGGCAGGCGGTCGAGGATGTCCAGGATGTTGTCCGCCTCGGCCCGTGCCAACCTGGCAGCGACCCGCGCCGCGCCGGACTGGATCGGGCTTTGCGGTGACTTTCCGCCGCGCCGCCGTTCGTCCGACCGGCCCGGAACGAAGACCGGATTGCCGTCGCGGGTCTCGGCGCGGAAATTGTCCAGAAGACCCTCGATCAGGTCGCTTCGCGCGGTGTCGGTCGCGTCGCCGGTTGCGAACTGCACGCCCTGATGCGGAAGGCCAAGCGCGTCGAGCGTTGCCATCATCTGCTCGGAAACGCTTGGATACCGTCCCGCCCCGGTGACGGTCTGGCCGGGAACAGAGGTGGCCGTGCCAAGAAATGATATCTGGCGCCCGATCCCCTGCAGCTCTGCCAGGATGTCGGTCGCATTGTCTTGATCTGCCATTGCGGGCTCCTCTTGAATTGGCTGTGGCGTCCAGTTTTCCAACAGCTGATGAACGGCGTCGGACTGCGCATCCGCCGTGCCGATTGTCACCAGCAGCGCATTGCCGACTTCGATGAAGGATTTGAAACGGTTGCGGTGCATGCCGACGCGCTTCGTCAGATCGGTTTCGGCCTCTTGCACCGCGGCCCGCAGATCCACGACCAGCGCTTCGGCGGCGATGCCGGTCTGCACATGGTCGCGCAACGTGCGGGCGATATCGCGGGCCTTGTCGGCGTCACCCAACGAAATCGCAAGTCGTAGGTCGCCCATGTTGTCCAGGGCCACGTCGGCAGCGGTGCGCAGGTCAGCGATCGATTGCGCTTCGCCGGCATCCACCTGCGACTCGGCCAGGGTCCGCGCCCCGTTCCGGATGTCGACCAGGTGACTGACCATTAGCTCCAGAGAGTCCAAAATTGTTTTCATTTCAACAACCTGGTTCAATTTACGCTCTCCCCAATGCCAAATAGAAGTTGCGAGAGATCGTTGCAGCGTGGCCTCGCCCGGACCGAAATGCGGTCCGCGCGGCGGAAATAAGCAGGCGTTCGGGAAGGATGCCGGTGTTCTCACCTCGAACCAGCCGGACAGCCGCTTCCTCGACCAGCATAGCATCTTTTCGGGTAAATTTCACAACCTCAGCGAGTGTCCGCCCCCCATAGGCTGGTTCTGGCTGGAAACAGATCGCCTTGATCATCAGATCGCAACCGGCGTCGAAACTGTCGCCGAACTCCTTGGGCAGGGCGGTCCGCAGTTTGGCCGGATAGATCCGGGACCAGGTCTTTTCGAACATGTCGGCCTCGGCCGCGAAGCCGATCTTGCGCAGAAGACGGCAGTTCATCGGCACCCGCAGGATCGGCGTCGGATGGACGCCATCGGGATTGAAGGCCGCCGCCGCCTGGGCGCGCTTGGCGACCACATCGATGAGCGACTCGATATAGGCCGGACCGATCAGCAGAAGCCCGGCGAAATCCGCGTAGCTTTCCTTGTGCCAGCGCACCCAGATATCAACGGCGCCTTCGGGGATCTTGCCTTCCATAGTGGCGGCAATCCGGCGCGGCACGACAGTCCACATGCCAAGGTCATTCTGCAGGTTGTGCGCGACCTCGTGCGGCACTGCGCCAAGCGTCCAGGGATTCTGCAA
>JBBKVT010000285.1:0-7552 GCA_037968535.1 Paracoccaceae bacterium
GCATGGCCCGGTCATCACAGCGCCAGCGCGGTCTTGCGCCCCTCGAAGATGGCAAAAGCCGCATTGCGCGGCGCGTTGGCATCGCCGATGGGTCTCGCGTCGATGCCGCGTGCGGCCAGATCGAAGCGCAGGGACGTGTCGGCGACGTTGGTCGTGGCCAGTACCAGCGCGTCTGCCTCGATCATCAGCGTCTCACCGGTCAGCAGTGACTGCACTTTGGCGCCGGTTGCGGTCCATTCGGCAATCGCCGCATCGGTGACGAAGCGTGCACCCTTCAACGCCAGCGCGCGCCGCAGCGGCCAGTCGGTAGCGGAGCGCTGCAACTCCTTGCCGATCAGCGCGTCGGGGGTTACGACGGTCACGTCATGGCCATCCTCGGCCAGCCGCCACGCGGTGCCGCAGCCGCGCCAGTTGCCGCCCTCGTCCAGGACGATCACGCGGGGGCCAAGGCGCGCGACGCGCCTCATCACGTCCTCAGCGGACCATACTTTGCCAAGGGCGAAGCCCGGCAATTCGGGCACATGCGGCAACGCGCGCTGGAACCCGGTCTCAGCGGGCAGCGATCCGGTTGCGAGGATGATGTGGTCGGCGCCGAATTCCGCGATATCATCGGCATCCATATAGCTGTTGTAGCGCAGGTCGACGCCCAGTTGCTCTAACTGGCGCTGATACCAGCCGTTGAGATCACCGATCTGGCCCCGGCGTGGTTGCAGACCGGCAAGGCGGAACTGACCGCCAATCTCCGGCCCCGCCTCTGCCAGCGTCACGCGGTGGCCGCGCTCGGCGGCGACGCGCGCGGCCTCCAGCCCTGCCGGACCTGCACCGACGACCAGCACCGAATTCGGCGCGGGGCTGGAGGTGAAGCGGTCGCCGCCCCAGATGTATTCGTGCCCTGCCGACGGGTTGATGAGGCAGGAGATATAGTAGTCGCGGCTGCGTCTGCCCCAGCATTGCTGATTGCAAGAGATGCAGCCGCGAATGTCGTCGGCGCGCCCTGTCCGGGCCTTGGCCACCAGATGCGGGTCGGCGATCTGGCCGCGCACGATTGACACCAGATCAGCCTCACCCGCGCCCAGCACGGTATTGGCATTTTCCGGCGTGCGAATATGGCTTTCGGCAGTGACGAGGGCGTTTTTCACGACGCCTTTGAGGATCGCGGCCAGATCGACGCCCAGCTTTTCTCCGTAAAGGAACGTTGGCATCAACTTGTAGAAATCGAAATAGCTGCCTGTACCGCAGGTAACGTAATCCATCAGGTGTTCGGAATCGTGCAGCGCGACGATTCGCGCGGTTTCCTCGCGGCTGAGCGCGGCCTCGACATCGGGCTCGTCATTGATGGCGAGGCCTATGATGAAATCCTCGCCGCAGGCGGCACGGATACGGGCCAGCGCTTCGCGCGAGGCGCGCGTGCGGTTTTTCAGACTGCCACCCCATTGATCGGTCCGCTGGTTCGAGAACGGCGTCCAGAACTGATCGAGCAGGCCATGATAGGCCGCCCAGACTTCGACCCCGTCAAAACCCGCCTTTTGACAACGGATCGCGGCCTGCACGAAGCCGTCGATTGTCTCCTCGATCTCGGCCTCGCTCATCTCGTGGCTGCCGTCGCTGTCGTGATAGCTGGGCCCGCCCGAGGGCGACCAATGTGCGTGCCATGAATTGTCGGCGTCACCATGCGCGCCGATATGGTAAAGCTGCTGGATCATCACGGTGCCATGCGCGTGGCAGGCATCCGTTATTTTGCGGAAATGAGGGATGACCTCGTCCGAACCCGCTCGGAAATTGCCGCGCGTCAGCACGGCGGCGAGGTGGACCGGCATCGGCTCGACCACTATCATGGCGGCCCCACCCATCGCGCGCTCGGCGTAATAGGCCAGATGCTGCGCGCCAGGCAAGCCATTTTCGGCCATGTTGGTGGTATGCGCGCCGAAGACGATGCGGTTGTTGAGCGTCTTGTGACGCAGCTGAATGGGTTTGAAGATATGCGGATGGCTCATTCACCGCGCTCCAGCTTGTCCAGCCCCTCGGCCAGTGCCTCGCTCATGCCTCTTTCGATCATGTGGTTGCGCAGCCGCTGGTTATAGCCGCCCGGCGTGTCGAGCGCGCTCAGCAGCGCGGCACAGTCCGACCCGACCAGGCTGGAGCCGACCAGCGCGCGCAGAAACGCCTCGCCTTGCGCGCGGTTGTCCACTCGTTGGCCCAGCCAATCGGCGGCATCCGCGACTAGGCGAACGGCGGACGACAGCACGGCCTGAGCGCAGCTATAGACGGTCAGTTCATCCTCGGACTTCAGGGCAAAAATAGTGTTTCTCGCGCCGAAAAGCTCCTGCAAGAGGTCCATGTCGCCATAGCCCATGATGGGCGAGCCGCCCTGCGCAATGCCGGGAAAGGGGATCATTATGGATGCAGCCTGCGCCGGGGCGACCATCTGCGCGACCTTGTCGAATGCGCCGTCCGCCATCAGCGAGACGACCCTTTGATCCGCGCGAAATGTCAGTTGACCGAGCACCTCGCCCGCCGCCTCGGCCATCAGGCCGAGGAAGATGACGTCGCTGCGATCCAGCACAGCCTGATTGTCGTGGACCGTGACCGATGCGTACATCGCCGCCAGCCGTTCGGATTGCGTCACGCTGCGCCGCGACACCGCGATCTCATGCCCGTCCTCAGCGATGCCCTCAACCACCGCAGACGCGATGGTGCCGGTGCCGATCATGCCGATGCGCATGTCAAATATCCTTTACAAGCCGCAGCGCGTCATAGATCGCCGCGTGCGTGTTGCGCGCCGAGACGGCATCGCCGATGCGGAAGAGCTGGAATGTGCCCTCGGGGTTGCGTGTGATCTTTTGCGGACGGCCCTCGATCAGCGCGTCATGGTCGAGCGCGCCGCCATTTGACGACAGCGGCTTCAGCTCGAAATAGAGATCATCCAGCGGCAGTGTGCCGTAGTTGACGACGACCTGATCGTATTGCGCGTCCTCCTTGAGATCGCTGTAATCGGTGCCAATCGTCGCGGTCAGTTTATTGCCATTCTGCGCCACGCCCAGTAGGCGGCGTGTCACGGTAAACGTCACGCCCCTGCCCTGCAGGCTGCGCATGTAGGGCACGAGGTTCATCGCCATGATGTCAGGGGCGAAGGTGCGATCAGGGGTCATCACCTCGACCTTGGCACCGGAGTCCACCGCCATTTCGGCGGCTTGCAGCGCAGGGTGATCGCCACT
Organism: Paracoccaceae bacterium; assembly: GCA_037968535.1. Lineage (GTDB taxonomy): Bacteria > Pseudomonadota > Alphaproteobacteria > Rhodobacterales > Rhodobacteraceae > JAHEAO01. The sequence goes on from JBBKVT010000285.1 coordinate 3,216, forward strand.
CTCGTCATAGATCAGGATGTTCTCGCCTGGTTTTACATCGCCCGAGATGATTTCCCACGCGCTGACGACATGCGGCTCTTCGTGGCCTTTCTCAAAAAGTTCGGTGTTGGGAAGACCGCCGGTGGCGATGATGACAACGTCAGGGTTCGATGCAGTAACGTCGTCGGCCTCGGCAAAGGTGTTGAAGTGAAACCGAACGTCCCGAGCGGCGCATTGCGCCATGCGCCAGTCGATGATGCCGATCATTTCGCGGCGCCGCACACTTTGCGCTGTCAGCCTGATCTGCCCACCGGGGTCGGCGGCGGCCTCGAATACGGTGACCTCATGGCCACGCTCGGCCGCGACACGCGCGGCCTCAAGGCCCGCAGGTCCGGCACCTACGATCACGATCTTCTTGCGCATCTCCGCAGGAGCAATGTCATGCGGCATCGTCAGCTCCCGCCCAGTCGCGGCGTTGTGGATGCACAGCGCATCGCCCGCCTGATAGATCCGGTCGAGGCAGAAGGTCGCGCCGACGCAGGGGCGAATATCATCCTCGCGCCCTTCGATGATCTTGCGCACGATATGCGGATCGGCCATGTGCGCGCGCGTCATGCCGACCATGTCCAGCAGGCCATCGGCGATCGCATGCCGCGCGGTCGCCACATCGGGGATGCGCGCGGCATGGAATGTGGGCATGCCGGTCGCCTTGCGCACCGCACCCGCGAAATCGAGGTGCGGCGCGCTGGCCATGCCCTGCACCGGAATCACGTCGGTCATGGCCGGATCGGTATGGATACGCCCCCGGATCACATTAAGGAAATCGACCAGCCCCGACGCGGCGAGGCGTTTGGAAATCTCGATACCTTCCTCGGCATCGATACCTCCTGTCTGCACCTCGTCTGCTGTGTATCGGATGCCGACGACGAAATCGTCACCCACCCGCTTGCGGATCGCGCCCAGCACATCCATCGGAAAACGCAGGCGGTTTTCCAGCGTGTCGGCGCCATATGGCCCGGTCAGATCGTTGGTCAGCGGCGACCAGAATTGATCGAGCAAATGGCCGTATGCTTGAATTTCGATCCCGTCCATGCATCCCGCCTTCATCCGCTCGGCGGCGTCGGCGAAATCGACGATGATCCGCTCGATATCCCAGTCCTCCAGCAGCTTGGGGAAGGCGCGATGCGCTGGTTCGCGGTGTTTGGTCGACGACACCGAGGGCAACCAATCGCCCTTGTTCCAGTTGGTGCGCCGGCCCAGATGCGTGAGCTGGATCATCACCGCGCAGCCATGTTCGTGGCAGCCGTCCGTCAGCTTCTGAATCCACGGCACGACCTCATCTTTATAGGCCAGCACGTTGTTGAAAACCGGCGGGCTGTCGCGGCTGACAGCGGCCGATCCGGCGGTCATCGCTAGCGCCACGCCGGCCTTTGCCCGTTCGGCGTGATAGGCAGCATAGCGCTCTTTGGGCATGCCATCTTCGGGATAGGCGGGCTCGTGACTGGTGGTCATGATGCGGTTCTTAAGCGTCAAATGCTTCAGTTGGTAGGATTGCAAGAGCGGGTCTTTGGTCATGTCTTTCCCTCGGTATCGAGCGCGGTTGGAGGCGCTCGCGTCTCTGCGTGACGTCCCGGCGACTCGCTGGGGCTGACGCAACTGTCCACAGCATTGACACACCTGTCAAGTTTGCCAATAATCCCACCATGACCAAAATCGCCCCCTCTTCGTCCGGCAGCACACAGGAGGCATGGCTGCACGCCGCTTATGATGCGCTGACCGAAGACGGCGTCGAGGCGGTCAAGATCATGCCGCTTGCCAAGCGTCTGGGTGTCACACGCAGCGGATTTTACTGGCATTTCAAGAACCGCGAGGCGCTGCTCGAAACGATGGTCCGCCACTGGGAACACAAGAACACCGGCAATCTGGTCGCCCGCTGCGAAGCCTATGCCGAAACGATCTGCGAGGCTGTGCTGAACCTGTTTGATTGCTGGCTGGACGATGCGTTATTCGATTCCCGACTGGATCTGGCGATCCGCAACTGGGCACGCGTCGATCCGGCGCTGGGGCCGCGGCTGGCCCATGCAGACGCCCGGCGAAAGGCAGCGGTTCAGGCGATGTTCTGCCGCTTCGACTATGTGCGCGCCGATGCCGAGGTTCGGACACTGACGGTGATCTACACGCAGATCGGCTATCTCTCGATGCAGGTGACCGAGGACAAGGCGCTGCGGTTCTCGCGCATGTGCGACTATGTAAAGGTCTTTACCGGCTGCACACCGACCGCATCCGAAATCGACCGGTTCAGATCGCGCAATGGCGCTGCAAAGCTGAAGCGTCCGGCGTAATTTCGGTACCGCCGCAATGGGCGGAACGGAACAATAGGGTTTTGAACTCACTGTTCGCTAGCCCGCTCGGGGTCCCATCTAGATTGTTCCTTATTCTTCCGTACTGTCAGGCGGCCGACTCTGTCCAAAAGCATGCCAGAGAGTCGCAACACAAAATTCCCAACTGACGCAGGCCGCGGTTTTTCAAACTGAAGCTCTCTCAGAACCTCGGGATCGAATACACCCAAATTGATTCCCGGACCCAAGACCTCGACACGAGCCTGAGGAACACCCCCGAAGGACGTTTTAACGAACAGGCGATTGGTTTTTCCGACGAATTACTCTGACTGTCCCTAGATCAGCTCGGCCTTGGCGCTTGTGAAGAAGGTTTCGACAGTTGCATCGTCCTAGCAATTTCCTTTACCGCTCATAAATGCCTTGAACTCATTCTGACACAGCCGCTTTTGAGAGTCTTGAGAACAGTATTGGCTGCCCCTGTCTGCATGGTGGATGCAGCATTTGGTGGTGCCCGGAATGTGATGGCCGCCGTGCTACTTCGGGAAAATGTGCTTCTTTGTGCTTCATTTCCGCTGAACACTAACAACTTCCACGGACACTATCGGACTGAAAGCTGAGTCGCTTTGAAGCAAAAACCCATATTCTTAACTGCCTATGGACACTTGGGACGCTCTCGGACGATTGGTCGCCCACCATTCCCCCTGCCCTTTGGAACGAGCCGATCGCGAAGGTCAGACAGGTCGTCTTGTTCGGGATGCAGACCTGCTTGCGCGGCTGCATCCCGTTGATCCAGCTTACGACTGAACCTGAGTCAGCAGTTCCGCGATTTGGCCTTTGGCTTTACCTTTTTGTTTGGCGGCTATCGCGTCGTCCAGATTGACCGGCGACCCGACCTGGATCACCGCGACCATGCCCATCATGTAATGGGGCTTGCATTTCACGCCGTAGATACCTTCCTCGTCGAGCGTCACTGACAGTTCTTCATTCATGGCGCCGACAAACTCGGTGGCGCCTTCCGGCAACATGCCTTCGATGGCTTCAGCGTTGTGACCTTTGTCCGCGGGTATGAAGACGACCGTGTCGCCGGGTTGGGCGGCAATGAACGCTGGCTCGAAGACCATCGTGCCGGCCTCGCCCTTGTTGAGCATCTTGACTTCGAATGTTTCTGCCGCGGCGACGCCGATCATCAATGACAAAGTGGCGGTTGCGGTCAGGAGTGTCTTGGTGAACATCGGATAGTCCTTTATGGATGTTGTTTCGCTTACCACCCTTATGAGCTAAGCGGCGCGACGGAACTTTGTGCTGGCTCAAACTTCGGGCAGGGTCAGCGGGACCAACCAAAGGCTGCGTTTTGAACCGACTTGATGAAAGCCTGCTGTCCGACATTCCGCCGTTCCGTCTGCTGGACCGGCCACAGATTCGCGCCATCCTCGACCTTGCCACGCCACGGCGCTTCGATGAAGGCCAATCGGTGTTCACCGAAGGCGCGCAGGCCGAGCGGTTCTACCTGTTGCTGGACGGTGTGATCCGTGTGATCCGCACGACACCGGGCGGCGACGAGATCATCGTTCTGCATATCGCGGCGGGTCAGTTGTTCGGGATCGCTCCCGCCTTGGGTCGCGTCACCTATCCCGCAACGGCAATGGCTGCGGGTGAATGCCTGACGCTGGGTTGGCCGGTCCGGATGTGGTCAGAATTCGCGTCCAACTATGATGGATTCTCGACCGAAACCTACAAGGTTGTCGGGCAACGGGTGGGCGAGATGAACACCCGCATCATGGAGCTCGCGACGCAGGCCGTGGAACAACGGGTGGCAAACGCGCTGGCGCGTCTGGTCAACCAGACCGGCAGGAAGGTGGAAAACGGCATCGAGATCACCTTTCCGATCACCCGCGCCAATATCTCGGACATGACGGGGACCACGTTGCATACGGTGAGCCGCCTGCTGAGCGCTTGGGAAAAAGACGGAATCGTGAAAAGCACGCGCCGCCATATCGTCGTGACGAACCCGCACCAACT
>JBBKVT010000286.1:0-5047 GCA_037968535.1 Paracoccaceae bacterium
GGTCCATCCCTCGCTTTGCGGCCTCGGAAAGGGCGTTCTGATCACCGGCGAGGAAGCGATCGAACGGAACCTGAGTGGCATCGGTTACAATCGTGCGCTCATATGCAGCAATCGCTTCCCAAGCTTGTTCGCTGTTTGGCCATTCGGTCCCAAAAACATCCTTGAACGCCACAACATACTCGGGAACGAAACGCAGTCTCATTTCCATCATCGAACCATCGCCGTTACCCGCAACCGCGCCACCCGCCGCTCCTTTGGCTAGCGATTCCAAAGAGGTAACGCTGCCTTCCCAGAACAGCTTGTTGTAGTAGGCGCTGTTCAGAATGGTTTGGGAATTCCGCCAATGCTGCGTGCCGGGATATCCGAACGAGATCGGACTTCCGGTGCCCCAACCCAGATCCGGCAAGTGACAGGCCGAACACGGCATTGACCCGTTTCCTGACAGGCGCCCGTCCCAGAACAGTTTTTCACCAAGGGCAACCTTTTCCGGCGACATTGGATTGTCTGCGGGGGCCGAAGGCGCTGGCAGTGTCGCCAGCGGTGGAAATCCACCCTCTTGCGCCATAGCAAAGGCCCCGAGGCCAAGTCCGATTAAAGCAGATACGAGGATGGTCCTAACAAATGCAGTCATGGTTCCGGCTCCTCAATTCTGACCTACGGTTCGAAGTTGATAATCAGGCAGCTCCGGCACGGTCATGTTCGGCGCATCGCCTGTCAGACTTTCCAAAAATGCCACGAGGTCTGATTTTTCGCTGTCAGTTAGACCAAGGGGCTTCAGATTCGTGCTCTTGTTCGGGCCATCGCCGCCGCCAGCATCGTAAAACTCCACGACGTCTCTTAGGCTGACGAACACGCCAGAATGCATGTACGGGGCGGTCTGTCCGATATCCCAGAGCGATGGCGTCACAAACTTTCCGATATCGCCGTCATCCTTCGTAACGACGTAGTTTCCGACATCCGAACGCAAATTCATGTAGTTTGGGGTACCCATGGTTGCGAAATGCCGCAGCATCGTGATCTGCCGATCAGCATTGACCTCGATCTCCGGATTGTCCGGAACCCCTGTTGCGTGAAGCCCGCCATCCGACAACATCGCGCCAGAATGACAATTTGTGCATCCGGCTTTGGTTGCGAACAAATCCATCCCGCGTCTCGCAGCCTCGGAAATTGCATCGTCCTGGCCATCGAGGAAGGCATTGAACGGTACATTGACCGATCGAATCGTCTTCAGGTATTCGCCGATCGCACCATAGATTTTACCCCCATAGGGATCACCCCCAAAGCTTTCTTCGAACATGGCGGCGTATTCGGGAACCTGCTTCAGACGCTCTTGCATCAGCCGAGAGTCCATCGTCATCGTATGAGACTCGGTCAACATATCGCGCGTCACGGTTCCCAGGTCCGCGCCGTCCAATCGGCCGTCCCACATAAAATAATTCCGATTGGCGACGTTGAAGAGGCCGGGTGAATTACGGAAATACTCGACGCCGGTGTAGCCGGTCGACAGCGCCTGACCATCTCCCCAACCTTTGGCTGGATCGTGACAGGTCGCGCAGGAGTTTCCTGTATCACCGGAAAGCCGGTCGTCGAAGAAAAGCATCCCTCCAAGCGCGGCCCGGCCTTCGTTGAATTCAGGCGTGGCGGGTAGCGGCGCAAATGCCTCGGGGATTTCTTGCGCCGCTGCAACCGTCGCAAAAATCACAAATCCAGTCGCAAGGGACACCATGATGTTCCGTGCGAAACAGGTGCCTTTACTTAACGAAGACCGACCCGGAGTTCTGGCTGTGTCCATTTGACTACCCCTGTTGTTGGACGATTTGCGGAATCTTCGGAACGCTGACGTCCGACTGGCTGAAACCATGGTCGTTTGAAAAACGCGCCCCTCTGTGCGGCAATGTCACTGACTGCCGTACGTGGTCGAACGAGGAAGCAGACTCAAAAGGCACTCATTTGGACAGGTTAAATTTGGACCACTCGCTCAACAATGATTGCAATCAACGATCGAAATTTTTTTGAACGCGACAATCGACACGGTGAAACTGATCTGCATCAACGAAGCCCGTTCCCACCGGCTCTAGGTTTTAGACCATGCGCAATGGATGGGCTTTGTGATGAAACACGAACGCGAGGCAGAGTGTCATACGATGAACGGGCAAGGATGCTTGTGTCGGCGAATATGTAATGCTGCATCTGGACAGTTCGCTTCCATGATCAACCGCTCGTGCTTTCAACGAGGGGCTGATCCGCTGGTCGGATATCCGGACAGGGATGTGTTTGTGGTCGCTTGTTCTGGCATTGTCGCCCACATCCACATCTTGTCGGATGGACGCAGAACGATATCCGAGTTCTTCGAGTGCGGAGATTCCATAGACCTGACTTCCGCACGAGACAGAATGAGAGGCGAGCTTGAATGTCTGTCCGAATGCAATCTCTGTTTCGTCACCGTCGAAGGGCTGGATTTGTTTCGGCAGGAAGACATTATCGGATATTCGATCATGTTGCAGAAGACCAAGGACCGGCTTCAGAAGACGTCTGACCACTGTGTCGATATCGGCAAGAAGACACCGTTGGAACGGGTTGCATCTTTCATTTTTGAAAGCCGAAGTCGTACGAACAGTGACGTGGAACTGGTCTCGACCGGTCTCCGGAATCTGTCGAACATCGAAATTGGCGACTATCTCGCTCTTCGGCCGGAAGCGGTTTCACGCACGTTTTCAGCACTTGAGAAAATGAACCTCATCAAGAAAAGCGCTTGGATCGGGATCGCAATTTCGGATCATCCAAAGCTTCGGCAGTTAGCCAATGGTGGCCACCCCAGAGGACAGGGCGCGATGTGATGCCTCAGCGTTGAACCCCAGTCGCCCGGATCGGATCACGGCCATTTAGTTTCCGGCGTTGAGCTGGCTTAACTGATTTGGATGATACCGGGAGGTCATTCGCGGAAAGGTGAAACATCCAAAGCCGTTCAGCGAGAGCAAAGAGCAGATTAATATACGGCGGAAGCTAACCCAACTTGCATGAGTAACTCAGGTGGGTTCAAACGGAACGAAAAGGTCATTTGACTTGTCTGACAACGCATTCACGATTAGCGGCCTGACGAAAGTCTACGGCGAGGGTCGATCGGCCGTCCATGCGCTGCGCGGCGTAGATCTGGAGATTCCGCAGGGCGAGATCGTCGTGCTGCTCGGCCCCTCGGGCAGCGGCAAGTCGACACTTCTCAACATCATCGGCGGATTGGACAGGGGTACCGAGGGCAAGGTCGTGTTCCGGGATCAGAATCTCACGGACATGAGCGACGCCGAACTGACCCGCTACCGGCGCAACCATATCGGCTTTGTCTTCCAGTTCTACAACCTCATGCCCAGCCTGACCGCGCATGAGAATGTGGAACTTGTGACCGAGATCGCCCAGGACCCGATGGATCCTGCTGCGGCGCTTGAAATGGTCGGACTGAAGGCACGGATAGACCATTTTCCGGCACAGCTGTCGGGCGGCGAGCAGCAGCGCGTCGCCATCGCTCGCGCCGTAGCGAAGCAGCCGGACGTCCTTTTTTGCGATGAGCCGACGGGCGCTCTGGACAGCATGACAGGACGCGCGGTGCTGAACGTGCTCAAGGACGTGAACGAGAAACTCGGGGCGACGGTGCTGATCGTCACCCATGCCGCCAGCCAGGCGGCGATGGCCGACCGGGTGATTCATTTTGCGGACGGCAACGTGCGCAAGATCGTCATGAACGAAAACAAGCGCACGCCCGAGCAGATCGAGTGGTGAGCCCGCTTGACCACAAGCTCTTGCGCGATCTCTGGCGCATGAAGGGCCAGGCCATCGCCATTGGCATGGTAATTGCCGTGGGCGTCATGATGCTCGTGATGATGTCAGGTCTGGTGACCTCGTTGAATGAGACACGAACCGCTTACTACGAACGTTACCGCCTTGCGGACATCTTCGCACCTGTCAGCCGGGCCCCCGAACGCCTGTTGCAACGCCTCGCCGCCATCGACGGCGTCGGTGCGGTCGAGGGCCGGGTTCAGGGTGGTGCGCTGATCGACCTTCCCACCACAGACCTGCCTGTGCAGGCGCAAGCGGTATCTCTGCCCGATTTGCGCGATCCGCGCCTGAACGCCGTCTTCCTGACCGCAGGTCGCAAGATCGACAACGACCGAAGCGACGAGGTCCTGCTTCTCAAGAGCTTCGCCGAGGCGCATGGCCTGCAGCCCGGTGACCGTCTTGCGGCCACCATGAACGGCGCACGGCGCACCTTCCGCATTGTCGGCCTCGCGCAGAGTCCCGAGTTCCTCTACACCACTGCCCCCGGTGAACTCGTGCCCGACGATGCCCGCTTCGGCGTGATCTGGATGAGCAACTCTGCGCTGGCCGCATCCTATGACATGAAGGGCGCGTTCAACGAGGCACTTCTGTCGCTCACACGCGGCGCCAACGAGGCGGCGGTTCTAGGTGCGGTAGACCGCATCCTCGACCCATATGGCGGGCTTGGCGCCTATCCGCTGGCTGACCAGACTTCGAACCGCTTTGTCACCGAAGAGATTGGCGGACTGGAAGCCGCAGCCGTCGGTGTGCCACCGATCTTCCTCGCGGTCGCGGCCTTCCTTCTCTACATCGTCATCAGTCGAATGGTGCAGTCCGAACGCGAAGAAATCGGACTGCTGAAGGCCTTCGGCTATACCAATTCGAAAGTCGGCGCACATTATTTCAAGCTGGTGCTTGCCATCGCCGTTGGCGGCGCGTTGGCCGGCTGCCTGTTCGGTATTGCCGCTGGCCGGGCGATGATCCAGCTTTATACAGCCTATTTCAAATTCCCGTTTCTTGTCTTTCAGCTGGAACCCTCATCCTTCATCACCGGTGTCACGGTCAGCGTCCTCTCGGCATCGGCGGGCGGGTTGTTCGTGCTTCGCCAGGTCTTCGCACTCACCCCGGCCACGGCGATGCGCGCCGCCGCACCGCCGGATTTCAGCCGATCCGGCAAGATCGGTTTAAGTTTGAACCGCCTGCTCGACCAGCCGAGCCGAATGGTCCTGCGGCGCCTGAC
>JBBKVT010000287.1:0-24435 GCA_037968535.1 Paracoccaceae bacterium
TAAAAAGAAAGCAGCCTCGCCGACCTGCACTTGAAACTGAGGGGCGTTCCGCCGGGGACGCCCTATTCTTGCAGGTCAGGAAGACTTCAAACTACAGTGGGATATCGGCGTCGAAAGAATAAAGAACATTGGTACGGTCCACCATCGCGTTGCATATCCAGGGGATCTCAAAAGATCTTCGACAACCCATAATGCTTTCGACTGGACGCGATGATTCGCTTGGCATCTGACTGACAGGCTCGTCTCGCATCGCCGCCACCGAGCCAACACACATGAAGTCCAAGGGGGTCTTGGATATCCAAGATCCTGGCAAGCGCGTCGGTAAGGTGACAAACAAGCGGGCATCAACGGATCCCGCCCAATTCCTTAGCTTTGCCGCTTTTGGCATTTATTCCATCAGATCTGGATACGTTCGTTAGGGATTGATCGGTCTCATGGAAAGACACCCGAGCCAGAAGAAAGAGTTGTTGCGCCAGAAGCGACCGTGTCATCGTTGCCACGGCACTGGGCGGGCACCGTGCGGTATCTGTGGGGGGTCGGGTCAGATCGCCAAAGGGAATGATGCAATGGGTCGGCCTCAACTGGGCCGCTGTGATGGCTGTTTCGGCACCAGAACCGCCCGCTGTCGGACCTGTGGAGGCGAGCGATTCATCTGAGCATGTTCGGCACTAGCTGGCGATGACCCGGCTGCATTATGGTGTTTGTTGACAGATGAGAAAGCTACGCGGGCGCAGGGGTCATCAAAACGTTAATTCTTGCCAACGCCGCTCGTATGCTGTCGGACAGCAGCGATGCAAGCTGACTAACTCGTCAGAATCGGGTTGCGCAGCTCCACCGTCGCAGAATGGTGCCAGACAGCGCATAATGAGAATGAATGTCATAATTGAGACGGGGCCAAGTGAAAGACTTCAAAGCACGCATTTCAACTTTGTTCGACAACGCTGGTTGCGCCCTCCCGCAACCAAATTACTTCGCCAAATCAAACGCTTAAAGCCCGACCTAATCAGTCGAGCTTTCGCTTGTCCAAAACACATCAACGCCACCTCAACGTTCGACGAGTCCTCCAGAGAATCGAGGGCGTTCTCCGTTTTGGAAGGCTGTTTCGCGATCCGCGCGGCGTCGAATGTGGTATATCCACGGCAGTGCACCGTCATGCTATCCTGAAGCGAACAATCCATTTTGATCGGGCCGGAGCAGACCTTCGTGCTTTCCGCAGCGATCGCCAGCTTTGAACCCTCTTCGACCGGTGCCGCGGAATGGTCGAACGACCGGTGTCGGAAACTTGACCAAAAAAGCCTGCCAGAGCGGTAAAGGTTTTGCCGGGGGTTTGTGGCAATTCGAAGTGGTTGATCCTGCGTGAGGAAGAAAAAACCGGCGCAATCGGCCGTCGTAGACCGCTCCTCGTTGCCCGAAAAGAGATTGACCAATATTTATAGTATCCATAACTCACGAAGCATGGATAAGAATCACGCACTCGACGCTTTCACTGCCCTCAGCCAGTCCACACGACTCGATGTCTTCCGCCTGCTTATCAAGGCCGGAGAAGCGGGCATGTCGGCTGGTGACATCAGCGACACCCTTGGGGTTCGCCAGAACACGATGTCGGCCAACCTCGGCATTCTCGCCCGCTCCGGTCTGATCCGCAATGAGAGGGAAGGCCGTAGCATCCGCTATTTCGCAGACATGAACGGGATGCGCGGCCTGCTGGCCTTCCTGATGGAAGATTGCTGCGGCGGGCGTCCCGAGCTGTGCCAACCCGTCATCGACGAACTTGCCTGTGCCTGTTGAGGAAACTGCCATGACGCTGCAACGCAACCTGGATGACATTGGGAAGGCCGCCGCCAAGGCCGATTGATCTCCAAAGACCGAAAGTGCGATATGACCGATACATCGCTTCCCGCTGCGGCGGGTCTGGGAACCTTCGAACGCTGGCTGTCCGTCTGGGTGGCGCTCGCCATCGGCGCGGGGCTGTTGCTTGGCAACCTGTTCCCCGGTCTCTTTGCGGCCTTGGCCTCGCTGGAGGTCGCATCGGTCAACCTGCCCGTCGCGGTGCTGATCTGGGCGATGGTCTATCCGATGATGGTCGGGGTGGATTTCGGGTCGCTGCGGCAGGTCGGTGACAAGCCGAAAGGTCTGGTGGTGACGCTGGTGGTGAACTGGCTGATCAAGCCCTTCACGATGGCGGCGCTCGGCGTGCTGTTCTTCGAATATGTCTTCGCGGGCCTGATCCCGCCGGACGACGCGCAGGCTTACCTCGCGGGCGTGATCCTGCTGGGGGCCGCACCCTGCACCGCGATGGTGTTCGTCTGGTCGAACCTGACGCGCGGCGATGCGACCTACACGCTGGTGCAGGTCAGCGTGAACGATGTGATCATGGTTTTCGCCTTCGCGCCCATCGTGGCCTTCCTGCTGGGCGTCACGGATATCGTTGTGCCGTGGGATACGCTGCTGCTGTCGGTGGGCCTCTACGTCCTGCTGCCGCTGCTGGCCGGGTATCTGACGCGCCGGAGCCTTGTGGGACGTGGTGGCGAGGCGGCGGTGGATGTGTTCAAGTCTCGCGTGCAGCCGTTCTCGATCATCGGGCTTCTGGTGACGGTCGTGCTGCTCTTCGGGTTTCAGGGCGAGATCATCCTGAGCCGCCCTCTCGTCATCGTGCTGATCGCCGTGCCGCTGCTGATCCAGTCCTACGGCATCTTCTTCGTGGCCTATGGCGCGGCGCGGGCTTGGGGCATCCCGTTCAACGTGGCCGCGCCCTGCGCCATGATCGGCACGTCCAACTTCTTCGAGCTGGCCGTCGCCGTCGCCATCAGCCTCTTCGGGCTCGGCTCCGGTGCGGCACTTGCCACCGTCGTCGGCGTCCTCGTCGAGGTGCCGGTGATGCTGTCGCTCGTCGCTTTCGCCAACCGCACACAGCACTGGTTTCCAAAGGAAGGGGATGCCTCATGAGCATCTTCATCCATCACAACCCTGACTGCGGCACCTCGCGCAATGTGCTGGCGATCATCGAAGCGTAGGGTGAGGCGCCAGTGGTCATTCCCTATCTCGAAACCGGCTGGACCCGTCCGCAACTCTTGGCACTGTTCGCCGCTGCCGGTCTGACGCCCCGCACCGCCCTGCGGACAACGAAATCCCCGGCGGAGGATCTGGGGCTGCTCGATCCTTCCGTTGATGACGGCGCACTGCTTGCGGCGATGCTGGACCACCCTGTCCTGGTCAACCGTCCCATCGTCTGCTCGCCGAAGGGGGTCCGGCTTTGCCGCCCGAGCGAGGCCGTGCTGGATCTTCTCGACCGCCTGCCACCCGATCCGATGATGAAAGAGGATGGCACACCGCTGATCGACGCGGAAGGAAACCGCGTTGGCTGACACCCCGAACCTCGAAGAAGCCCATTTCCACCCCATCGACACGGATCGCCTGCTTTCGCCGGAGCGGGCAAAACACGCCCCGCGCATCGCGCTGCTCTACGGCTCGCTCCGGGATCGTTCGTTCAGTCGCCTGATGACGGAGGAAGCGGCCCGCGTCCTGACGCGCCTGGGGGCCGATACGCGGACCTACAGCCCCTCCGGTCTGCCCCTGCCGGACGACGCGGAGGCCGATCATCCGAAGGTGCAGGAGTTGCGCGATCTGGTCACCTGGTCCGAGGGCATGGTCTGGTGTTCGCCCGAGCGGCACGGCGCGATGACCGGCATCATGAAAACCCAGATCGATTGGCTGCCGCTGTCGCTCGGGGGTGTGCGCCCGACGCAGGGCAAGACGCTGGCCGTCATGCAGGTCAGCGGCGGCTCGCAGAGCTTCAACGCCGTGAACCAGCTCCGCATCCTCGGCCGCTGGATGCGTCTGCTGACCATCCCGAACCAGTCATCCACCCCGAAGGCGTTTCTGGAATTCGACGAGGCGGGCCGGATGAAGTCATCGCCGTATTACGACAGGATGGTCGATGTCATGGAGGAGCTGATGAAGTTCACGCTACTGACCCGCGACAACAAGCGTTACCTGCTCGACCGTTACAGCGAACGGAAGGAGAGCGCCGCGGATCTGTCGAAGCGGGTGAACCAAAAGGCGATTTAATCTAACTGTTTGAAAACTGCGTTGGCGGAAACGAACCTCCGGCACGATGCACAAACCGATTACAATGTATCGAACTGGACCCTTCCTGCGCGCGGACAGATTGCTCAGGAACGACCGTCCAGCCAATGAACGGGTCGTGAAGCGGTTTCTGCTTTCGCATATTTTGGATATATCCCATCCCATGGATATCGTTATTGTTTCTGCGGTCATCGCGTCACTCTTTCTGGTCATCGGCGCCGCAGAGCCGCTGGCGGCGCGTTTGCGTCTGCCCTACAGCGTTATCCTTGCCATTCTGGGTATTCTTATCGGATCGGGCGCGATCTTCTTTCTGCGCACTGAACTGACCGACGCGCTTAACCCCGTTGCAGAAGCGATCCTTGGCCTGCCGATCAGATCGAACGTCTTTCTTTACGTCTTCCTGCCGACGCTCCTGTTTCAGGCGACGCTGGGGATGAACCTGCGACGGATGCTGGACGACTGGGTGCCGATCATGGTGCTGGCCGTCGTTGCGGTGGTCGTCGCCACGCTCAGCGTCGGATATGCGCTGTCCTCGACCAGCACGCTGCCCTTGGCGGCCTGTCTGCTAATCGGCGCAATTGTATCGACAACCGACCCCTCGGCAGTTGTCTCGATCTTTCGGTCAATCTCGGCGCCCCGCCGCCTGGCACGGATCATCGAAGGTGAAAGCCTGCTGAACGACGCCGCAGCCATCGCGCTCTTCGGACTGTTCATGGGCTTCGTGATGCTCGGTGCGCCGGACCCGGACTTGGGCGAGGCACTTGCCCAGTTTCCGGTCCTGATCTTGGGCGGCGCGCTGACCGGCTGGCTGGCCGCGCGGATAGCGATCTGGATCATGGCCATGTTCAGCGCGCATGAACGGGCGCTGATCTCGGTCTCCGCCGCACTGCCCTACCTCGCCTATATCGTATCGGAACAACTCGTCGGCGCATCGGGTGTGATTGCTGTCGTTGCCGCCGGGCTGACACTCAACCTGACCGGGCCGGGTCGCCTGCCACCCGAGGCATGGACCAACCTGCGCGACGTCTGGGATCTGCTGGCCCACTGGGCCGGTGCGCTGATCTTCATTCTCGCTGCGCTGCTGATCCCCCGGTTGCTGGAAGATGTGCGGCTTAACGATTTCGTCCTGATCGGCGTCGTGATTCTCGCGGCGATTGCGGCGCGCGCGGTTATCCTGTTCGGGCTGCTGCCCCTGCTTACGGTGCTGAGGGTTTCGCCTGCTGTCGAGCCGACTTACCGCACCGCGATCCTGTGGGGCGGACTGCGTGGTGCTGTCACCCTTGCGCTGGCGCTTGCCGTTACCGAAAGCCTGCGTGTCCCTGTCGAGGTCAAGCGTCTGGTTGGTATCCTCGCGACCGGTTTCACCCTGTTCACGTTGCTGGTGCAGGGAACGACGCTCCGGGCGGTCATCGGCTGGCTGGGGCTTGACCGCCTGTCACCGATTGACGAGGCGATGTCGCGACAGGTGGTCGCCGTCGCGCTGCAAACTGTCCGCGAGGACGTGGCGCGCACGACCGAAGACTACGCTCTGTCCCACGATGTCGTACGCTCCGAGGCAAAGGTGTTTGGCGAACGGCTGGAGATCGCCGTGAAGGCCGCCGAAGACAGCGATAAGATCCTTGATCGCGACCGGATCACCCTGGGGCTGATCGCGCTTGCCGGTTTTGAACGGGATACCATTATCCAGCGCGTGCGCGAACGCACGATCTCGGCTCGCATGGCGGAACAGACACTGCTGGATGCGGACCGGTTGATCGAAGGCGCGCGCGCGGACGGGCGCAACGGCTATCAGCGGGCGGCCCGAAGGTCTGTCGCCTACGGACGCACCTTCAGGATGGCGGGGCTGCTTCACAGCAGGTTGAGGCTGCCGACCCCTCTCGTACGCCTGACCGCAGACCGCTTCGAGCTTCTGCTGTCGCAAAGGCTGACTCTGCGTGATCTCGGTGCTTTCATCGAAGGGCGTATCCGCCGCATCCACGGACGGCGCGTTGCTGACCTTCTGCTTGAAATGATCTCTCGGCGCATCGAGATGGTCGAGACGGCGCTGGATGGCCTTCGACTGCAATATCCCGGTTATGCCGAGAAACTGGAACGGCGCTTTATCCGGCGCACCGCTCTTCGGCTTGAGGAACGGGAATACACGGCCATGCGCGAAGACGGACTGATCGGCGCTGAGGTCTATACAACACTGATGCAGGACCTGATGGCGCGACGCGCCCAGGCAGAAAACCGCCCGCCGTTAGATATCGCCGTGCAGCGTCTCGAACTCGTGAGGCAGTTTCCCCTGTTCGCGGACATGGATGACAGAACCGTTCGTCAACTCGGCCGCGCGCTGAAGACCGAGTATGTCAATGCTGGCAGTATCGTCTCGCGCAAAGACGGCGGTGTGAGGGGCGTGTTCTTTATCGCTTCTGGTGCGGTTGAGCTGGAAAGTGCCGGTCAGACGTGGCGGTTGGGCAGAGGCGAAATGTTCGGACAGGTGGCCATACTGATGAAAAACGCCCGGCGCGTGGAAGTCCGCGCAATCGCTCCGACGACACTTCTTTTGCTGGACGTCGCGCGGTTTCGCTCTTTGCTGAACAAGAGTGCGGCCTTGCAGGATGCGGTGCGCACAAGTGCGCAGCAGCGTGGCCTGGACCCGGGTGCCCTTCTGTCAGACACTTAGCGCTCTGTGTCGGGGGCATCTGTTGGGCACCCGGCAGCTTGAACGCCAATTGTTTTGGGGATAGATCGGCCAAATGCACTTCGTTAAGTCCATCATGACCGCACTCGTGCTGGTCAGTTTTCTGCCGTGGTGCGGAATCTCCGTTGCTTCGGCAGCGACGGCAAATGTCGAGAGCGATGCGCAAGTCCTGAATGAAACCGTTCTAGAAAGCGAAGCGGGCGCTACTGATGCGACCTTCACAGCCCCCTCGAAAAAGAAGCGCCTCGCGGTTTTTCAACAGGTTCGTTGCAGCGCAGACGCGCCCGTATTGTCCGGCATCGACCAATTCCTGTCCGTTCCCAAAAATGTGCAAACGGTCTTCAGCAATCCGCGTCTGATCCAGCGCTGCGCCCAAGCGCCACCCACGTCACCCCCTCGTTCGGTCTGATCAAAACCCGGCGCATCGCGCCATTTTCATCACGAACGAAAGACCAGACCAATGTTGAACAGACGCACCTTCGTCGCCAACGGCGGCGCGGCAGCTCTTGCTGCCTGCACCCGCCCCATCCCTGAAACACCTACCCACGCCGCAACCGCGCTCACAGAGCCCGTGTATCCACCGCTCCCGGCTTTCTACGGAGCAATTCATGATGAGCCATTTCCGGTCCCGGCTGTTCCGGAAGGCACTGTTGCGCCCGACCTTTGGAGGCAGCAAGTCATGAACCTATGGCCCGAGCACGACCGTGGGACGATCATCGTCGATCCGGACGCGGCCATGCTTTACTTCGTTGACTCCGCTGATCAGGCCACACGCTACGGCGTCAGCGTGGGCGCGGCCGGGTTCGCCTGGGAAGGCACGGCAAGGCTTCAGTTCTGCCGCAAGTGGCCACGCTGGAACGTGCCGGAGGAAACGATCGAGCGGAAGCCAGAGCTGGAGCCATACTCGGTCGCCAATGGCGGCATGGACCCCGGACCGGGGAATCCAATGGGCGCGCGTGCCCTCTACCTCTTTCAAAATGGCGAAGACACGCTCTACCGCGTCCATGGCGACGCGTCCCCACGCGAACTGGGGAAGTCCGTGTCAGCGGGCTGCATCCGGATGCTCAACCAGGATGCGATCCATCTGCACGAACGTGCGGTCCATGGCGCGTCGGTGATCGTTCTTTCATCCATGAAGCCAAGCAGAATAGATCAGCTGTATTGAGACCGGAAAGAGGGTTGGGGTCAGCATCTTCTCTCCCGACAGGGATGCTGAACCCAAGCCAGGGTCAGGAAGTGGCAGGCCGGGATGTTCCGCTCTCCGGTTTGCCAATCCAGAAGGTGGGTTGGTCATCATACCAAGACTGCCCATCGTATCGAACCCATGCAAGCAGCAGGCTGCGACGGATCATGAACTCACCCTCGGATTCAAAGCCAACCCGGTTTACATATTCCTTGATGCGGTCCGGAAATATCGGGCGAGCCGGGACTTCCTTCGTCGCGGACAAGCCGACTTTCTTCAGGCTTTTCAGCATTTCGTTGATAGCCCCCCTCAACCGGCGCAGTCTCGTGCCATCGGGTCGTTCCTTTGAGGGAACGCAACGCAAAAGGATACTCAGCGCGTCGTCCAGAACAGCGAGCGCCACCGGAAGGTCGCCTGGAAAGTCATGCAGAAAAGGCGAGGCATCGTGAGAATGAGCCAGCGCACGGATCTGCACGTTCCAGCTATCGAGCTGATCGTCCAGCCCCCTGTAATCTGATCCCGTCCAGGCTGCATCAGCCAACGCTGACGGAACAGTCCCATGTTGCAGAATATCGGCTGCCAATGCGGTCCTTCGGGAAACCGTGCCACGCACCGTAAGAAACCGCACTGTCGCAAGTATCCCTCCGGCAAGTAATATCGCGACTAAACCAAACTCTTCGATCAAACTGCTATCCTCCGCCTGTTGGGTAGCGCAGATTTGCGGGAATGTCGAAGAACTGGAGTGGAGAACCAACCGAAGAGGCGATCAAGCTGCTGCCGAACGGCACGTTGAAGACGTATGACGGCCTGTCGCACGGCCACTTCGTGACCCATCGCGAGTTGATCACCGTTGATCTCTTGGCGTTCGTGCCACAGCCGATCGACCACATCCGCCGCCGTGCTGTCACCGCAGATCAGCCGGTGCGATCCCAGCTGCCAGAGTTCGCCTGGAGCCGACACTGGCGTGACCCGCGGTTCGGGAATATCATACTCGCCCTCCACCGGCCCGCCGCCGCCCAGCGCATCCGGATCGCGCAGCAGAGCATCCAGATCCTCGTCGGTGATCCCCAGCAGCGACAGGTCGAAATCCTCGGCCAGCACACGCCCCGAGTTTCCGAGAGGCTTGCTTTTTCAGAACTTACGCGGCTTTTTCAAGGGTGTTCAGGTCTGCATGGAACGTCTCCTCCACGTTTTGCGGCGGCCGGTGGCCAATTGCGCTGTGTAATCTCATAAATTTAAGACATAGGCATTCACGATCCCTTGTCCGAAAACACTCATCTCTGGACTTATAGAACGTTAATTCTGCTTAGTAGGACAAAACAGCGTGGGGATTGCGATGTCGACTGCTCGGGCGAAGGAAGCAGCGTTTGTTCAACTGCTTGCTGCCGGCGACAGGGCCGCATTCGAGCAGATTTACAACCAGCATAATACATCACTGGTCCGCGTCGCGACCGGCGTCGTTCGGAGCCGCGCGACAGCGGAAGAGGTTGCTCAGGAAACCTGGATCGCGGTTCTGAAGAGCATTTCCGGCTTTGAAGGACGTTCTTCGCTGGCAAGCTGGATATTCTCGATCCTGATCAACAAGGCCCGAAGCCGTGCGAAGCGCGAGGGGCGCATCGTCTCTTTTGATGGCGCGGGCGAGGACGACAATCTTGCGGCCGCCTTTGATGGCCGGGGGCGTTGGAAAAACATGCCGGAACTTTGGGAAACCCTTACCCCCGAACGCATTCTGGCGGGGCGCAGCGTGATGGAGCATGTGAATGCTGCGATTAAAGCCCTGCCAGCGGGCCAGCGGTCCGTGATCATTCTGCGCGCACAACAGGGGCTGGACGCTGAAGAAGTCTGCGCGATCCTTGGCATCAGCGAGGGCAACATGCGGGTCTCGCTCCACCGGGCACGTCTGGGCGTTCGGGCTGCTCTCGACGGACTGATGTGACGGGAGGTCTTGCATGTCGCTGGAACTGAATTATTTTTTAGACGCGTCTAACATGGCGGGGTTCCGATTGTCCTGTTCATGTGAGGCACGTGAAAAGGACACCGCCAGATGTTGAGCTGCAAAGAAGTTGCTACCCGCGCCAGCGCACTGATCGACGGAGAACTGAGCACGTGGCAAGCCCTCCAGATGCGACTGCATCTTGCGATGTGCAAAGGATGCGAACGGTTCATCGGTCAAATGCGCACAACCCGCGATCTGACCGAGAGCCTGCCCGTAACCGATGCGCAGGGTGAGGTCGACGACGACCGCATCAGCGCAATCCTTTCCCAGCTTCACGAAGGGAAGCAAAAGGGCGGCTGAGGTCCCCGCGAAAGGAACAATACCATGAACAAGATCACAGTCGGCCTTGTTGCCGGGCTCATTGCGACTGTCGTTCTGTCTGCCATGATGCTGGTCAAGGGCATGATGGGTGTGATGCCAGAGTTGGATGTCATCGCCATGCTTAGTTCCATGATGGGGGCCTCCGCTGCGGTGGGATGGTTGGGTCACTTCATCATCGGAACGGTGATTTGGGGTGGCGGGTTTGCGCTGCTTTACGGTCTGATCCCGGGCGGAACGGCGCTGGTCAAGGGCATCGTCTTCGGCATCGCCGCTTGGCTTGGCATGATGATCATGGTCATGCCTACGGCCGGAGCCGGGCTGTTCGGAATGGGCTTTGGGATCATGGCACCGATCATGACGCTGGTGCTGCATTTCATCTACGGGGCCGTGCTGGGCATGGTGTTTCGCATGCTCGTCGCACCCAAACCGGCGTATCTGAACAAAGCACGTAGTGGTACAGCAGCTATGACTGCCGCCTTAACCCTCAACCGGAGACATGCTATGCATAGCGAGAAGATCAGTTTTCCTGGCGCGAATGGTGCCACTCTGCCGGAACTGACACCGGCGATATCGTGGTGGTGCAGATCAACCCGATCGAGCGCAAGGGTGTGCCGCGAACCGCGCAGGAGATTCAGAACCGCGTCAACGAGATCAGCTTCAACTCCAGCCTTCTCAAGGAGTTGCGGGCCATCGACTTCGTGGCGCGGCTGATCGAAGAGGGCAAGCTGGACGAGGACCAATATCGGCTGGAGCGTATCCACATCATCGAGAATGAAACAGCCCTGATGAAGCTGGGGGCGTCGTCAAAGATGAATGCGGAATGGGAATTCCTGACCCATCTGCGCGATCTGGGGCGTGAACGGCCGCGACTTGGCTGGATCGGAACCATGCCGGTATCGGCATGCGCAGCACCGTGGATCTGCGCCGATGTTTCAGGGGATCGGACCGCAGCATCAGGGGTAACCGGCGCGATAGAAGATTGCCGCTCCGGCAATCCGTCATGGGATTATGTCGATACCGAAAACCCAGGCAGCCAGCGGCACCGGCATGACAGCCAGCGCAAGGGTCAGGGCCACGGCGGCTGGTCTAACGAGTCGGCTAAGGCCGGTAAGGAACAGGATGCCGCCCCCGCCGCCGATCATCGCGTTACCCGGGAGATTGATGACGGCCGCCACGAACAGATAGCGATAGCGGGAAATGAAAGGGCGCAGCCATTTCGGCGCATTGTCGCGCAGCAGCATGACCCGTTTCTCGCGGCTGAGCGGGTGAATATGTTCAAGTAAGGCGCAGGCGCGACGCATGTGCAGATCAGCCAGTATTTGGTGCAGGCGCGCATAGGGCACCCATTCACCTACACCGTAGGCGAACAAAAGCCCGGCCACGGTGGCAAGATAGATCCAGGGGGCGATCCATGCCCCCTCGACCGCTAGCAGCATCAAACCGATTTCAATCCCCGGCACGAACGGGACGGCAATCAGCAGCGCATAGGCCAATAACAGCACCAACAGCATACCGACCTGCGCACCGGGATGGATGTCCGCAGTCCGCGCGGAGAACCAGGCGACCAACAGATGGACGCTATAGGCCAGTATCAGCAATAGGATCAGGCGCAGCACGACCCGGAATATGCGGGCAGCCGTGGTGCCTTGTGGCGCATCGGGAAACTCATCCATGCGGGCCCCGAAGGAAAAAGTAGCCAGCGATGACGGCCCACGGGCTGCCCGGCCTTTCTCGATCCATGACAATTCTGCTAATGAATTCCCCGTCTGTGAAAGAACCCCCATTTCGGGCGGCGTTGTCTGTGTAAGACTCAGGCGCAACGGACGGAAATTGCGAATGCTCGGCAGGGGTTTTGCACAGGATTGAGCGCTTCATGGTGGTCTTCCTTTCCACAACCAGTGTCCGTCAAGTTATTGCGAAGTAAAGAAAAATACCCCGGTATCCCGGCAATGTGAGCGCAGTTGAAAGAGTTTGTCGATGCGGCCCGGTCCTCACGAAATGGTATAGCGCCGCGGTGAAACAATCGGCGCGCCCTCAGGTCATCTGAGAACGACGTAGTCTTTTTCTTCTACAATGCTCTGCGCAGTACGGGCAGCGCCCTTGTCAGGCTGCGCCAACGGTACGTCGTTGTGGCAGATCTCGGGGGCGGCGATCCTCGGGATGGTCTGCTCTGCCGCTTTGCGCGGGTCGTTCCGGTTGCGCCGCATCCGCCTTGCGGCCGCATTGCGCCACGGCATGGCCGGGGTCGCGATGGGCGCAGGCGCCGCATTGATCCCCGGTGGCAATGACGGGCTGATCCTGTTCGGCCTGCCCGCCCTATCGCCCCATGCGCTGCCAAGCTGGGTGGCGGTTATTGTGGGCGTCGCGCTGGCCTTGGCCCTGATGCGCGCGACGGGTCGCCCAATGCCCGCCATCCGCTGCGAGGGCGATATCTGCCGCGCCAGCCTGTAACATTTCACCGCAACGGGAGTCTTCTCCACAAAGCCAGACACTTAGAACGGAGGAACTGGATGTCCATAACGCTGCGTGATTGTTGCAATTCACTCCTGAGCAGGATCGGGCGGCGTCTGGCCGCTTACCTGAACCGTCCGAGTGTCGGCTATGCCCCCTTCACGCCCTCGGATTTTGATACCCTGTGTCGCACGCTGCAACCCGGCGACGTGCTTCTGCTCGAGGGACAGGAGCGGATTTCCAGCGCCATCAAGTATTTAACCCAATCCACATGGTCCCATGCCGCGATGTATGTGGGTGACAGCTTGCCCGCAATGCCGGGCACCGCCGAGCCGCACCGGCTGATCGAGGTCAATCTGACTGAGGGCTGCGTGTCGGCACCCCTGTCAAAATACGCGCGGTTCAACACAAGGATCTGTCGCCCCATCGGCCTGACGCCCGAGGAACGTCGCGCTGTGACCGAATTCATGGCCGTGCGCGTTGGCCTGAAATACGATCTGCGCAACGTCTTCGATCTCTTGCGCTATTTCTTTCCGACGCCACCGATTCCGGTGCGCTGGCGCAGGCGGATGCTGGCCTTCGGTTCAGGAGACCCGACGCGGGCAATCTGTTCGTCATTGATCGCGCGGGCGTTTCAATCCATCCGCTATCCGATTCTGCCCGATGCGCGGGCCGTGAAGGCCCGGAAGGGTTCGAAATTTGCACGGCGGGAAATCCTGCACATTCGCCACCACTCGTTGTTCGCACCGCGCGATTTCGACCTGTCACCGTATTTCCAGATCGTGAAGCCGCATCTTGCCAAGGGCTTCGACCCCCATCAGTTGGAATGGTCCGCCGACCCTGCGCCAGATCCCGAGCGAGCGGAAATATCAGCGGCGTAGCGTGCTGGCCGCGAGGGCACAAAGTGCCATGCACAGCGCGGCCATGAGGGCGAACCAGCCAAAATACCAGAACCGCCCGGCAAGGGCATTTTCGGCAAATGATGCGACGAAAAGGCTTTTGCCCTGCTTCGCTGCGAACCCTACCAAGATCAGCGTGAGCCCGCCCAGAATCGCAATGCGACCGGGCCGCATTCCGGCCCATCGCAAGCCCGCATAGATCAACAATCCCACCGCGCTGCCGATCGCTCCGGTCTTTACCGCCCAGAACGGATGCGCGCCCAGGGCTTCGGTCAGCCCAAGAGCGCTGGCTGCCATCAGGATGACGGCGATGATCAAGGCGGTTGCGATTTCAATGTTCATGGCGCCACGGGTCCTTTCAGGGCAATGACGGGCCCGCCAGCGGCGGCGGCATCGTCGGGGTCGTGTGTGACCATCAGCGTCGGAACGGCGTGCGATATCACATGATCGAAGGTGAATCGGCGCATGTCTCCGCGCAGCCCGGCGTCGAGCTTCGAGAACGGCTCGTCCAGAAGTAGGGCCGCAGGTTCCGCCAGCAGGGTGCGCATCAACGCCGCGCGGGCGCGTTGACCGCCCGACAGTGTGGCCGGGTCGCGCTCGTAAAGCCCGGCCAGCCCCGCCTGGGCCAATGCGGCCTCGACCGCTTCGCGCCGGGGTGCACGTCCGCGCAGGCCAGGCGGCAGGCCAAAGGCCAGATTGTCCCCGACCGACAGATGCGGAAACAACAGGGCGTCCTGGAACATCAGCCCGATCCGCCGCGTCTCGGCGGGCTGGGCCGTCACGTCGCGCCCGTTCAGGCGCACCGTGCCCGACAGGCGAAAACCATGCGCCAGATGCCCGCCGATGGCGTCGAGCAGCGTCGATTTCCCCACACCCGATGGCCCCATCACCGTGACGACATCGCCTGCAGGGACATGCAGCGTCAGCGGCTGGAACAGCGCGGTGCCATTGGCCGACCGGATGCAGAGTGCGTCGAGGTCAAGGCTCATGTGTTGGCTCCGGACAGGCCGCGGCGATTGCGGTGTACCATCGCAGGGATCATGACTCCTGCAAGGTAGACGGCAAAAGGCAGCCCGGCCTGCAGCGTCGCATAGACCCCCGTCACCCGGCGGTCGGAGCCCGAGGACAGGGTCACCGCCTCGGTGGTGAGCGTCGCGATGCGGCCCGCGCCCATGAACAGCGTCGGCAGGTATTGCGCCACGGACACTGCCACGCCGATGGCGGCAGCGGTCAGGATCGGGCGTATCAGCACCGGCAGCTTGACCGCCCAGAGTCTGCGTCCCGGCCCGGCGCCAAGGGCAGCGGCGGCACGGATCATGCGTGGGTCCAGCGCACGCCAAGGATCGGACAGGGCGATCATCACATAGGGAAAGACAAACAGCGCCTGTGCCCAGACCACGGCCCAGATCCCGCCAGACAGCCCGATTTGAAGGAACCCTACGTTGAGACCGTAAAGAAACCCGATCTGCGGGATCAACAGCGGCAGATAGATCAACGCCTCGGCCCAGGGCGCGCGGGTGCGGCGGGCGCGATCCTCACCCTCGAGCCACGCAATCGCGAGAGCCAAAGACAGCCCCACCGTCGCCCCGGCCAAAACCAGCGTATTGGTCAGCGCCCGCATCCAGCCGTCTTGCGCGCCCATCCACGGTTTCAGCGACCAGCTTTCCGGCAGCAACTGTGGGAAAGACCACCGCCACGCCAGCGACCAGACCACAAGCGACACCATCGCCAGCACGCCCGCCGCCATCAATGCCATCACGACCGCACTGGCCGCCCACAGCCCCGGCTCCGCCGACAGCCCGCGCCCGCCGCGCCGAAGCCACCAGCGCCCCAGCCTATTGCCCACCGCCTCGGCGGCCATCAGCAGAGCCACCGCAAGACCTACGATCACCGCCTGCAGGATGGCCCCAGCTGAAGCGGGCAGGATCATTGTCGGGTCAGGGTCGCTGAACCAGCGCGTCACCGCCACTGCCAGTGTCGGCGGGTTCGACGGGCCAAGGATGATCGCCATGTCCACGACCGACAGCGCATAGGCCAGCACCACCCAGACCGGCAGTCGGATCAGCGGCCAGACCTGCGGCATAATGATCTTGATCCAGACGATCCCGCGGCCATAGCCAAGCGCGCGCCCCGCCGCCATGTGGCGTGCCACGGGGATCTGGCTGAGTGCCGACAGAATCACCAGCAACAGGAACGGCACCTCCTTGACCATCAACCCGATCGTCAGGGCGAGGCCCCAGCCGTCATTGACCGTGGCGATATCCGGCGGTCGGTCCCACCCGGCCAAGGGCGCCATCATCCGTGCGATCCAGCCTGACGGGGCCAGCACAAAAACCAGCCCCACCGCCATTGCCGCATGGGGAATCGCCAGAAACGGCGTGAGCATCCGCGCACCCGCCGACACGTTCATCCGGGCGTGAACCGCGGCGCAAAATCCGGTCGCCAGCACCAGCGACAGCAGGGTAGACCCAAGGCCCGTGACGAGCGTCAGGCGCAGGCTTGTGGCAAAGCCCGGCAGATCGGCCAGATCGTACCATGGGCCAAGCGATGCCACGTTCCGCCCCAGTGCGGGCAGGATGCCAAAGGCGGCGCGCCCGGTCTGCCACAGGCCAACGGCAATGGGGGCGATCAGGCCAAGCCCGACCACCGCTAGAACGCCAGCGCGCAGCCGACGGCCTTCATGGTTCATTTGATGTAACGCCGCGCCCATTCCTCGGTCAGCCGTGTCATCCAGCTGGCATGGGGTTCAAGCAGCGTCGGGCCAAGCTCGGCCAGGGTCGGCAGCGCCGGAGCAGTGGGCAGGGCGGCAAATGCTGCCTTTGCGACATCATCCAGCCGTACCGGGTCCAGCACCGAGAACGACCCCAGCACCTCGATATTCTGCATATGCGCCTGCGTCGCTGGGTCCAGCAGGAAGTTTGCCACAACCTCTGCCCCTTCGGCATTGGCCGCATTGTAAGGGATCGCGACAAAGCTGATATTGCCGATGCTGCCACCTTCGGGCACGAACACCCGCGCGCTATCGGGCAACAGACCGTCCGCAATGGCGGCGGCGGTCGAGGCCGGATCGAAGGACATCGAGATATCCACCTCGCCATCGTTCAGCAGTTGCTGCTGCACCGATTGGTTTTCAGGGTAGGTTTCGCCGCCGCGCCACAGGTTCGGGCGCAGCGCGTCATACCAGGCCCAGAGGGGCGCGGTTGCCGCGTCAAAGGCCGCGTCCGAGACGGGTTGCTGCAAAACGGTCGCGTCAGGCGCCAGTTCGATCAGCGCCTGTTTCAGAAATGTTGCCCCCATGAAGTTCGACGGATCGGGGTGGGTGAACCGCCCCGGATTGGCCGCCGTCCACTCCACAAAGGCTGCCATGGTGCGAGGCGGTTCGGGCACGCGGGCGGAATCGTAGTTGAAGACGAATTTGGCCAGGCGCCACGGGCTTTCCATGCCGTCCGCCGGCACGGTGAAATCGACCGATGCCGGCGAGGTCGGCGCAAGGTCCAGATATTGCGCGTTGGGCAAATCGGCCACAAATGGCCCGGACAGAAGACCCTGTTCCTTCATCGCCAGAAAGTTCGGCCCGTTGATCCAAATCAGA
Organism: Paracoccaceae bacterium; assembly: GCA_037968535.1. GTDB lineage: Bacteria > Pseudomonadota > Alphaproteobacteria > Rhodobacterales > Rhodobacteraceae > JAHEAO01. The sequence continues at coordinate 17,212 of JBBKVT010000287.1, forward strand.
TCCACACTGCCGCCCTCGTCCTGACCGGCAGCCCTCTCGGAAATCACCCGGGTTACCGCCTCGGCGGTGTCGGTCAGCTTGGCCTGCTCGACGCTGACGTCATAGAGCGCCTCGGTCTGTTCGCCAACCCAGGCAATGAAAGCATTCGTGCGCGCATCCCCGCCCCAGGCGTTCCAATAGACGGTCTGGCCACGCGCGGCGTCCAGAGTCTGCTGCCAATCGGCCAGAGCCGGGGTTGCAAGCAATGACAGAGCGATGACGAAAGGAAGTTTCATGTGGTCTCCAGTATGTGGCGAATGGGTCCTCGGGCAATGACAGCCTCGCCGATGTTCTGTTGCAGTTTCTGGCCAATCATTTCTGCGGCGAGAATGCCAGCCAACCTTGATGCCAACGCAGAACCGTGGTCAGGGCGCAGGCGGCAGCATAGCCATAGGCAAGGATCGGGAAGGCCCGAGGAAACAGGCACATCGCCACGAAGACGGCGATAGTCTCGAACCCTTCTGTCAGGCCGCCAAGGTAGTAAATGCCCTTGGTGGGAAAGGCCGTAGCGCTTTCTCCGCGCTTGGCAGCGATGGCGGCGAAGGCCAGAAATGACGATCCGGTTCCCACGAAGGCCACAATGAGCACCGCCGCTGGCAAGGCGTTCGTCACCGAATCCGCCAGCGCAAAGCCCAGCGGAAACAGCGCGTAGAATACAAAGTCGAGGGCAATGTCCAGAAACGCACCGCGATCTGTCGGGCCAGATAGCCGCGCAACCGTGCCATCGAGCCCGTCAGCCAGACGGTTCATCGCCAGAAGCACCAGCGCCAAACCATATGCGCCAAATGCTAATGCCGGCACAGCTAATACACCTACGACAAAGCCCCCAAGCGTGAGATGGTCGGCGTGGATGCTCCGGGCCGCCAGCCATCGACCCGGCGGGGTCAGCACACGCCGTTGCAAGGGCAGAATGGCCGCGTCGATCATCCCCGTCTCCAATCGTGGAAGCGTTTTTTTATGGGGTCAGGCGGACGATCACGTGTCACGAAAATCGTCTTGAAATGTGTTGTGCCACAGTCAGCGGTGCCTTTTCTTGCCCAAACCTGTCGTGAAGACAGATGAGATCCGGAAACGTTACAGATTTTTCTTGAGGCGTTCTTCAGTTGAGCGTCAGTTGATGGCCCTTGACTGCTCTGCCCGAAGGACGCCACGCTGAAGGTAATCTGCCTGATCCGTCGGGCAACCGTTGCCAAAGGAGCCTGCACCCTTGTCTCATTTCCCGTCGATCCAGAACCTTGAACTCCTCTCGCTGTTTCGCAAATTCCCTGATCGCGGCATCCTTCCCCTGCTGGAATATCACGACGCAATCCTGCGCAATGACAGCGAACTGTCCGTGGCCGAGCGGGAATTGATCGCGGCCTATGTGTCATCTGTCAACGGATGCCACTACTGCTTCTCGGCCCATCGGGATCACGCCAAGGCCTGGGGCATACCGGCCGAAGTGTTCGGCAATGTGCAGATCGATCTGGATCACCCTGGCATTCCTGAACGGATGCGCCCGGTACTGGCCTATTCGCGGCGGCTGACTGTCGATCCTGCGGGTGTGGGCATGTCAGACGCTCAGGCGGTCTACGACGCCGGGTTCTCGGAAGAAGGGTTGTTCGACATCATCTCGGTCACGTCGCTCTACAATTTCATGAACCGGGTTCTCGAAGGGGCCGGGATCAAGAAGCATGTGCGCGTCACGGATATGACCGACGAGATGCGGCGCAAATACCGCTACACGCATCTGTGGAAGACGATCTCCAAGGAGCAGACGCCCGCCGACTAGAGAAAAGCCCGCGCGGCGGCACGACCGACCGCGCGAAGCTCAGTGGCAGGCGCGCCCGAGCGGGCTCGCAATGTCAGCCCGCGCGCGACCGAAGCCAGAACCACCGCAAGGACCTCAGCAGGCGCGCCCGGTCTTTCGGCGGACTGGCTCAACCGGTCCGACAGGCGTCTTTCGAGGGCCGCAAAGCGGCGGTCCAGCTCTGCCTTGAACAGCGGGTTGGTTCCTGCTGCATCGGACAGAACGCTGGATATCAGGCAGCCCGGCGTTGACGGATCTTGCGTCGCAAGGGTGACGACCTGGTCGAAGAACGACTCCAGGTCTTCTTCCAGTGCGCCGAGCGGGCCGAGGCATTGCGACAGCGGATCAAGGCGCGTCCTTGCGTAATGGTCGATTGCCGCCAGAAACAGGTGCTGCTTGTCGCCAAAGAGTTGGTAAAGGCTGGCGCGCGGCATGTTCATCGCGCGGCACAGCGCATCGATTGACGCGCCCTCATAGCCCTTGGCCCAGAACACGGATGTGGCGGCCTCAAGGGCATCGGTGGCGTCATAGCCACGCGGCCTGCCGCGTCTCGTTTGCTCGGGCATGGCATCACTTCTTTTTGAACCAATTGTTCTGTAAATAAGTCCTGCATCGTGCCAAGTCAAATTACAGAATGATCGGTCTATAAAGTTGGAGGACAGAATGACACGAACTGCTTTGCTGGAAATGACACCCGAAACGGTCCAAACGGCCACCGGCGATGCCAGGTCCATGCTCGAAGACGTCAAGGCCAGAATGGGATTCGTCCCGAACATGTATACTTACATGGCCAAGCTGCCCGGCGTTCTGGAAGGGTATCTGTCAACCTATGCCTCGTTCCGCGAAACAGCGGGTTTCAACCCGGCGGAACAGGAAATCGTTTTCCTGGTCATCAGCCGTTTCAACGGCTGCAGCTATTGCATGGCGGCGCATTCGATGCTGGCTGACAAGATGTCTGGCGTGCCCGCTGATGTGCTTGCCGCGGTCCGGGTCGGCGATCCCCTGCCTGACGACAAGTTGCAGGCGCTCGCGATGTTTACCGAGACGATGGTCGACACGCGCGGCAATCCGGACAAGCCCGCGATAGACGCGTTTCTGGCAGCCGGTTATGGCGAGCAGCAGGTTCTGGGCATCGTTCTGGCCATCGCCTGCAAGACCTTCTCGAACTACGTCAACCATCTGGCCGGAACGCCAGTCGACGACCGGTTCGCAGACTACAAGGTGGACTGAACCTGCGGCTCGCCGGTGCTATTCGGCGGGCCGTCTTGCGTGCCTGCGGCGGAGGGTGCCAAGCGCGAGGTCGAGCGACAGCCATCCGCCGCCAAGGGCTGCCGGAACACTCAACAGCATGATCCACAAGAGACGCAGATCGAGGATCTGATCATAAGGGCTGGCATCGAACAGGCCGCCCACCACTTCAGGCGGCGCGCCGTGACCGAGAATGTCAATGGCCGACGTGGCGATGACCAACCCGACCAGCCCGATGGCTGCAAAACGTGTGGCAAATCCGATCACCAGCAGCACCGGCAGCAGCCCCTCGGCCAGCACCAGCCCGTAAACGGCGACCCGAACGGCAGCGGGCAGCATCGCAGGGTCGCCCCCATTCGCGTCCAATTGGCCGGGTGCGAGACTGTAGAATGCGCCCAGCGATAGAAAGGTGCCCGCAACGTCCGGGCCCATGGACAGATCGCTGCCGCCGATCTTGCTGGCGGCTGAAATCAGGAAATACGGGCAGAGGACCGCCGCAAAGACCAGCCGCGCCTGAAACCCGAGCGAGGACAGGATCCACTGCGGCGTAATTGCCCTGTCGGCATACATCTCAGGACGTTGCCGCATGAAATAACCGAAGATATTCGCCATTCAGTTGCCGAGCATCCATTTCCCGTCCGGGAAGAACGCATGGAATGCGAAGGCAAACGGGATGTCATGCGCGACGTCCCGCCCGACGGCGTCCTGCACGCGGACATTGCCCACCTCGCGCCCCGCGCCGATGTTGGGACTGTCGAGGGCAGAGGCTTGACCCTCGGTCCATGTGATCGTCAGCCCGGCCTCGGTCACGCGTCCTGCGCGGCGCAGCCTGTCTAGGGGCCAGGCGCGGTTGCCGACGCGCAGCACGCGTGCCAGTGGATCAATTCCATGCGGCGGGGTTTCTCCACTATAGAGAAAGGGCAGGATCGAACTGTCATAGCTGACATAGGGGTTCTGGCCGTAGTTGCGGCGCAAGTCAGGCTCCTGCATCACCAACCCATCGGGATGCGTGGTGCGATACGCGTCCCAGCTTTCCATCCAGCTGACCAGCTGGGTCAGTTCCTCCCCCGCGTGAAGCCCGACGATGCTTTGTCCCACGGCCTGCTGCCACCAACTCTGGCTTTGCCGGTCATACATCACCATGTCGGAATTACGCAGAAGGCCCGACACACCGAATGTCAGGGTTTGGCTGGCAACCCGGCGGTCAAAGATCATGCCGGAATTGCACAAGGGGCAGAAGGTGACGGCGATGGGGCGGCCCGCGACAGTGTCATTCACGATCTCGTGCCACATCAGATAACGGATCGGATAGGCGCGGGCCACTTGCCCCTCGGGCGCGTAGGTCAGCACGGGTTCGCGCGGATCGAACCGGGTTTCATTCGCTGCAGCTATGAAGCTGGGGGCGGACAGCGCCGGGATTCCGTCCTTGCCCGGTCCGCCCGATATAACTTCGTCCAGGCCGATCAGGGTGCGGGTGAAATCGGTCTGCGGCCATTCTGCGGCAAAGCGGCTGGCATCAGCCGTGGCTTGGCCTGCAATCAGGACCCGGGCAATCGCCCCAATAGCAAATGAGCGTATCATTCGGCTGGCTCCAGTCCGACGACGGGGCGCACCGGGGGCCCGTCCAGCCCGAGCAATCCGTCCAGTGACACCCGCCCAGGGCCCATGGCGATCAGCGCAAGAAAGGCGGCAGCCCAGAGGCCATGTGTCACCCATGCGTCGGGATAGACAAAGATCTCAATCACCGCCGTCATCCCCAGAAGGCCGAGTGCCGCGAAACGGGTAAAGAGACCCAGTATTATCAGGATCGGCAGCACATGTTCTGCGGTGGTCCCCAGAACGGCAGCCAGATCGGACGGTATGATCGGCAGGGCGTATTCATGCTCGAATAGAAACCAGGTAGAATCCTTGATGGTGAACAGGCCTTCCACCTTGGTGCGGCCCGATTGGAAAAACACCATTGCGGGAAAGATGCGCAGAGCCAATGCCACGATGTCTTGCGGGATCTGGTCGAGCAGGCTGTTGAGGCGGCGGATGAGGGCGGTCATGGTGTCTCCTTTGGTAAGGTTATGGCACCAGCCTGCATTAGGCGGACCAGAAGGGGTTGCGGGTCGTGTTTCGCTTGGGCGAAGGCCGCAAGCTCTGCGGCGAGCAGCAGGGTCCGGCCGTTCTGCAGGGCGTCAATCAGCGCCGCGTCTCCGGCCCTGATCGCCACGACCGGCACTTGATACCCCGTATCGCGCAGGATCAGGGCGATCTCGGGGCCCGTCAGCGTTGCACTTTTTCCATTTGCGCCAGTCTGGTTTGCGGCCCAGATACTGACGGCAGGATACGATAGGTGCAGGATCTGCACGGAGGGGTGCAGACCCAGCCGCGCGTTTTCGGGGTCTGACGCAGCACTCATCAGAATGTCGGGTGCAATGGGGCTGGCATCGGCGGCGTGAAAGGCGTGGCCGCGTGCCAACTCGACCCGCGCCACATCGGCCATATAGGGGTAATCTGCCAGTGGCGGAAAATCCGCCAGAAATTCAGGAAACGTGTCGCCCCATTCCAGCAGGACCGGCGATTTCGGACGATTGGCATCCAGATAGACCCGTCCCATAGCGGCAAAGAATTCGTGTCCGACAAGCCGCTCAATCACCGGGAACCGTTTGGCCAGCGCGTCGGTCAGGCTAATGGCGACGTTGTTGCGATAAACGGCAAAGCGGCGCGCGGCCTCTTGCGGTATCCGGGCCGTCAGACCGGGCGGAAGATCGCCATCGACGAGACCAGTCGCAAACGCCGAAACCAGATCAGGATACGCGCTCAAGGCTCACCTCCTTGATCCGGTCCAGCACAGTTTGCGCGCGTGCGGCTTCGGCCATCAAGACCGGCCAGTCCGGCACATCATTGTCCCATTCGATCAGCGTGGGCAGCGGCCCGGTCAGGTCCAGAACGGCGCAATAGAGCGCCCAGACCGGATCGGCGACGGGGCTGCCGTGGGCGTCGATCAGCAGCGGGCCGGAGGGAATATCTTCTTCGCTATGCCCGCCAAGATGAAGTTCGCCCACCGCCTCGAGCGGAAAGGTAGCCAGATAAGCCAGCGGATCAGTTTGATGGTTGGTGGCTGTAACGAAAACGTTATTCACGTCTAACAGAAGACCGCAGCCGGTGCGCCGCACCACCTCGGTCAGAAATTCGGTCTCGGGGATCGTCGATTGCTCGAACAGCACGTAGGTCGATGGGTTTTCCAGCAGCATCTGCCGCCCCAGTTGTTCTTGCACCTGCTCAACATGGCGGCAGACCTGCGTCAGCGTTTCCTCGGTGTAGGGAAGCGGCAGAAGGTCGTTCAGGTAATCGCCACCGTGACTGGACCAGGCCAGATGTTCCGAAAAGCTGTCGGGCTGGTATCGGTCACACAATATCTTGAGACGCGCCAGATGATCGGCGTTCAACGCATCGGCGCCACCGATGGACAGGCCAACCCCATGCAACGACAGCGCATAATCGGCGCGCAATTGAGCAAGTTGCGCGTGCGGCAAACCGCCTGCGCCCATATAGTTTTCCGCGTGGACCTCGAAAAAGCCCAGAGCGGGCGCTGTGGTGCGGATTGCCTCGAAATGTTCAGGCTTGAAACCGACACCGGCGGCATAAGTCAGGGGCATGGTGTTATTCTCCGAAAAAAGATTAGGGCGGAGGGCTGCACCCCCCGCCCAAAAGATCGTCATGCAGGAACGTCACGAGCCAACGCTTCAAGCGCACCGGCGCGCTCTGTGCCATCGGCTGCTGCGGGCAGTTCCATTTCGGCGCAGGTGCCAGCCGGAACCAGTGACCATGCGTTGCCCTGGAAATCGACTTTCGACGTGCCGGCGCAGGTTGTGCCAGGGCCCGCTGCGCAATCGTTCTGGCCAGCCAGCGCTACGCCAAAGCACTTTTCCATACCGTCCTGAGCATGTGCGGGCGTCATCGCCATTGTGGAAAGCGCGCAGGCCAGCGTTGCGCCAAGGGTAAGGGTCGGTTTCATCAGTGTCATGTCATTCTCCATTTCAGACCAAGAGAACCCGTTTCTCGGGTTCGCACCTGTCAGTGTGTTGAGACAGCGTTTTTGTTACGCTGTTCACAAAAGGGTGTTCGGATGCTGGCCCTTCGCAGCGGTATCGACGGCGCGT
>JBBKVT010000288.1:0-5084 GCA_037968535.1 Paracoccaceae bacterium
GCTTCGCGGCCTTCGAAGTCTTCATTATGCTCCAACCGCTGCATCGGGATAATGACGTAGGGCGCGAAAGGGTCGGCCAGACAGTCCCGTTTGAACCGTCCGAACGCAGCTGTTGTGAAGATGCAATTGCCATCCAGCAGCGCGGACCATTCCGCGGACTTCCACCCTTCGGCGATCGCGGCATTTCGCGCACCGTTGATGTTCATCGCGTAGCGGATTTTTGGACCGCAGGCCCATATCCGCATCCGCTCCTGCAAGGAACGCGAGTTTGACAGAAATTTCGCGCTGTCGAAGAACGCCGGCCCGCCAAACGCCTCGGTGTCCCAGCCGGTGGCTGCGTATTCCTCGGGAACGAATGGAATGACCAGTGCTGCGGCGCCATGCAACTTGATCAGATCTCGTGCCTCTGCAATTAGCGCCGGATCGAAGATGCGGTTCAGCACGAACAGCTTCGTGCAATCTGCGAAGTCCGCCTCGTTTTCCAGAATGAACCGCAAGTTGGCCAACATCTGACCTTCGCCATGACGCGGAAAAAGGTCGTTGCCCATGATCCGGGCAAGCAGAAACTTCCCGCGTTTTTCGGGCGCGGACGATGGCCGGCCAGTACGATAATGGTTCGCATTCACCCGCAGCCAACGCTTCGGCCCGGCACTTGCCGTTTGCAGATTACGGCGCAGCTTTCTTATCATTCTCTCGGAATCCCAATTTGTCTGAATGGTGGGCCATTCAACTTGCCCAAAGCTTGCGAACCTTGCCCAAAGTTCGTTTCAATGCCGATTGTTGCGGCGTAGAAAGAACGAGCGACGCCAGGTAGTCATTGATGACGGGTTCCAGTCGCGACGGGAAATCACTGTAGTCCACAGATTCGGGATACATTGAGAAATCGTCGTCGAAAAGCGTCTGACGCTCGGGAAAAAATCGGGCGCGCAAGGTGTCGTTACTTTGCTCGAACCGGGCGAGGAAGCTCCGTGCGGCCTCGCGCGGGTTCATTCTCGCCGGACCGGCAAGCTCGGTCTCGATCCGCCTTTTCAGGGCGATGAATCGTTCGTCCCTCTTACCCGACGGTAGGTGTGCCGCGATACGTTGATTGATTTGACCAATCACAAACTGGGCCTCCGCGCTCATCGCGGGGTTCAGTTCCGGAGGTGGCGTGTCGACATGGCCGAAGTCGAGCTGCAGCACGTCCGACAAAATTTCTACAGGCTCGGTTCGGTGACCGCCGTCCTGATAAAGCCGAAGCTCGATATTGGCGTCGTCGACGAAAGGCGCAAACCGATCAACCAGACTTGTGTAGTCGTAGTAATGGTTGAAATCGGAAACGTCGCGGCGCGTTGGAAGTCTGAAGTAGGCGTGTTCCGCGATGTCGTCGAACACGTCGTTGAACCCCTTGTGGCCTGCCCTGATCGCGGTGCTGAACCGACTGACAGCCAGCTTATCCTGACGGCGCAAGACGGCCAGAATGGTGATCCGGTCGACGGACCCAAGTATGAAAGACATCAGGCGCTTGATTTCGCTCGGCGTGTGCAATCGGCTATGGATCAGTTCGGAACTCAGCACCAGCGTGTGCCAGGGATCACCGCTTTCAAGCTCGCGTTTAAGGTCGGCGCGGAAGGAACGGCGCATTTGCATCGCGGTTTCGTGTCGTGACGCCATCACATGCGCTTTGATATTGTCGATGACACCGTCATCCTCTGCCGCCGCAACAAGCCTTGTATGATTGAGCTTGCCGGGGCTTTTCGGAAACAGGATGCCGTTCTCGCGCAGCCAATCGCGGTGTTCGCCCAGAACGCTCTGCAACGAAGTGGTGCCGGTCTTTTCGGTGCCGACGTGGATAATCGCCCGCTTGGTCAAATCGGCTCTCGCTGCAGTTTGTATTTGCGCGGGGACCATAGAACAATCGGACGGGCGGCAAAAGGCGGCTTTCATCTGTTCCAGATTGCTTGACCCTGACCGGTCCCAGTTGTAACCCCGACCCTTTCAGGGAGCCACAGTAAACGTGCCACATCTGATCCTGCATATCGGACATCAGAAGACCGGAACAACCGCGCTTCAGTTTGCCCTTAAGGGCAACGGAAAGCTGTTGAATCGCTATGGGATCCACTACCCGTCATCTGGTGATCACAAGCATGCCTTTGCTGCGCCGCATCTGCTGGACAATGAAAACGCGGCTTTGAACCGGCGAATGAATGCCGAAGGCGCTGGCATTCGCGCGAAATCCGCGAAAGTCTGGAACCGGATCAAGCGGGATTGCCATCGCTCGAAAGCCAGCACCTTTATCCTAAGCGGCGAGGGCTTCTGGGGCGCGCCCGGACGCGACGAGGTCGCCTTCATGCGAAATGAATTCGCGGACATCGCGGAGACGGCCGAAGTCGTAGCCTATCTGCGCAGTCCGGCCTCTCATTTCCTGTCGCGGCTGAATCAGAGAATGCGAATGTCGCAAACCGTACCGGCTGTCAGGAATAACTACTATCGCAAGCCGATCTCGGCCTATTGGCAGAATGGATTTGAACGAGTGTCCTTGCAGGTATTCGACCGCGAATCGTTGATCGGTGGCGATATCGTGGAAGATTTCTGCACCCGGTTCCTGCCCGATCTCGCTGAGCCGCTCGACCGGGCGGCGATCCGGCGGTCGAACGACAGCATCTCGGCCGAGGCGCTGGCAGTGATCAACGAATACGACATCCCGAATCGCAAACTGTCCGCCCGGGCGACCCGGTCGCTGCGGATCAGCATCACAAGGGCGGTGCGCACCGCCGACAGCGAGATTGCGGGCTTCGCACGACCGACGCTTTATCCCGAAGTCGCCGACACCGTCGTTGCCCGCAGTTCCGATTTGATCTGGCTGCGGGATGAGCATGGGGTCGAGTTCAAGGATGTCGACTATTCGCGCGTCGGTGCGGCGACCGATATCGACCTGAAACAGCTGAGCAAGATCGCGAACTTTTGCCCGATCGATCAAGAGCGCCTGGCGGCGCTACGTGCGCGCGTTCACAAAGATGTGCCCTTGGGTTGAATGGAGAAGACCATTCACGCATCCACCGACATGGGGCTTGAAAACGGGATGACACTCAATGAAATTTAGTTGCGGGTTAGAACTGGATTCCGGCTTCTTGTTCCAATAACGGCGACAGCCAGCCAATTTTATCTATTCGTTCACCAAGAAACTTCGCACCCGCCATTGTAAGGTGGTGCATATCGTAGAAATGTTTGTTGATTTGACCCGATATTGCGAAGCAACGACGTTCGAAGTTCGGACAAATCAACTCGGCTCGGTCCAGCAGGGGCACCGAGAAACGCTCCCCAATATCGCGGATCGCACGATTCATAGCATGGAGATCAGCGTTATTACGCCAAGCCTCATAATGCGCAGCATTGATTTCATCGAAAAAGTCTCTGGATTGCAGGTGTGCAACTCCCACGTTCTGGCGCAATACCATGTGGTCAACCAGCGTAATGGCACGACTCCCAAGGAAACTCGGACTGCGCGTTACTATCACTGGTTCCTTGTCATCGTCCTCGATCCTGCTGATGACCTCCGGCAAATGGGTAATATCATCAGAGTTGTATGCCGCAGACAGGATAATGATATTCGCTGCAAGGTAGTTCGGTGATTTGAAAAGCTGGTGGTCAGAATCGAGATCGCGGATCTGCACGCCAAATCTTCCAATGGAAAATCGTTCAGTCGCTGTCGAGCTTGAGCTAAGGACATTGAACAGGTCTTTCGAGTGGGAGTCACCAACAATCAGCACGCCATCTTTGCCTGACTTGATCGAAAGCCAGGCCGTATTATCAGCTTCGTTTCCTTCGACACCGTACCGTTTCTCCCCGGTTAGCTCCCTTAGCGGTTGCCATGTGGCACTTTGCAAGTGTTTGTTATTGTAAATATAATCCATCAGGTTGATCGCCGTGTAACGTTTCGGCAAGCCCTCAGTTCTTGATGCCACTAGCCCCGCTCCCCCCAATAAGACTATGCCCCCGACCGAAAAGGCCAGGAGTAGTGGAGCCGAAGTGGCGACGCGCAGTCCGCCTCTGCGAAATGGTTGTTCCACGAAACGCCACGAGACATATGCGAGCATGAAGGTAGCTAAGGTCAGAACGGTCATCAGTTCGGGGCCGGGTTCCTCAAAATTTCGCAGACGCGCGAAAGCAAAGAGCGGCTGATGCCAGAGATAGGCACTGTAGCTGATCAGACCGATGAACACGAACGGGCGAAGTGTAAGAATACGTGCTACCAGTTTCGTTCCATCTCCAAACAGGATGAGCAGCGCTGTACCCGCAACCGGCAGCAAGGTCCAAGCAGAAGGAAATGGCGTAGCGCTATCGAACTCAAAGACCGCATAGAAAAGCATCGATAGGCCGAACAAAGCCAGAATATCATTGGGGTTGAGTGTTCGGCGGCTCAACACGAAAGCGCAAAGTGACCCGGCAAGCAGTTCCCAAATGCGCGCTGGAGTTGAGAAGAATTTCTCTGCGGCTTCGCCGGGATTCCAGAAGACCGCGTATGCAAATGACACAAAGGCAATGGATGCGACGGCCCAAAGCGCCGCATTGCGACCAAAACGCCACAGGCCAAAGAGAAGGAGTGGAAATACGACATAGTACTGCTCCTCCACCGCCAGACTCCAGGTGTGTAATAAAGGACGCGTTTCTGCCGCCAGCGCGAAGTACTCGACTTCCTGAGCAAAGTGAAAGTTCGAATAAAAGAGTGCTACAGCCGTCAGAACGCTCCCGAAATCCGCCATCGGTGTTGGCGGCATCCAAAGCCAAGCAAGAGGAAGGCATGTAGACAGGACGAGGAACAGCGCTGGTAGAATCCTGCGCGCCCGCCGCTCGTAGAAGCGACGGATCGAGAATCTGCCGGCGTCGATTTCAGTAATCAGGATCGAAGTAATCAGATACCCGCTGATGACAAAAAACACATCGACGCCAACGTAGCCGCCGCTGAAGAGTTCGGACCCAGCATGAAAGAGAATGACAGGCACGACGGCGAGCGCACGCAAACCGTCAATTTCCGGGCGGTACTTCATGAGTGCACTCGACCTCGGCCTGTTCGACTGACTTATTCGAGGCGAACTGTCCAGCGT
>JBBKVT010000289.1:0-12454 GCA_037968535.1 Paracoccaceae bacterium
GACGATCGGCTGAGTTTCAGGGAAGGTCAGGAGGTGTGCATCAGATCCTGACCCGTGAAGCCTGCCTGAACCGAGAACCGGCCTTGCGCAAGTCGCGTCGCCCCTTTGTCGGTGCCATCCATCTACCGGACGCGGAAGTGGGCGACTGCAATCTGTGTTGCCAGGAACTGGCGCGGATTCTGGTTCAGGATCTGGGCGGAACGATACGGGTCGAAACGCAAGTGAAATCATTGATCCGCAATGGCGGGCGAGTCATTGGCCTGCGCACCGACGGCGAGACCATCGGAGGCGATATTTTTGTCGTCGCGACCGGCAATGCGGCACATTCGCTGCTGCGGCGACGCTTCCAGGGATCCAAACCCGTCGTCGGCGTTGTGGGAATTTCGCTGACCTACAACGCCACAGCGACCGCACCGAATCTCAGTGTGACGGATGCGTCCGGAAAGCTCGTCGTGGCTCGTTTGGGCGACCGCATCCGAGTGACCGGAAACGCGGTTTTCTCGAACGAAGTTCGGGCGGGGCGCGCCGATGTCGAACGGCTTATGCAGAAGGCGCAAGCTCTGATGCCGCAAGCTGCCGTCTTTGACGAAATGCCGGAAATCTGGGCCGGGTCGAGACCGCAGACCCCCGACGACCTGCCGATGATTGGCCGCGCAGATGCGAGCAACCTTTTCGTCAATGCGGGACACGGCTCGCTCGGTTGGACGCTGGCCTTCGGGTCTGCCGAATTGTTGCTTCGCCATATCGCGTCCTATACCACCGGGGAATGAGCGGCATTTGCCTCAGAACATCAGGGTAGCTGCGACGGCCCGCTTCCACGCGCTGTATTTTGTATCCTGCAGGCGGGGGTCCATTGCTGGGCTGAAGGTTCGATCCAGAGCCCAGCTTTTGGCGAAGCCATCCATGTCCGGAAAAAGCCCGACCCTGTGCCCCGCCAACCAAGCCGCGCCGAGGGCTGTGGTCTCGCGCACTTTCGGGCGATCCACCGGCGCTCCGATGATATCACTCAGGAACTGCATCGCCCAGTCACTGGCGGTCATCCCGCCATCAACCCGTAGCGTGGGATTCGCGCCTTCTTCTTGCCAATCGGCCTTCATCGCCTCCAGTAGGTCGCGAGTCTGGTAGCCAACGCTTTCAAGGGCCGCGCGCGCAAATTCTGCCGGTCCTGAGTTGCGCGTCAGTCCAAAGACGGCGCCACGGCATTCAGCGTTCCAATAGGGCGCCCCAAGCCCGACAAATGCTGGCACCAGAATGACGTTTTGCTGCGGATCCGAGCGATCGGCGAGTTTTTGCGTTTCGGCGGCCTCGCTGATGATTTTCAGCCCGTCGCGCAACCATTGAACCACGGCCCCCGCGACAAAGATCGAGCCTTCGAGCGCGTAGGTCGGCTTACCATCAAATTGATATGCAATCGTCGTCAGCAGGCGATTTTGCGAAACCACCGCGGTCTCGCCCGTATTCAGCAAGGCAAAGCAGCCGGTCCCGTAAGTCGATTTCATCATTCCTGGCCGGAAACAGGCCTGCCCGACGGTTGCGGCCTGCTGATCACCTGCCACACCCAAAATGGGGATCGAGCGACCGAACAGGTCGGGGCGTGTTGCACCGAAGTCTGCCGCGCAATCTTTTACCTCGGGTAGCATCCTCATCGGAATGTCGAACAGGTTGCAGATCGTCTGGCTCCAGCGGCCTTGATGAATATCGTAGAGCATCGTTCGCGCGGCGTTGGTCGCATCTGTGAGGTGGACCGCCCCGCCACTCAGTTTCCAAATCAAGTAGCTGTCGACGGTGCCAAACAGCAGTTCGCCGTTCCTTGCGCGGGAGCGGGCGCCATCGACATGATCCAGAATCCATTTCAGCTTGGTGCCTGAAAAATAGGGATCGGCAAGCAGACCGGTCTTTGCCGTGATGGTCTTGTCGTGGCCGTCGTCACGCAGGGTCCGGCAGAAGTCGGCGGTCCGCCGGTCCTGCCAAACGATGGCGTTATAGATCGGTTTTCCGGTTCTGGCGTCCCAGACAAGTGTTGTTTCGCGCTGGTTGGTTATACCGATCGCAGCAAGTTCGCCGGCATCAAGCCCCGCCTTCTCGATTGCCGCTTTGCAAGTTGTCACTGTCGTAGACCAAAGGTCCTCGGGGTCATGCTCTACCCAGCCGCTGTCCGGGAAATGCTGCGGAAATTCTTCTTGAGCCAAAGCGATAATCTGCATTTCACCGTCGAAGATGATTGCGCGGCTGGACGTAGTGCCCTGATCAATGGCGAGGATATGAGTCATCGGGTTTGCCGGACTCCAGGAATATGTGCGAGACGCGCTAGGGGTGGCCGTAAATGGCCGGGGCCCGAAGGCCCCGGCCGGTCATGACTAGTTCTGCCAGGACTGGATCAGCTCGTCGTAGCTGACAGTGATCGGATCTTCGTCCTCGTTGTCCAGCTTGGCCTTGGGCGAACCGGGCTGACTCAACCAGTATTCAGGGTCCTGCTCTTCGTTCAGCTTGGGACCGATGTCACCCTGAACACCCGCACGTTCCAGACGTTCCAGCACGCGCTCCATGTCGGAACACAGGCTGTCGAGAGCCTCCTGCGGGGTCTTTGCACCCGACATGGCATCGCCGATATTCTGCCACCACAGTTGTGCCAGCTTGGGATAGTCGGGCACGTTGGTTCCGGTCGGCGACCACTGCACGCGCGCGGGCGAGCGGTAGAATTCGACCAGTCCACCCAGTTTGTCGGCACGCTCGGTGAACGACGGATGCTGGATCGTGGATTCGCGAATGAAGGTCAGGCCAGTATGGGCCTTTTTCACATCCACTGTCTTTGAGGTGACGAACTGGGCATAAAGCCAGGCCGCTTTTGCGCGATCGACAGGAGTGGACTTCATCAGTGTCCACGATCCCACGTCCTGATAGCCGACCTTCATGCCCTCCTGCCAGTAAACGCCATGCGGCGAGGGAGCCATGCGCCATTTCGGCGTGCCGTCCTCGTTCATGACCGGAAGATCGGGAAGTACGGTCGCCGCCGTAAAGGCGGTGTACCAGAACATCTGCTGCGCGACGTTACCCTGCGCAGGGATCGGGCCGGCTTCCGAGAAGGTCATGCCCATCGCGGCCGGAGGCGAGTACTTTTGCAGCCAGTCGATCGCCTTGGTGACCGCATAGACCGCCGCCGGAGAGTTCGCCGCACCGCCACGCGCGACGCATGCACCCGTGGGCTGGGACTGTTCGTTCACCCGGATGCCCCATTCGTCGACCGGAAGGCCATTTGGTTCACCGACGTCGCCCATACCGGCCATGGACATCCACGCGTCGGTGTAGCGCCAACCGAGTGACGGATCCTTCTTGCCGTAGTCCATGTTACCATAGACCATGCCTTCAACACCCAGGTGGCTCAGGTCACGGCCGGTAAAGAATTCGGCAATATCCTCATAGGCCGACCAATTGACCGGAACGCCAAGATCGTAGCCGTATTTCTCTTTGAAATCGGCCTTGTTCTTCTCGTCGTTGAACCAGTCGTAACGGAACCAGTAAAGGTTCGCGAACTGCTGGTCCGGCAACTGGTATAGCTCGCCGTCAGGTCCGGTGGTGAACTGGGTACCGATGAAGTCTGCCAGATCGAGACCAGGGTTGGTGACATCCGCGCCTTCATTCGCCATCCAGTCGGTCAGGCTGCGCGCCTGCTGATAGCGCCAGTGGGTGCCGATGAGGTCAGAGTCGTTGATGTAGGCGTCGTAGATGTTCTCGCCCGACTGCATTTGGGTCTGCAGCTTTTCGACAACGTCGCCTTCGCCGATCAGGTCGTGCGTGATCTTAATGCCGGTGATCGCGGTAAAGGCAGGCGCAACCAACTTGGAGTCGT
Source organism: Paracoccaceae bacterium (assembly GCA_037968535.1). GTDB lineage: Bacteria > Pseudomonadota > Alphaproteobacteria > Rhodobacterales > Rhodobacteraceae > JAHEAO01. The sequence continues at coordinate 3,848 of JBBKVT010000289.1, forward strand.
AGCTGTCGGTGTCGATCGTGTCCGACACGACCTTGATTTCCATTCCATTGAAAGGCATGGCCGCATCGACGAAAAACTGCATCTCGGCCTCTTGGCCGGCCCGGTCAAGCGACGAAACACCGCCGATTTCCGCGTCGAGGAACCCTTTTGCGGCCTCCATGTCTGCCAGTGCAGGGCTTGCGATTAGGCCCATTGCCAGCACCACAGCAGTGGTCGATTTCAGTAACAAGTTCATAGTGTCCTCCCGAGTTGTTGAAAGTTTCGAACTGTCGGCGCCATTTTCGTTGTCTTTGATGGCGCCGTCAGGATTGATGTCTACACCCAGCGAAACACTGCAGCGGCGTAAACCAGACAGACCAACAGCGCATACGGCTGAGGTCCGACGTCAAGGCCCAACCAGATCAGGTTGATGAAAGCAGAGCCCAGAAGCGTGATGAACAATCGATCACCGCGCGTCGTTTCGATCCGAAGAACACCTATGCGCGGCGTTTCTGGATATTTGATGGCCAGCGCCGTAAAGCCGGCGAGCAGGCAGAAGATAACCACGAAGAAGATCGCGGTCGGCGTGGTCCATGCCATCCATTCCATAAATATGCTCCTTTCAATTCGGCTTAAACGCGGCCCAGGGCAAAGCCCTTGGCAATGTAGTTTCGGACAAAGTAGATGACCAAGGCGCCCGGCACGATCGTCAGCACGCCGGCAGCGGCCAACACGCCCCAGTCCAACCCGCTGGCCGACACGGTTCGCGTCATCGTGGCTGCAATCGGCTTTGCGTCCACTGATGTCAGGGTTCGGCTCAGCAACAGTTCGACCCAGCTGAACATGAAACAGAAGAACGCCGCGACGCCGATGCCGCTGGCGATCAGCGGCATGAATATCCGCGTGAAGAAGCGGAAAAAGCCGTAACCGTCGATATAGGCCGTTTCGTCGATTTCCTTGGGAACGCCACGCATGAAGCCTTCCAGAATCCAGACCGCCAGCGGCACATTGAACAGACAATGCGCCAAAGCCACCGCGATGTGGGTGTCAAATAGACCGACCGAAGAATAGAGTTGAAAGAACGGAAGCGCGAAAACCGCAGGAGGTGCCATGCGGTTCGTCAGCAGCCAGAAGAACAGATGCTTGTCCCCCATGAAACTGTAGCGCGAAAATGCGTAGGCTGCCGGCAGTGCGACGGTGAGCGAGATGGCCGTATTCATCACCACGTAGATCAATGAATTGACATAGCCCATGTACCAGCTGGGATCGGTCAGGATGGTGGTGTAATTTGCAAGCGTCAAATTTCGCGGCCACATCGAGAAGGTTCCCAGAATCTCCGAATTGGTCTTCAGACTCATGTTCAGAAGCCAGTAGATTGGCAGCAGCAGGAACAACAGATAGATGCCCATCACGATCGCGGAGCCGTTAAGCGGCAGCCTGCGACGCGTCGTCGTGCGGATCCCGGTCAAGTGCGTGGATACTGCAGCATCGGACATCACAGGCCATCCCTTTTGTCGAGGTTTGTCATGACGGTGTAGAACACCCACGAAATCAGTAAGATCACCAGGAAGTACATGATCGAGAATGCAGCCGCCGGCCCCAGATCGAACTGGCCAAGTGCCATTTTGACAAGGTCGATCGACAAGAAGGTGGTCGCGTTACCGGGTCCCCCGCCGGTCACCACGAATGGCTCTGTATAGATCATGAAACTGTCCATGAAGCGCAGCAGGATCGCGATCATCAGCACGCCGCCCATCTTCGGCAGTTCGATGTAGCGAAACACCTTCCATCGGCTGGCCTGATCAATTTTGGCCGCCTGATAGTAGGCATCGGGGATGGATTGCAGACCGGCATAAGCCAGCAGCGCCACCAATGACGTCCAGTGCCAGACGTCCATCACGATCAGAGTGGCCCAGGCGGCGAAGAAATCCTGGGTGTAGTTGTAAGAAAAGCCCAACTTGTCGAGCGTGTAGCCCAGCAGCCCGATATCGACGCGGCCGAAGATCTGCCAGATTGTGCCGACAACGTTCCACGGGATTAGCAGAGGCAAGGACATCAGCACCAGACATACGCTCGCCCAGAAGCCCTTCTTCGGCATGTTCAGCGCGACGAAGATGCCCAGTGGTACCTCAATAGCCAGAATGATCGCCGAAAATGCCAGCTGGCGACCCAAAGCATCCCACATCCTAGAACTGTCGAGCATTTCCCTGAACCATTCCAGTCCCGCCCAAAAGAACTGGTTTTTGCCGAAAGTATCCTGGACCGAATAATTGACGACGGTCATCAGCGGAATGACGGCCGAAAACGCTACCAGCAGCAGCATCGGCAGAACGAGAAGCCATGCTTTCTGATTGACTGTCTTGTTCATCAGGCAACCTTTTCCTGCGGTCGAACCCGCCAGTCGTCGGCGTATACGTTGATGCCTTCAACTGCGAAGGTGATATGACTGATGTCCGCGGGGATGCTGCGCCCTTCAGCCGAGATTGCGTTGATTTCAACCCCTTCCACGTCCAACCGCACAATCTTGTGCCGTCCGACATCCTCGATCCTGCGGATCGTTGCGGGGACGCCTGTTCCATCCGTCGACAGTCGCACGAATTCGGGACGGACCCCAACCTCGATCTTGCGCCCCTGCGGATCATAACCCGCGCCCAGATCAATTCGGGCGCCCGCAATCGTCGCTACCTGCCCCTCGATCTTCGCGGGGAAAAGGTTCATGCCCGGCGATCCGATAAAGTAGCCGACGAATGTGTGCGCTGGCCGCTCGAATAATTCTTGCGGCGTCCCAATCTGTACCACGCGACCCTCGTGCATCACGACCACTTTGTCAGCAAAAGTCAGCGCCTCAGTCTGGTCATGGGTCACATAGATCATCGTATGGCCAAATTGATGGTGCAGGGATTTCAACTGGGTTCTTAGTTCCCACTTCATATGGGGGTCGATCACTGTCAGCGGCTCGTCGAACAATAGCGCGTTCACGTCTTCGCGGACCATTCCGCGACCCAGCGATATTTTCTGCTTGGCATCCGCCGTCAGGCCGCGCGCCTTGCGGTTCAATTGGTCCTCCATGCCGATCATCTTCGCGATCTCGATGACGCGTTGGGCGACATAGCTCGCTTCCGCCCCGCGGTTGCGCAATGGAAATGCCAGATTGTCGCGAACCGTCATGGTGTCGTAAACGACCGGAAACTGAAAAACCTGCGCGATGTTTCGATCAGTCGTCCGCGCCTGGGTCACGTCAACATCGTCGAACAGGATCCGACCTTGGCTTGGGTGCAAAAGACCAGAGATGATATTCAGCAACGTTGACTTACCGCATCCTGATGCCCCCAAAAGCGCGTAAGCTTCGCCGTCTGCCCAATCGAGATTCAGTTCCTTGAGCGCGAAATCCTCTTCGGATTTCGGATGGGGCAGATAGGAATGGGCCAGATTATCGAGCGTGATTTTCGCCATCAGGCGGCCTCCGCATAGGGTGCGGCCGAAACGAGTCGCCCATCCTCAGCGAAGAAATAGACATGCGCCGGATCGAGATACACTTTCAGATCCTGCCCCAGTCGAAGATTCTGAATCCCATGAACAAGCCCCACCCAATTTTCCTCATGATATTGCAGATGCACGAAGGTCTCTGAACCGGTGATTTCAGTCACGTTCAATTTTGCCGCAAATTCCATCGCACCAGCGACATGGGCGGACAGTTCCAGATGATTTGGACGAAAACCCGCAGAATACACGCCATCCGGCAGATGAAGCAGCGACTCTGGCGTCGCCAGCGTCTGGCCGCCTCCGAACGAAATCGTTTCCGCCGACTTGCGAACTGACAGGAAATTCATTGGCGGATCGGAAAAGACCCGGGCTGTGGTTGCGTCCACCGGCTTGCGGTAGACCAGAGGCGTCGAGCCGAACTGCGTAACGCGCCCTTGCCACATGGTTGCGGTTTGACCGCCAAGCAGCAGGGCCTCTTCCGGTTCTGTCGTGGCATAAACGAAGATCGACCCAGACGCCTCGAATATCTTGGGGATCTCGGCGCGCAACTCTTCCCGCAGCTTGAAGTCTAGATTCGCGAGAGGTTCGTCCAGAAGAACCAGACCGGCGTTCTTGACCAGCGCCCGCGCCAAAGCGCAGCGCTGCTGCTGGCCACCCGACAATTCCAGCGGCTTGCGATCGAGCATCGAGGTCATCTGCATCAGATCCGCAGTCTCTCGCACCCGTGCGTCCAGTTCCTTCGCGTCAACACCCATGAGTTTCATCGGTGAAGCGATGTTTTCGTAGACCGTCATCGAGGGGTAGTTGATGAACTGCTGGTAAACCATCGCAACCTTTCGGTCCTGCACGCGGTGTCCGGTGACGTCCCTGTCATTCCAGAAAATCTTACCAGTCGTGGGCAGATCGAGCCCTGCCATCAATCGCATCAGCGACGTTTTTCCGGACAGGGTTGGTCCCAACAAAACGTTCATTGTTCCTGGCTGAAGCTCAAGGTCGGTCGGGAAGATGTGGGTTTGGCCCCCCGCCACCTTGGACACATTTTCAAGTCTCAATGTCATCGTCGTCCCCCTCGTCACCCTACTGCGCCGCGGCAAATTGGCGTTGAGCGGATCGCGCAACCATCCAGCTGTCCAGATTTGAAATCTGTTCCGCGCTCAATCGCAACCCCAGCTTGCTGCGCCGCCAGATCACGTCATCTGCGCAGCGCGCAAATTCCTTTTCGATCTGCCAAACCAGTTCCCGCTCGGTCAATGTGGCACCGAACTGAACGCCCAGATCGCTCTCGGCTCGCGCGTCGCCCAGAATCTCTCGCGCTTCGGTGCCGTATGCACGGATCAGGCGGCGCGCCCAGGTGTCGCCCAGAAACGGATAGTCGACAGTCAGCCCCGCAATCAGCGCCGAGACTCCATCGACCGGAAAATCGCCACCGGGCAAGGCGGCGTTCGCGGTCCAGTGACCGGACGTGCCCGAGAAATGCTGCGCAATCTTGTCAACCGCCTCTTCGGCAAGCTTTCTGTAGGTGGTGATCTTGCCACCGAAAATATTCAGAATCGGGGCGCCACCCGACGCGTCAAGCTTGAGTGTGTAATCACGCGTCGCCGCCGTGGCCGAAATCGCACCGTCGTCATATAGAGGTCGAACGCCCGAAAAAGTCCAGACGATTGCGTCGCGACCGATATCCCGCTTGAAATACTGGTTGGCGAAGTCAATCAGGTACTGCTGTTCTTCCGGAGTGCACACCGGCTCGACATCAGGGTCAAGATGATCCTCATCGGTTGTGCCAATCAGGGTGAAATCTGTCTCGAACGGAATTGCGAAGATGATGCGGCCGTCGGTGCCCTGAAAGAAATAGCACTTGTCATGATCATAGAGACGGTGGGTCACGATGTGGCTGCCCCGCACCAGACGGACACCTGCATTGCTCGCGATATCCACCTTGTTCTGCAAGATGTCACCAACCCACGGCCCGCCTGCATTCACCAGCATCCGTGCGCGCACCGTCTGCCTGTCGCCGGTGTCACGATCTTCGACCGTAATCCCCCAAACATCCCCAACCCTTTCGGCGTGGCTAACCTTGCTGCGGGTCATGATCCGCGCACCGCGCGCGGCAGCGTCGCGGGCATTCAGAACCACGAGCCGGGAATCCTCTATCCAGCAATCCGAATACTCGTAGGCAGTCTTGAAACGATCCTCTAGCGGCGCCCCTTCGGGCGTCCCAGGCAGCGACAGAGTCGTCGTCGCCGGCAGGATCTTTCGACCCCCGAGATGGTCATAAAGAAACAGACCGAACCGGATCAGCCAGGCCGGACGTCTGCCCCGCATCCACGGCATCAGTACGTTCAGTACACGAGAGGTCGGCGTCGCCCCCTCGAACCGCATGTCCTTGTGATAGGGTAGCACAAAACGCAAAGGCCAGCTGATATGTGGCATCGCGCGCAGCAGGATCTCGCGCTCTTCGAGGGCATGTCGCACCAGACCGATCTCGAAATATTCAAGATATCGCAGCCCGCCATGGAAGAGTTTTGTGGATGCAGATGAGGTTGCCGACGCGAGATCGTTCATTTCCGCCAGCACGACGGATAGTCCGCGACCCGCCGCATCGCGTGCGATGCCGCAGCCGTTGATGCCGCCGCCAATGACGAACAGATCAACATCCTTGGTTGAATTATTCTCCATCAGCAACGCGGCCCTCCCGCCGTCTGCATTCGTTCTAAAGTGGTTTGTACCGTTACCCCACGTCATTGGAAAGAGATTCTTTTCTTTTAAGTTCGTTTTGTCTGGCTTTCTGATTGTGGGCGTTCGTAAGCTGCCTCACCGATGGCGAGTCACCTAACTGACAAGGCTTCTGTTAAAGGCCAAACATCCCGCTGTCAGAACAACATTGCCATTCGCGTCAAAACGAACATAATCGCGTAAAACTCTGGTTCTATATGTCACAAACGTTTCGACACCCCGAAATTCTCGAAATTGCGCGCCGTAATGGAAAGGTGACGGTCGAAGGGCTGGCCGAGCACTTTGGCGTCACCCTTCAGACCATCCGCCGCGACTTGACGGACCTGTCCGAAACCGGTCGCCTGGATCGCGTCCATGGTGGTGCAGTCCTGCCTTCTGGCACGATGAACATTGGATATGAGGACCGGCGCGGGCTAAATGCTGTCGAAAAGGAAAATATCGCCCGCGTATGCGCGAAAGAGATCCCGGACGATTGTTCCGTTTTTCTGAACATCGGAACCAGCACTGAAGCGGTTGCCGCCGCCTTGTTGCGCCATCGCAATCTGCTTGTCGTGACGAACAACATGAACGTCGCCAACACGCTGGTGGCCAATCCGGACTGTGAAATCATCGTTGCCGGCGGTCGCTTGCGGCGCACTGACGGTGGGCTGATTGGAACGCTCACCACCGAAACTATCCGGCAGTTCAAATTCGATATCGCCGTGATTGGCTGTTCAGCCATGGATGAAGACGGTGATCTCTTGGACTTTGACATTCAGGAAGTCTGGGTCAGCCAGACCATTATCGCGCAATCCCGGCGGACCTTCCTGGTCGCAGACCATTCAAAGTTGAAACGGACAGCGCCTGCGCGAATCGCTTCCTTGTCCGAGATTGATGTTTTCTTTACTGACAGATCCCTCTCTCCCACCCTCAGCCAGCGCTGCCGGGAATGGGGAGTACGTGTCGAAGTGACACCCTGAACCATCATCCTCGCGTGGTAATCTTGGCGCACCTGGCCGACCATCCCGGCATCGGAGACTCGAGAGCAAGGCAGTTCCAGTTGCTGCTGCCAAAATGCCACCCGGGGATCGGCATCTCACAGGCTCGAATTTCGACTTGTGGCTTCGCCGTTTGCGCGGCTATACCCGTCGGCGGAGACGTGGCCGAGTGGTCGAAGGCACGCCCCTGCTAAGGGCGCAGACGGGAAACCGTCTCGAGGGTTCGAATCCCTTCGTCTCCGCCACCAATTAGTGTAACGTGTTGAAAAGACGATATTAATTTATCGACATATCTCGACACCATCATAGCTACCATCAAAACTGAACATGCTTGCTGGATGATGTTTGTTGTTGCTCTGCAACAGTTTCCTCGAGATTGCGAAATTACGACGCGACTCTCAGAAAAAACACCGCGTCCTCCGAATAGCGCCGAGCGGATTGCTATAGAATGAAATGTTGGGATGTCCGCATCCTGGCACCCGTTAAATGCAATCCAAAAGGTGTCGATATGAACCATGCAGTCAGCCCCGCAAGTCTCTTCCTCAATGTCGCCCAGGTGGCGGAACGCTATGATGTATCGACCGATACAATCTGGAGGTGGGCGCGTGAGGGCGACATGCCTCGCCCCGTCAAGGTCGGTCCGAACGTGACACGCTGGCGTCTTTCAGGTTTGATAGAGCATGAAGGCAGTTTCCAGATCGGTTTGATGCTCTGTCTTGATCTGGCTGCCTGAGGTCCATCATGAACATGATAAACATGAAGGTGGTAGACACGGCCACGGCCACTTGCTGCGACACAGATGTAGCCAAAGCGGGGATTCCGGACGGCTTCCTGGTGTTGTCGGACGGAATCTACGAAGAAACGGAAGATGAGAGCGCCGATCCCGCGTGGCTCTGTTCTTCGGTCCAGGTGCAAGCACTGTTCCGGAACGCCTCCGGCATGGGCTGGGGGCGGATCGTCACTGTCGCCAATCCGGATGGGGCCTATCAGGACGTCTCCCTGCTCGACAGCGAGATCGAGCGCAGCCGGAGCTCTGTGCTGGGTCGTCTGACAGATTGTGGCTTGAAACTGAGGAGCGGCACCAAAGCGCGCGATGCATTTATGCGCTTAGTCAAGGAATGGGATCCGGGTTCGGTGTTGACCTCTACTGATAGGCTTGGCTGGAGCGACGCCAACTGCGCTGCTTTCGTGTTGGGGGACGGTCGGGTAATCGGCAATGGGAAATTCCATTTTACAGGTCGGAGGCCCGACGGCGCCGACGGCATCTATGCACCGGCCGGCACAGTCGACGGCTGGCGCGACAATGTTGCGGCGCCCTGCATCGGTAATCCGTTGATGATACTTTCCGTATCTCTGGCCTTCACGGGACCGCTCCTCGAGCTACTGAACGAAGAGGGTGGTGGTCTGCACCTGCATGGTGCCTCGTCCTGCGGCA
>JBBKVT010000290.1:0-2673 GCA_037968535.1 Paracoccaceae bacterium
TTCGGTCTCATTTGGTGTGACATAATCGCAAAGCGCCTGCATTTCGGGCGCGATTTCTGCCGCTGGGGCGGGGTTCAGGATGGTGATGGCACCACCCGCACGTGCGATTTCAAGGGCGCGGTGGGCGGCGGGCATGGGTTGTTCAAGCTGGGTGATGAAGACCTTGGCGCCGCCGATCAGGTCGGCGCGCTGTTCGATATCGGCGACCGAGATACGGCCGGCGGCACCGGGTGAGATGATGATCGCGTTGTTGCCGGTGGCGTCCTCGATGAAGATATACGCAGCGCCGGTGTAGCTGTCGGGGTCTTCGGTGATTTCCGGCACCACGCCGGCCTTGGCCCAAGTCGCGCGGGCCATGTCGGCGAACGGATCACGCCCCAGGCGCGAGATGAAATGCACCCGACCGCCTGCCATGGCGGCGGCGACGGCCTGATTGCTGCCCTTGCCGCCCGGACCCAGCACGAAGCTGTTGCCCATGATCGTCTCGCCCATCCGGGGCTGACGGGCGGCGCGGTAGGCGGTGTCGGCGACGTAGACGCCAAGGATGACGATGCGGTCTGACATAGGTCTATTCCTCGGGCGGGATCACGCCCTTGCGGAAGATGAAGCAACCGTAGAAACGACGCTCGCCGGTCTGGATCACGGCATAGGCGTCGCGGGCGGCATCGTAAAAATCGAAGCGCTCGATACTGACCATCGGGCGGTCGCGGCCTTCCGCCGCGTTGATTGCCGTTTGGACTTCGGCCTGAACCGGGGGCCGGGTTGCGGGATCGTCGACGATTTCCATCCGACCCGCGAAGTCTTCGACAAAGGTATCGAGCGGCATGACGGACAGAACCGCTTCGACGGCCTGAGCGGCAGTCAGGTTTTCCATCCTCAGAAGTTCGCCGTGCACGGTATCCTGTGCGACGCTGTCGGACGGGAAGTTGGTGTCGGCGATGACGATCTGGTCGCCGTGGCCCATCGCGCGGAGCACGTAGAGCACATCGGCATTGAGGCGCGGATCGATGCCTTTGAGCATGGCGATCTCCTTCAGGTCAGGCTTCGGCCGGTTTCCCGGACGAAGATGTGAATACTGTCGCGTTGCGGCGCGAGGCTTATCGGATCGCCGGGTTTGAACGGATGGCGGGTGCGGAAGATGGCGGTCAGGTCCTTGCCCGCCATACGGATGACAACGTGGATTTCCGAGCCCGTGGGTTCAACGACCAGCACCTTGCCGTTCATGCCCGTGTCCGACAGCGTCAAGTGTTCGGGGCGGATGCCAAGAATGATTTGCTGACCATCTTTGAGGTCTGTTGATGCCGGCAATTCAATGCGGGCGCCTTCGACATCCGCCCAGGCCGAGTTGGCGTCGCGTTGTACTTGCGCGTCGAGCATGTTCATCGCGGGCGAGCCGATGAAGCTGGCAACAAAAACGTTGGCGGGGTGATCGTAGACCTCGAGCGGGGTGCCGACCTGTTCGATATTCCCGTCACGCAACACCACGATGCGGTCGGCCATGGTCATCGCCTCGATCTGGTCGTGGGTGACGTAGACCGTGGTGGTGGACAGGCGCTGGTGCAGTTCGCGGATCTCAGTGCGCATCTGGACGCGCAGCTTGGCGTCGAGGTTCGACAGGGGTTCGTCGAACAGGAACACCTGCGGATTGCGCACGATGGCACGACCCATCGCGACGCGCTGTCGCTGTCCGCCGGACAGGGCGCGGGGGTAGCGATCGAGATAGGGGGTCAACCCAAGCACCTCGGCCGCGCGGGCGACGCGGGTTTCGATTTCAGTCTTCGCCATCCGTTTCATTCGCAGCGCGAAGGACATGTTGGCGGCGACCGTCTTGTGCGGGTAGAGCGCGTAGTTCTGGAACACCATGGCGATGTCGCGCTCTGCCGGAGGCAGGTTGTTGACGACGCGATCGCCGATCGAGATCTGGCCGGCGCTGATGCTTTCCAGCCCCGCGATCATCCGCAACAGCGTGGATTTACCACAGCCAGAGGGGCCGACGAGAACCACGAATTCACCATCCTTGATGTCGACGTCGAGACCGTGAATGACTTCGACAGCGCCATAGGATTTGCGTAGTGATCGTACCGTAACTTCAGCCATCCTGCCCCGCCTGATGTCGCCCGTCGTCTAACGACTAGCCCAGCTTTTTGGGTCTGTCCACGATCCTGCATCCGGCTTCGACGCGAATCTTGACTTAGGGTCACCTTGCTGAAATGGTTTTCCTTGTTGGCGCAAACATCGGGTCGGGGGAACGCCAAGCTGCGGAAGTTGCTCATCAATCACTTTTCGGACGGCTGGCGGGGATTTGGCGCCAGTTCGGGCAGACGCAGAACGTGCCGGCCTTTTGCCTAGGGAGGAGTTTTTCGTGAAACTAGAGATTTACAATCAGATGCTGCGGGCAGGGAAGATCAGCCGGCGGAACGTGATGAAAGGCATGGCCAGCGTTGGTGCGATGTCAGCAATGGGTGGGCTTGCGAGTCCCGGCTTTGCGGCGTCGCATACAAATGTCCGGGCCGAGATCCTGAAGATTCCAGGCGTCGGCATGGGCTCGCCGACTGATGCCGATTGGCAGAAGGTCGGAGAGATGTGCCTCGGGCCAACGATGGCCAACGTAGCCGAGGGCGAGTTCGCAGGTGTCGAGCTGACGTTCATGGGGCTCAATAACCAGAACCTTCA
>JBBKVT010000291.1:0-2846 GCA_037968535.1 Paracoccaceae bacterium
CTGGGAACCTGGCTGTCATACGGCGATCTGGTGCGGCTGGTGCAGCGCTCCGTCGACACGCCGACCGTCGGATTTACCGTCGCTTATGGGGTCTCGGCCAACACCCGTGCGCCGGTCAGCAACCACAAGGTCGGGTTTCTCGGTTACAAGCCGCAGGACAACGCAGAGGATTGGGCCGAGGCGCTGTTCGCCAAGGCGGTCTTGCCCGATCCGCAGGATCTGGCGCAGACCCGGCTTGGCGGTCCGTTTGCCAGCGTGCCGCTTGGCGAAAGCGGGCTTGCCGGGATCAGGAAGATGAGCGAAGGCAAAAACTGACGTCCGGACTGTCCATGCCGGACCTACGAGTTCCGCGCAGCGTCAACCCCTGAACGTCGAAACCGCCGCCAGCGCCACGACCGCAAGCATCGCTGCGGCCATGCCGATGTTGATGCGCCTCTGGATATGCGGCGCCAGGTCCAGTCGCTTGACCGCACCACCGGCCCAGAGCCAAGCCAGATGAATAGGTATCCAGATCGCATTCATGATCAGGAATTTAAGTGCGATTTCGGTCGCCAGCGCGTCCGGCAAAAAGGCAAACCCGGTGATGAAGACGGTGTTGACGACGTAGGCCTTGGGGTTGAGTGCCTGCAAGACCAGCCCGTTCAGGATGCCGGGCTGGCGATCAGCTGCAATGAACCCGATTCTTGCGCCGGCAAAAGCGATCCGCGCCGCGAGGTACATCAGATAGGTGGTCGATGCGGCGAAAAGCAGGGTCCGGACTGCAGGATTTGCCAGCAGCATCGCGGCCAGTCCCGTGACAACGGCCAACCCGACCAGATTGGTGCCAAGAAATAGCCCCGTCACATAGCGGAACCCCGCTCGGAACCCGTATGCCGCGCCAACCCCTGCGGTCGACAGCACCCCCGGTCCGGGCGTAATGATCGCCAGAAAGAATGCCGCGGCGAAGGTGAGCATGTCAGACGACGGGGGTGATCAGCGGATTGCCGTCGCGATGTGCGACCAGGTTGCGCACGAACAGATCACCCATCGCCCAACGGGTCTTGGTTGTGGCGCTGCCCTGATGCGGTGACAGCACGACATTGGGCAAATTCCAGAACTCCGGCGACATCTTGGGTTCTTCGGCGAAGACGTCCAATCCCGCGCCGCCTAGTTTGCCGCTTTTCAACAGCTCCAGCATCGCCGGTTCATCGACCAGCGAGCCGCGTCCAAGATTGACCAAGCCACCCTGAGGCCCCAGCGCCTCTAGCACTTTGCGGCTGACAAGTCCCGTGGTGCCGGTATCACCGGGCACGACCGCGATGATCCAGTCTACGTCCCGTGCCATTTCGGCCAGATCGGCATAAAAAGGGAACGGCTCGAACTGCTGCTTGGTACGGCCATGATAGACCACTTGCATCTTGAAGGCCTGACAGCGCCGCGCGATCTCCTTGCCGATCCGGCCAAGGCCAAGGATGCCCACCGTCTTGCCGGTCAACTCGGCGGTCAGCGGATAGTTCGCGGCGGGCCACTTGCCCGCCCGCACGTAAGCATCCGCATCCGCGACCCGCCGGCAGACCGCCAGCATCAGCGCCATCGCCAGTTCCGCGACCGCGTCATTCAGCACCTCGGGCGTGTTAGTCACCCGAATGTTGCGTGCCCGCGCGGCTTTCAGGTCAATGCCATCAACGCCGACCCCGAAATTCGAGATCACTTCCAGCGCCGGAAGCCGGTCCATCATCGCGCCGTCAATCGCTCCGTGATAGGTGGCTGCAAGGAACCGCGTCGCCTTGTGAGCGGTCAGAAACGCGTCCTTGTCGGCGGCCTCCCACATCCGGTGCACCCGGAATTCCTTGTCGAGCGCCTCCATCGCACTTGGCAAGGTGGGGCCGGTCAGTATCACGTCTTCCATCGCTTCGGTCCTCGGGCCATTCGGTGTCGGCGCGACCGTAACGGATCAGGCGTCAAGCGCAATGGACCTTGCGCCGGTCTGGCGCTAGTCAGGCGGCATGAGCATCGCCTTTGACAGCCTCGCCGACCTTGCACGCCACGGGTTCGATACCGTGATCGACGTGCGCTCGCCCGCAGAATATGCAGAAGACCATGCGCCGGGCGCGATAAACTTGCCCGTGCTCGACGACGCCGAACGGGCGCGGATCGGCACGATCTACAAGCAGGACAGCCCGTTCACCGCCCGCAAACTTGGCGCGGCGCTGGTGACGCGCAACGCCGCCAACCATCTGGAAGGCGTGCTTGCAGATAAGCCAGGCGGCTGGCGACCACTGATCTATTGCTGGCGCGGTGGTCAAAGGTCCGGCTCTTTCGCCACGATTCTGCAACAAGTCGGCTGGCGCGCCGAGGTGATCGAGGGCGGATACCGCAGCTTCCGCCGATTGGTCACCGTGGCGATGCACGACGTGCCACTGCGCCATCGGCTGGTGCTTCTGGACGGCAACACCGGCACCGCCAAGACCGAACTGCTGACGCTGCTCGCTGCGCAGGGCCACCAGACCCTCGATCTCGAAGCGATGGCCGCGCATCGCGGCTCGGTCTTCGGGGCGGTCGCAATGCCGCAACCGTCGCAGAAGGCCCTTGAGAGCACATTGGCGCTGGCGCTGGAAGCGCTAGACCCCGCCGTTCCGGTGCTGGTCGAGGCCGAATCCAGCAAGATCGGCCGCTGCCTGATTCCGCCTTCGGTCTGGGCCGCGATGCGGGCCGCACCACGGATTCGCGTCACCGCGCCACTTGCCGCCCGTGCTGCCTACCTGACCCGCGCCTATGCCGATCTCACCGCTGATGGCGATGCCCTGAAGGCGACGCTCGCGGCGCTGATTCCGTTGCAGGGCCATGCGGTTGTCGAACACTGGCAG
>JBBKVT010000292.1:0-2541 GCA_037968535.1 Paracoccaceae bacterium
CCACGCGCCGGCGGTATCCATATGGCTGACCTGCGCGATATCAATAGCCTCAGCGGCGCGTCCGAAATGCTTCAGAGTCGCGACTGTGTCGATCAGCAGACGGCCGGATAGAACCAAGCGGCCGTCCTCCACCCTGGCGGTGGCAGCGGCATCTGTCCCCTCGTCACAAGACTTGTCCCGAGATGTATCCTCACTTTGCTGAACCATCGCTCGCCTCTACCCCGTCTAGATCTGCCTGCCAACCTCGCCGTGCCGCCATGATGCGCGTGATCGGCCAAGAGGCGGCGACCCTCACGAGTTAAGACATTGCCCTCAAAGGAAGAGCGAAGCCTCCACCCCTGGCTCCACCCATCAATACTGCTCCCATGCATACTTTCCAGCGCGACTGCTCCCAGCGACCCCCTTTTGCAAGAATTGCCCGAACTGATCGGCTGAGTTGCGGAAGGCCGCGTAGTGGAAGGGCAAATTGATTAACACAGGGCATGGACGTTGGCTGGAGGCCAGCCCTGAGACAGGTCACTCTCTCGTCACTTGAGTTTCGAGAATGCTGCAAGATGCACGAGCGGCTGCAATGCTGAAGTCGCAGTGCAGCATCGTGCGGACGAAGACTGGCAGTTTTGGGCCGGTTTCGTCGTTGAGGGCGCGCTGTTCGCGATGTCGAGATCGACATCTGACTAACGCCGCCTCACAAGATTGCAGCACCTTGGCTGGCGCGCTCGGGCCCATCGCTACTATATGAGCGTGGCGCAGATTCGGCGGGGACAATGAGCGTTCGGAACGACATTTCGGGCTTGCTGGGCTTCATCGGTGGGGAAGATGTCTGGCGGGAACGGCTGCAGGACGTGGTTGCCGAACACCTCATGCCCGCGCTCGAGGAATTCGATGTCGATCACGATGAACTGGACGATCTGCTCGGCGAGCAATGGTCGGGTGTCCTGTGGGGATGCGGGTTTGAGGATTTCCTCGGCCGTCGCTATGGCGACGAGAACGTTGTCGATCTCTACCTGAAGCACCGCGGTTGGAAAAAGGCGGCGCTGATCCGGGCTCATTTCGCCGCACTGCGGGACGCGCCGGCCAGCCTCTATGAAGTCAGCGAGGTCCAGCCTGGCACTTCGATGGTGCTGCGCGACCTTCTGTCGGATGCCGGGCCCGTCACAGTTCGGGAGAAGTCCGCCACGCGATCCCTGAAACAATGGGATCGAATCGCGGTGCGGGTGGTGCCGGAACGAGATCACCAAGTGATCTCCGGTGCGTTGCTTCCCTTCTCCGCGGACGCATCGGACTTCCTGTTCGCCGGATTGCGGGACGCGCTGAGGCTGAAGAAGCGCGAGACCTTGCGGCTCACCCGGGATCAGCTGCATGGCTGCGCGCCGGTCTTCACCGCCGCCTGGCTGTTCACGGAAATTCCCCGCGCCCTGACCCCGGTGGAGCCCACGTTCTGCAACTCCGATGGCGACGAGGTGATATTCCACGATCTGCGCTTTCCGCTTGCTTCGGGCGTGACGCAAGACGACGTCGCCGCTCGACTAGACAAAGTGAAGGCTTTCCTGCCCGAGGGCCCGCGGTTCTGGAACTGGCTCGCTGCGCGAAAGCGACAGGGTAGCAAGGCGACCGGCGGCACCATGCTGGAAACTCAGATGGAGGGAGCGACGGTTCTGGGTTCGCTGGAACTGAAGGGCAGGGCCCTGCTCGTCACCGTCAATTCGGCCAGGCGCGCGGCGACGGTCGAGGTGATGGTCACCGAGGTCGCCGGCGAACTGCTGAAGCGTCCGTTGACCACGATCCGGACGGTCGAGCAGATGATGGCTGAGCCGCGCAGCGAACGTCTGCAGGAAGGCGCCGATGAAATCCCGCCGGAAATCGCACGGCAGATCACCCGCGATTACATGAACCAGCACTATCGCGAAACGCTGGATGCGCCCGTGCCCGCACTGGGCGGCAAGTCCCCACGCCAGGCGGTGCGCTCTGCGGCAGGACGTGAGAAGGTGATCGAATGGCTGAAGCTCCTGGAAAACCGCAGCGCGGGGCATCGTGGTGGCCCGATTGCCGACTATGACTTCGGCTGGATGTGGGCCGAACTCGGGCTGCAGGGGCAACGGAAATGACTGAGGCGCGCGCCGTTAACGATTATGATCTTGCGAGGCAAGGGAACGGCTACATCAACGCCACCTCAACCCGCATACGTCGTTTTGGCGCGGTCGATGACGGTGAAACCAGCTCAATGGCGGTCGTTGTCGGAGTGGAAAATGCGCGAAATCAAAGGCTTGGCGCGTAAGTGATTGAGATATATAAGCTATTGGAATCGCAGGGATTTCGGCTCATAACCTGAAGGTCGTAGGTTCAAATCCTACTCCCGCAACCAAAATACTTAGCTAAATCAAAGGCTTAAAGCCAGACCTAATCAGTCGGGTTTTTGCATTAGCCATGCCGCGATTACCGAGAACAAGCAACTGAGCGCGGTTCTGGCACATATTAAAGACATTCAGGACTCCGCGCCACCGTCAAAGAAAAAGCCCGCAGGAAAGCAGCGCTCCCGCTACA
>JBBKVT010000293.1:0-5955 GCA_037968535.1 Paracoccaceae bacterium
ACTGATCGTGCCGGTCATCCTGAACAATCCCGGTGCGCTGGCCTGAACACGGCCGGTCATCTGCGGTCTGAGACGCGCCGCTCTCTGCAACGCCGGATTTCGCTGTTATGCTGGGTCGAGTCGGGTCGCTGGATGGCGGGCCGTTCGTGCCCTGCAACTGATCCCAGAGGACGCCCATGCCCACGATTCAGAAATCCGCCGCCTTGCAGACCGTGATCACGACCTTCGAGGTCACACCCGGCACCTGTCAGGATCTGCTGGACGAGTTGACCGGCGCCTATCAGGCCTTCATCCGCCAGCAGCCCGGCTTCATCGCGGTCGCGATTCACCTGAACGACGCGCAGACCCGGATCGCGAGCTATTCCCAATGGCAGCGCCGCGAGGACTTTCAGGCGATGTTGCGCACCGACGAGATGCGCAAGCGCAATCGCAAGATCAGCGAACTGTGCAAAAGCTTCGAGCCGGTGATGTATGAAGTTGTCGAAAGCATCGATACGCCTTGACCTATCGCAAGGCCCACGCGGCGCTGGCATGCGAGGCTGAACCCAGAGGTGGAGGATCACGACATGTACAAGACTATACTCATTCCGGTCGCAACCGACCACAGCGACCATACCCGGACGGCGCTGGCGGTGGCGCGGAAGCTTCTGGACAAGGGCGGCAAGATCATCGCCGTGCACGCGATAGAGCCGGTGCCGAGTTACATCGTGCAATATCTACCCGAGGGGCAGGACGAGACGTCGCGGGTCCAGTCCGAGCACATGCTGCACCACGAAACCGGCGGTGCCGCCGATGTCGAACGGGTGGTGATCGAAGGCTCGCCCGGTCGCGCAATTACTGATTTCGCAGCGCGCCGCGAGGCCGATCTGATCGTGATCGCGTCGCACAAGCCGGGGTTGCAGGACTATTTCCTGGGTTCCACTGCCGCCCGCGTCGTGCGTCACGCAAACTGCGCGGTGCATGTCGTGCGATAGCCGCGGTGTGCGGCCGAACTCAGGGCCTTACGGCGGAACAATGCGAATCGACCAGGACCTGGGTCCAGTCGAAGCCGGTACGATAGCCCTGTTCCACGACCCACTGATCTTGCAGCCAGTAAGCCTCGAATTCCGTGGCGTTCAGGCACTTCCAGACCCGGTCGCTGCGAAGCTGGACATGGTGCAGCATCATGTGCAGCAGGGTCGAGGACATTTCCGGGTCGATCGGCGACCAGGGCGCTGTCAGATAGATCGTCGCTGTTGCAGGATCATAGGCTGCCTGAAGCGGGAGGTCCGCCAGCAGACCAACCTCGCTCAGCCCGTAAGTGACGTCGCTTTCGCAGAACTGGATCGTCACATCGGCAAGCGCCGTCACGTCATAATCCGTGCGATCTTCGATCCATTGCGTCAGTTCGGCAATGATGCGCGGCGAAATGGTTGCCTCGGCCTTGTCGGGACAGATTGCCTGCGCAAGGCCGGGAGCCAGCATTGCTGCCAGCAGTGTGGTCGATCGTAGCATCGGGCTGAACTCCGTTCGGGTTGCGGCACGATAGCGACGACGCGCGGCAAGGCCAAGGGGACTGGCGGCGGCTTGGCGTGGGCGGACAGGGTCGGTATGCTGGTTCTGAAACGACACGGGGCGAAGATGACCGGAAAGACGGGCAAGACATTGCTGGAAGGGGCCTACAAGCTGGCGACTCCGGATGACAATCTTGCATATTACTGCGGCATTGCCGCCCGCTACGATCAGGATTTCGTGGAAGGCCTGGGCTACAGCTATCCGACCAAGGTCGCGGCGCGCTACCGGGCGCTGGCCGGGGCCGACGATGTTCCGGTCGCCGATATCGGATGTGGCACCGGCCTTGTCGGCGCCGCGCTGAGGGTCGAGGCCGACGGTATCGATTTGTCGCCCGACATGCTCGCGGTGGCGCGCCGGCGCTGCGTCTACCGAACTCTACACGAGGTCGATCTGACCGGCGATCTGGCCGGGTTGCCGCGTGATTACGGGGCGGTTGTTTCGGCCGGGACGTTCACGCATGGCCATCTGGGACCGCAGGTGCTGACCGCGCTTCTGGATCTGGCGCGGCCGGGCGCGCTGTTCGTGATCGGCGTGAATTCAGCACATTTTGCGAAGCTTGGATTCGAGGCAGAGTTGCAGCGCCTGCGCGCGGCAGGTCGGATAGGTGCGGTGACGGCCCAGGAGGTCGCGATTTACGACCGCGACGGGCACGAGCATTCCGAGGACCGGGCGCTGGTGCTGGATTGGCGGCTGGTCTGACGGGTGCGCTGTCCTGACTGGTTGTCACCTCGACTTTCGCATGGGAAACTTGACCTGGATCAGCCCCGAATCGAGAGTGCCATGAACAACCTCTTTGCATCGTTTGCCTTCGTCGTCGCCGTTTTGACCGGGCTGCCGGCACTGGCCGAACCTGTCAATATCGCGCCGGAAGTTGCGTCGGTGACCGTCGAGACGCCGGACGGACCGGTCGAGATCGGACGCATCCAGGACAATGCGCATGAAATCACCGGGGAATGGGCACTGACCTCGCGCCCCTGTCCGCCGTTCTGCATCCAGCCGATGACGCCGGCCCCCGGCGTGACCACGATCGGAGAGCTGGAATTGCTGGCGATGTTGCAGGATCCGGCGGTGACGGTGATCGACAGCCGCACCCCGGACTGGTTTCAGAAAGGCTCGATCCCCGGTGCGGTCAGTATTCCCTACACGCTGATCCTCGACCGGTTGGGCGATCTGGGATGCGAGGCCGATTTCGACGGCTGGGATTGCACGGCGGCGCGGTCGGTGGCGCTGTTTTGCAACGGTTTATGGTGCGGGCAGTCGCCTTCCGCGATCCGGCTGATGGTCGCTGCGGGCTATCCGGCAGAGCGGATCTTCTATTATCGCGGCGGAATGCAGAGTTGGCGGCTTTTGGGCCTTTCGGTCACTGGCAGCTAGGATCGAAGCAGAGCCAGCGCTTCAGCGAGGTCGATTGCTCCGTCATAAAGCGCCCGCCCAGAAATCGCGCCATCCAGCGGTGCGCCACAATCGCGCAGCGCCACGAGATCGGCCAGCGAGGACACCCCGCCCGAGGCAATGACCGGAATCCGGACCGCATTGGCTAGCGCCGCCGTCGCCTCGACATTCGGGCCCTGCATCGCGCCGTCACGGTTGATGTCGGTATAGATGATCGCCGCGACACCGGCATCCTCATAGCTGCGCGCGAGATCGGTCACCAGAACGTCGGTGTCCTCGGCCCAGCCCTTGGTGGCGACACGACCCGCCCGAGCATCTATGCCGACCGCGACCTGTCCGGGGAAGGCACGCGCGGCGTCGCGCACCAGCGTCGGGTTTTCCACCGCGACAGTCCCGAGGATCACCCGTGCCAGACCCTTGTGCAGCCAGCGTTCGATGGTGGTCATGTCGCGGATGCCGCCACCCAGCTGGGCCGGTACGTTGATGGCCGAAAGGATCGCCTCGACCGCTGCCGCGTTCATCGGCTCGCCGGCAAAAGCGCCATTCAGATCAACGAGATGCAGCCATTCGCAGCCCGCATCCTGAAACGACTTGGCCTGTGCGGCGGGATCGTCGCTGAACACGGTGGCCTGCGCCATCTCGCCCTTGTAAAGCCGCACACACTGGCCGTCTTTCAAGTCGATCGCGGGGTAGAGGATCATCGGCTGGCCCTTCGAAATGGAACGCCGGGTCTTTGGCATGAACCGGGGGCGATTGCAAAGACCAAGGAACCTGACGTTACACTTGCCAGAACTGAAACTCGGCGCATGATTGGAGTTGCAGGACAGGAGGTGCAAAATGAAGCGATTTTTGGCCACCGCGGTGGTTCTAGTGGCGTCCGCGGTTGCGGCACTGGCGGCGGACCCAATCGAGGGCGTGTGGCAGACCGAACCTGACGACGGCGCGTTTGCGCTGGTCACGGTTGCGCCCTGCGGCGCGAAGATCTGTGGCGTGATCTCTCGGACGTTCCGGACCGATGGTGAATACAAGTCTGAGAACATTGGGAAAAATCTTGTGTTCGACATGGTTCCGGTCGGTGGGGGACGCTATCAGGGCCAGGTCTGGCGACCGTCAAACGGCAAGACCTACATCGGCAAGATGGAGTTGCAGGGCGACCAGCTGAAGCTGCGGGGCTGCGTTGCGGGCGGGCTTTTGTGCTCGGCGCAGAACTGGATCAGGGTGCAGTGACCTGCTAGGCTGAACTCGTCGCCGCTGATGGCGACCTGTAGCGAGCGGGTGTTGCGATGCGTTTGTTTCTTGCCGGGGCATTCCTGCTGTTGGGAGTGCTGCCCGCCTTTGCCGCCGACCCGGCGGTCGGGTTGTGGCAAACAGAACCTGACCGTAAGGACTTGATTTCACATATAGAAGTCCGCGAATGCGGCGCGAACCTATGTGGTCGGATCCAGGTCGCGTTCAATCAGAGCGGTCAGCAGGTGATGACCAAGAACATCGGCAAGGAACTGTTCTGGGACATGGTGCCGCAGGGTGGCGGGGCTTATGCGGGCGGGACGGTTTGGGTGCCGCTGCTGGATGTGCGGGCGGCAGCGACGATGCAGATTTCCGGCGATACCCTGAAAGTGCGGGCCTGCAAGGCGTTGATCTGCGACGGGCAGGTTTGGACGCGGGTGCGCTAAGTCACGGTTTCCATTGAAGAAAGTTGGCAATCAATCGCAATCCGGCGGCTTGGCTTTTTTCCGGATGAAATTGCGTGCCGATCAAATTGTCGCGACCGACGATTGCGGTGATCTGTGTGCCATAGTCGCAATGCGCCAGACGGTGGCTGCGATCCTTCACGACGAAGTGGTAAGAGTGGACAAAATACGCATGATTTCCAGTACTTAGACCATCGAGCACCGGGTGGGGACGGTCGAGGACCAGGTCGTTCCAGCCCATGTGCGGAACCTTCATCGCCGGCTTGGACGGGGTGATGCGAACCACGTCGCCGGGGATCCAGTCGAACCCCGGAGTAGGGTCGTGTTCGAGGCCGCGGGTGGCCATCATCTGCATTCCGATGCAGATCCCCAAGAACGGCCGACCGCCTTTTATCACAGCGTTTTCAATAGCTTCGTAGAGGCCTGTGCGGTCGAAAAGCTGCTTGCGGCAGGCCGGAAAGGCGCCGTCGCCGGGTAGAACGATGCGGTCGGCGCGGGCGATTTCGTCCGGGTCCGAGGACACCAGAACGCGGCCGGCGCCGGTTTCAGCCGCCATCCGTTGAAACGCCTTTTCGGCGGAATGCAGGTTGCCGCTGTCATAATCGACGAGGACGGTCAGCATTGGCAGACCTTACGTTCTGTCAGCCCGGATATGTACGTTCTGTACGGGGCTGTTAGGCCGGGTTTGTACATTCTGGGCACGGTCGTCCTACGGATTCTGGTTCGTTCACGGCAGCTTAAAGCGCGCCCTTGGTCGAGGGGATCGCGGTCGAGGTTCTGGGATCGGTATCGACCGCCAGCCGCAATGCGCGGGCGACCGACTTGAATGCGGCTTCCGCGATGTGGTGACTGTTCACGCCGTGCAACAGATCGACATGCAGCGTGATCCCGCCATGGGTGGCGAATGCCTGAAAGAATTCGCGCACCAGTTCGGTGTCGAAGGTGCCGATCTTCGCGGTCGGCATCGGCGCGGTCCAGACCAGATACGGCCGGCCCGAGAGGTCGAGTGCTGTGCGGACCTGCGCGTCGTCCATCGGCAGGTGGCATTCGCCGTAGCGCCGGATGCCTTTCTTGTCGCCAAGCGCCTTGGCCAAAGCCTGACCGAGCGCGATGCCGACATCCTCGACCGTGTGGTGATCGTCGATGTGCAGATCGCCCTTGGCGCGGACCGCCATGTCGATCAGCGAGTGCCGGGCAAGCTGGTCCAGCATGTGGTCGAAGAAGCCGACGCCGGTCTGGTTGTCATAGGTGCCGGTGCCGTCGAGATCGATCTCGACCGTGATCGCCGTTTCAGCGGTCTTGCGGGTGATCTTGGCGG
>JBBKVT010000294.1:0-3165 GCA_037968535.1 Paracoccaceae bacterium
ATTTCCCCTCGGTGTCGTTTCCCTTGGCTAACCAAGCCCGCCCGATCGGGCAATCGTCAAGAATGGGAAAACGGATGACGGGGGGCTGAAAGTTGCGATACCATCCTCCATATGATGCAGACGTCGTTGTTCACGCAGAGGAATTCAGATGGCCGATCTCGAGGCGCAGATACGCAAGAGCCAGCAGGATGTGGCGGAAGCCCAGTCGAAAATATCCGAAATCACAACCGCAATCGAAACCGCCCGCCACAAGCTGTCGACCGGCGAGGATGTCGCGATCGACATTGAAAACGCCACGCTCGACGATGTCCATGCCCATACCGAACTGATGAACGCGAACATCGCGGAACTGATCATGGGGCTGGACGACGTGACATCGGCGTTTTCCAAGGATTTCGACGAGATGCGCACCAAGACTGGCTGGGAAAGCTTCGTCGGAGTGTTCTCGAAGGGCAAGTCGGACAGCTTGCGGCAGGAACGGATGCGCACCGCGACGATCGACGACAAGTTGCAAGACCTGATCGCCAAGTCCGACGTCATCGTGAAGCTTCTGGAAGGCCAGTTGAGCGAGTTGAATACCCAGAAGGATCGCGTTGAAAGCAACCTGACGGAAACCCTGGAAGAGCGTGAATTCACCGTCGGCGACCTCGAACGCACCCGGGCCGAGATTCAGGGCATGGACCAGAAGATCATCGAGCTTGAGAACAAGATCTCCGTCGAACAGGACGCCGCCGCCCGCACCAAGCTGGAAACCGAACTGGCCGCGATAAACACCAAGTACAACGAGTTGGTGCAATCCGAACAGGTGATGCTGGCGAAAAGCCAGACGCTGGAACGATACATCGAGAAGGGCAAGACCTGGATGGACTCGCTGCAAAACCAGGCCGCGACGCAGATGGTGCTGATCAACAAGCTGCAAACCGACACCAAACAGCGCGTGGTGCTGTATGACGCATTGTCCAAATCGCTGAAAACCGCGCAGCAGCAAGACGTGGCCCACCGCATCAACGAGATCGGCGTGAAGACGGATCAGGAAGCCCAAGCGGCGATGGCGGGCATCGGATCGGCCACCAACACCCGGATGGCCGACATGCTGGAAGCACACGAGGATCACATGGTTTTCGCGCGCAAGGTGCTGGAACAAAAGGCAAAAGCCGACGAACGCTTTGCCCGGAGATTCCAGAAGATCGTCGAGAAGCACGACAAGAACCTGTATGGGGCCTAGGTGGCAACCAGAACCGACAGCGGGGACGTCAAGGCCGACCTGACCCACGATCACGTCGGCCTGACCGACACTTTCGCCGCCCGTCGCTATTTCCGCAAGTTCGAGGCGATCACCGCCCACCTCGCCCGCGTCGCCGGCACGATGGAGGCTGAAAGGCAGCTGTCCAAAAGCGATGTCGCAGTGATCGGCGCTTATATCCAGGCCATTTCGCGCACCTTTCAGGCGCTGTCGATGAAATACCTGATGACCGGGCGCGATACCGGCACGTTCTTCGGCTCGCTCGCCTTTGATGCCCATGAAAGCGGCTTCCCGGTATTTCGCGAATTGATGACGATGGCCAATGACGCACAGCAGGCCGAACGCCACCTCAAGGGCATGATGTCCACCGCGGACCTCAAGGCCGAGATGATCCGCACCGTCGTCGGTGACCTCAAGATCCCGACCAAGCTGCAATTCGCGCTGTCGCAACGGCTCTACTACGAAGCGCTGCTGCGCGGCGGCCTGTTTTGGGCGCAGAACGACCCCGAGGCGATCTGGCTGGGTGATGCCGGCGATGGCCGGCGGACCTATCAGTTGCACTGGGCGGTCTACGACAGCCAGGTGAACCTGCCGACGATCTACCTGATGGAACTGGAAGACACCGGCCGCACCGCGCTGCCCAAGGACCAGCGCCGCTTCCCCGAGGCGCAAAGCCACCTGATGGCGCAATCCATCGCCGGGCTGAAACTTCTGACCATCGCACAGGGCTTTGATAGGGATTTCGACGACTTGCACCCCAAACGACTGCGCCGCTTCCACATCGGCCCGATGTATTCCAGCGCCTACACCCGCCAGACCGGGCCGATCCGCACAGTGCTGGAGGACGCGAAATCGCCGGAAGGAGAAGACTGGACGCTGGCATGGACCGCTGAAGAGCTGGCAAGCGAACGGGTCGAGGCCCAGAAATCCGGCTGGTTCGGCACGGTGGAACGCGAGATCTTCGCGCTCGACCCGTTTACCGGCCGCGGCGTCGACACCGGCGCCACCCGCACCGAACGCTCGGTGATCCTGCCGGAACGGCCCTATCAGGTTCTGGCCGAACTCGACCCGCCGGGTTTTCGCGACGTGCGCAAATTCGTCGTCAGCCCGCAGGGCCGGGTTCTGAGTTATCGCTGATATTTCGAAGACAATGAATGGTGAACGGAGAATCAAGACATGAGCGTTCCTGCCGATCAAATGGAACTGCGCGAAGAGGATATCCGCAAGCATTATCCTGCAGCCGCCGCGATGGTGCAGGGCTTCGACCATACGCCCCGGATCGCAAAGGCAGCGGCCGTGGACGCGCCTGCCGAGCGCTCGCCGGGGATTGCCGCGCGGCCCAGGTTCCGCTCGACCACGCCGGGGCTTGTGACCCGCTCGACCGCGCGGCCCGAAGGCGTGCGGCTGATCGAACGCGTCGAGTCCAGCGACGGCGGCGATGCGCTGATCTCGCCGTTGCAAGCGACCGTGATGCAGGCGCTGCGCCGCGGGGTCGCGATCGCGCTGGCGGTGGGCGAAACCTACGGCGAACAGACCGGCCTGACCGCCCTGAAACGCGAGAACCTCGAAGGCCGACTACCCGCATCACGCTCGACCGAATTTGCAGAATTGCTGACCGGAGAGGCGCTTGCCTCGCTTTACACCTTTGCCAACGCGACAGCCTTCCTGCTGGCGTCCTCGGCCTCGGAAATCAGCGTCGAGATCGGATCCGTTGACGAGGTTCTGACCGACAATGCGCAACTGGCGCTGCATGGCGCGCTATGGGAGTTGGATCAGGACCTGGCGCTGTTTGCCACCGACGAGCCGCGCCTGGTTGCGACCGTGCTGGCCTTTGCCGAACAACTGATGGAAAAGGTCGCCCTGCGCGCCCAGACCGCCGGCCGGCTGGATCCCTTCGCGGGCGCGCGCTACCGGGTCGAGGC
>JBBKVT010000295.1:0-4597 GCA_037968535.1 Paracoccaceae bacterium
CGATCATAACGAACGCGTCAGGCTAGTTTGCCGTGGCAATGCTTGAACTTCTTGCCCGATCCACAGGGACAAATGTCATTGCGGCCGGGATTGCCCCAGGTATCTGGATCACTCTCGTCAAATCCCGGCTGAGTTGCGAGCGGTTCGGCTATCTGAGGCTGTTCCGGCTGCGCGGCCTTTCGCTGCGCCGCCTGTTGCGCGGTGAGATGCTTCATCATCTCTTCCTGCTCTTGCGCCGTCAGCGGACGCACCTGCGCCAGCTTTTGCGTCACGTCTTCTCGCAACGCATTCAGCAAACCCTCGAACAATTGGAAGGACTCCGTCTTGTATTCGTTCAGCGGATCGCGCTGTGCGTAACCGCGGAAACCGACTACCGAGCGAAGATGTTCTAGTGTCAGCAGATGCTCGCGCCATTTGGCGTCGATAGTCTGCAAAAGCACTTGCTTCTCGATATTGCGCATGGTTTCGACACCGAAAGTCTCGGTCTTTTCGTCCATGAATTTGTCCGACGCATCATAAAGCCGTTCGCGGATCACTTCCGCGTCGACGCCTTCCTCTTCCACCCATTCGGCGGCTGGCACATCGATCCCGACCTTTTGTTCCACGGCCTCTTTCAAGCCCGCACCGTCCCACTGGTCGGCATAGCTGCGCGCCGGAATGTGGATATCGACCAGATCGTCAATGACCTGGTGGCGCATATCTTCCGCAATCTCGGAAATGTCCTTCGATTCCATGATTTCTCGGCGCTGGCCAAAGATCACCTTGCGCTGTTCATTCATCACGTCATCGAATTTCAGAAGTTGCTTTCGAATGTCGAAGTTGCGTCCTTCGACCTTGGCCTGCGCTTTCTCAAGGGATTTGTTGACCCACGGATGCACGATGGCCTCGCCCTCTTTCATTCCGAGAGATGACAGCACCTTGTCCAGGCGCTCTGACCCGAAGATTCGCATAAGATCGTCTTCCAGCGACAAAAAGAACGCCGACTTCCCCGGGTCGCCCTGACGCCCCGATCGACCGCGAAGCTGGTTGTCAATACGACGGCTCTCGTGACGTTCGGTGGCCAGAACAAACAGACCGCCTGCCTCCAGTACATTCTTTTTCTCATCGGCATGCTCAGCTTCGATCCGGGCACGCAGTTCGTCCGGATGGGCCTCGGGGTCGGCAGCCAGCGCTTCCATTACCTTCATCTCGACATTGCCACCCAACTGGATGTCAGTGCCGCGACCGGCCATGTTGGTGGCGATTGTAACGGTACCAAACTTGCCGGCATCGGCGACGATCTGCGCTTCTTTCTCGTGCTGGCGGGCGTTCAGGACGTTGTGCGGGATGTCATGTTCGGTCAGCAGCGTCGACAGGAACTCGGATTTCTCGATCGAAGTCGTGCCGACGAGAACCGGTTGCCCATTTTTATGCGCCTTGGCGATTTCCTGCACCACGGCTTCGTACTTCTCTTTCGCTGTCCGATAGACCGCATCGTGCTCGTCTTTCCGTGCAATCTCGCGGTTGGTAGGAACCTCGACCACACCGAGGCCGTATATCTCACCAAACTCCTCGGCTTCCGTTGTGGCGGTGCCAGTCATTCCGGCCAGCTTGTCATAGAGACGGAAGTAGTTCTGGAACGTCACCGAGGCCAGCGTCACGTTTTCTGGCTGGATCTTGGTGCCTTCCTTCGCCTCGATCGCCTGATGCAATCCCTCGGACAGGCGCCGGCCGGCCATCATCCGGCCGGTAAATTCGTCGATCAGGATGACTTCGCTGTCACGGACGATGTAGTCCTTGTCCTTCTGAAAGAGCTTGTGCGCCCGCAGCCCCTGATTGACATGGTGTACGATGGTGGTGGATTCCGGATCGTAGAGCGTCTGACCCTCCGGCAAGATGCCCGACTTGAGCAACATCTGTTCCAGAAACTCGTTGCCCTCTTCCGTATAGGTCACGTTGCGAGTCTTCTCGTCCAGCTTGTAGTGTTCTTCGGTCAGTTCGGGGATCAACTTGTCAATCGTGATGTACAGCTCCGAACGGTCCTGCGATGGGCCTGAAATGATCAACGGCGTCCGCGCCTCGTCGATCAAGATCGAGTCGACCTCGTCCACAATCGCATAATTGTGGTCGCGCTGATTCATATCTTTCAGCTCGGCCTTCATATTGTCGCGCAGATAGTCGAACCCAAGCTCGTTGTTCGTGGCGTATGTGATGTCTGCAGCGTAGGCAGCTTTCTTTTCTGCCTCGGGTTGTTGCGGATAGACGACGCCGGTCGTCATGCCCAATGCCCCGTAAACCTTGCCCATCCATTCCGCATCGCGGCGCGCCAGGTAATCGTTCACCGTAACGATATGCACGCCCTTGCCGGTCAGTGCGTTCAAATATGCCGGGAACGTCGCCACCAGCGTTTTGCCTTCGCCAGTTTTCATTTCTGCGATGTTGCCGTCGTGCAGGAACACGCCGCCCATCAATTGAACATCGAACGCACGCAGGCCCAACGCCCGTCGCGCGGCTTCACGGCAGTTGGCGAAGGCCTCTGGCAAGAGATCGTCCAGCGCCTCGCCATCTTTGGCCCGCCTGGCAAGGTCGTTGGTCTTCTGCTTGATGTCCTCGTCACTTAGCGCGGCAAACTCTGGTTCCAGCGCATTGATCTGTTCAATAAGCGGTCGGGTCGCTTTGACCTTGCGATCATTGGGCGTGCCAAAGACCTTTTTGGCGATTGTTCCGAAACCCAGCATGTTTTCTCCGCTTGGACAGTTCTGACAGGTTTGTGTGAGAGGGAGGGATTGCCCGCAAGTGCGACGCGCCATAGAACGGCATAAATCGCGGCCCCTCAAAGACCATGAGGCGATGTAAGGGTCCGCACCCACAGTGTCAACGTCGCGGACCGCTGCGGCCCGATTGAAGGAACATTCAATGTCGAAACATCTTACACTTGCAGGCCTCTTCGCCCTTGGACTTGGCTTGTCCCAGCCGGTTTTGGCAGAAGAAACCACTGCCGATACCGTCGTGGCAACTGTCAACGGCCAAGACATCACGATCGGTCACATGATCGTCCTGCGCGAAGGCCTGCCCGAACAGTATCAGGCGCTGCCTGACGATGTGCTTTTCGACGGCATCCTGGAACAGCTCGTGCAGCAAACGGTCCTCTCGCAAAAGGCGGAAAACCCTGGCGCCGTCATCGAACTGCGTCTGGAAAACGAACGCCGCACGCTGCTGGCAGGCAGCGCGATGAAGGATATCCTCGACGAATCCATCACTGACGAGGCGCTACAGGCGACCTACGACGCGAAATACGCCAATGCCGAGCCGACCAAGGAATACAATGCGTCGCATATCCTGGTCGAGACCGAGGATGAGGCTAAGGCGCTGGTCGCTGAACTGGAAGGCGGCGCCGATTTTTCAGCGCTCGCGAAAGAAAAATCGACCGGCCCGTCCGGCCCCAATGGTGGCGAACTGGGCTGGTTTAGTGCGGGCATGATGGTCGCGGAATTCGAGAATGCGGTGGTGGGAATGGAACCCGGTCAGATTTCGGCCCCGGTTCAAACCCAGTTCGGCTGGCATGTCATCAGGCTGAACGAGGCCAGAACGAAGGATGCCCCGAAGCTTGATGACGTGCGCGACGAGTTGGCCGCTGAAATGCAACAGCAGATCATCGAAGCGAAGTTGACCGAACTGACGGACGCCGCGAAGATCGAGCGACCGGATATGGCCGCAATCGACCGCTCAGTGATCCGCAGCCTCGACTTGATTCTGAAATAACCATACCGGAGGCTGCAAACATGGCTCGCAAGAAGCTTGCGAAGGCGCGTCGCAAAATCGAGAAGCTCAAGGCCAGTTTGAAGGCGGTGAAAGTTCGCGCGGTCGCGACACCCGTTGTCTCGCCTCTGGCGCCGAAGGACGGCTTTCCGGCGCTCCCCGTCATTGACGGTGTGCGTTTTGCAACTGCAGCGGCTGGCGTCAAATACAAGGGTCGGACCGACGTCATGCTGGTAGAGCTTGTCGCAAGCACGACTATCGCAGGCGCCTTTACGCGATCATCCACGCGGGCGGCACCAGTTCTCGATTGCCAAGCCAAGCTGGGAAAATCCGCGTCCGGCGGGGCGGCAATTTTGGTCAATGCCGGAAACGCGAACGCCTTCACCGGACAAAGCGGGCAGGCTTCGGTTGATGCGATCACGGCAGAAACGGCGCGCGTCATGGGGATCGAGGAGAGTCGGGTTTTCACCTCTTCGACCGGCGTGATCGGTCAACCCCTTCCGCATGACCGAATTATCGCGCAACTCGAAACGCTGAAGGCCAAACTCGTGACAGGCAAGATCGCCGAAGCTGCGGCCGCGATCATGACGACCGACACGTTTCCCAAAGGTGCTGGTACCGAATACGATGCCGATGGCGGGACCATCGCAATCGCCGGTTTCGCAAAGGGCTCGGGCATGATCGCGCCGGACATGGCAACGATGTTGGTCTACATCTTCACCGACGCGAAGATATCGCAGAAGACTCTGCAGGCAATGGTCGGAAAGTCGGTCGATGCCACGTTCAACTGCATCACGGTCGACAGTGACACCTCCACATCTGACAGCCTTCTGGTTGCGGCCACCGGCAAGTCCGCCGC
>JBBKVT010000296.1:0-33105 GCA_037968535.1 Paracoccaceae bacterium
GCGGCACGCATGTAATCCTCGGTGGTCACCAGTTCGCCGTAAAGCAACCCAACCTGCACAAAGCAGTCGCCGGCGGCCACACGCATCTCGGACGTCCAAACGGGGTCAACAATCGACAGTAAATCAATCCCTGCGGCGGCGGCCGCGCGAGCCTCGTCGCAGGTTTCCACATAGAGCATGCTTAGCTGCCGTTTGCCTTTGAGTGCGCGAATATCAGCAACAGTTGGTCTTGGCATTGTGGCCCCATCGGCTGAGAATTCTACGTACTCACGCGTTTTCGGCATCATACTCAGGTTGGGTCTTGGCACCCGTGATGTAGGCCACCACATCCTGCCCGTCGGTCTCTGCCTTGTTCAGATTGGCCACGATGCGGCCCCGGCGGAACACGACGATCCGGTCGCAAAGGTCCATCACCTGCCGCATGTTGTGGCTGATCAGGATCAAAGGTTCCCCAGCCTCTTTTAGCGTGCGCACAATGTTTTCCACTTGCGCCGTTTCCTGAACGCCCAAGGCTGCCGTCGGCTCATCCATGATGGTCAGCTTGGAATGGAAGGTGGCCGTACGGGCAATCGCCACGCATTGGCGCTGGCCGCCCGACATATTCTGGATCGTGTTGCGGATGTTCGGGATCTTGACGCCGGTTTTCTCGAGCGAGGCTATCGTCGCTTCCCGCATACCTTTGTAGTCGAGCACCCGGAATGGTCCAAGCCAGTCCCACTTGGTCTTTTCGCGTCCCAGAAAGAGATTGTCCGAGACATCCAGATGGTCGGCAAGTGCCAAGTTCTGGAATACCGTCTCGATCCCGGCTTCACGTGCCGCAATCGGGCTTTCGAAATGGGTGGGGATGCCGTCAAAAACAATGTCACCGCGGGTGCGCTGTTCCACCGCTGTGATCTGGCGCACGAAAGTGGATTTTCCGGCCCCATTGTCGCCCATGATGGCGACATGCTCGCCCTTGCGCAGGACAAAGTCGGCCCCTTCAAGCGCGTGCACGCCGCCATAGTGTTTGGTCAGATCGCGGGTTTCCAGGATCACATCAGACATGTCATTCTCCTCAGGTCCGGGCCGCACTGCGGCGTTGCCGCCATTGGTCAAGCACGACCGCACCGACGATGATCGCGCCTTTCACCATTTCCTGGTAGTAGGCGTCGAGCTTGAGAAACGTGAAGCCCGAGATGATAACGCCAAAGATCAGCGCCCCCAGAACCGTGCCCAGAATCGACCCCCGACCGCCGGCAAGGCTCACGCCACCGATCACGGTCATGGCGATCGCGTCAAGTTCGTACATGACCCCCATGCCGGCCTGCGCAGTCAAGTTTTTGGAGGACAACACGATGGCGGCAACCGCTGCCAACATGCCTGCAATGGTATAGATCAGCACCTTCTGGCGCGCGACCTTGATGCCCGACATCCGCGCTGCATCTTCATTCGATCCGATGGCATAGGTGTGTTTGCCGTAGACCGTGTACCGCAGGATCAGGTGAAACAAGATCGCCAGAGCGATAAAGTAAAAGACCGGCCACATTCCCCTGCCCAGGGCTGCATAGCCTTCCGTCGGAAACGAAACCGGGTTGCCGTTTGACCACCATTTTGCCAGCCCGCGCGCCGACACCATCATTCCAAGCGTGGCGATAAATGGCGGTATGCGGGTATAGGCGATAAGCGAGCCGTTGATCGCCCCCGCGATCATCCCGCAAGCCAGCCCCACCACGATCGGCGCGATCACTGGCAGGTCCATCGCCCACGCTCCGAAAATCGCCTTGGGGTTTGGGTTGCCATTAACCAGCTCGGTCTGCGCAAAGCTCATTGCGATCATCGCAGTCGCACCAACGATTGAACCCGACGACAGGTCAATGCCACCCGAGATGATCACTTGCGTGACCCCAAGGGCAATAATCCCAATGATCGAGACCTGCAGAATGATGATGTTCAGGCGCGCCCAGTTAAAGATCGCATCGACATTGTCACGGGTGTTGAACAGAAAGCTGTCACCGTAGATCAAGCGGCCCAAAATCTCAAAGGTTGCAACGATCAGGACAAGTGCGATGAGAACGTTCAGTTCCTGCGGCTTGGCGCGTTTCTTGGAATCATATTTCAGACCCCCGATCCCGTGTGCGCTTTCGACCATCGTGCTGCCATCCCCTTATGACGTTTCGGTGCAAGAGAGCGGCACGACTGCACACCGCTCTCTTGCTTGTTGCCCCTCGAAAATGAGGTTCAGTTCTTCGACAGGTAGCCGTCGATGTTCGCCGGAGTTACCAGCTCAAAGGGAACCCAAACGGTCTGATCGACCGCTTCGCCCTTGGCCAGCGCAACAGCTGCGTTCAGCGAGCCAGAACCCTGGGCCGCCGCGTTCTGGAACACGGTCACATCAAGATCACCTGCCTGCATCGCCACCAGAGCGTCCTGCGTGGCATCAACTCCGCCCACAATGACCGATGCCATGTCGATGCCGTTTGCCTTCATCGCCTGAATGGCACCCAGCGCCATCTCGTCGTTGTTGGCAATGACGCCATCAAATGGAGTACCAGTCGACATCCAGTTGGTCATCAGGTTCTGCGCTTGATCGCGCGACCAGTTGGCAGTTTGCTCGTCGATGATATTCAGCGTCACGGCGCATTGGCCATTGGCCATCACATCGTGAATGTCAGCGGTCCGCTGCACCGCGGCCTGGTTCGAAAGCTCTCCCATCATCACGTAGACATTAGCCTCGGTTTTACCTTCTTCGGCGAAGAGGCGGCACACCTCTATGGTTTCCAGAGTGCCAGAGTCGACCTCGTTGGACGCTACAAACGCCTGATTGTCGGGCAAGGTATCAAGGTTGACCGGTTGGCGGTTTACATAGACCAGCGGCACCCCGGCCGCAGCTGCCGCATCCGACATCGCCTGCGTCGCCGAGGTATCGACCGGGTTCACGACAATCGCGTCAACGCCGGATGCGATAAAGTTGTTGATCTGGTCCAACTGCTTGGCAACGTCGTTCTGTGCATCTTCGATTTGCACGTCGATGCCGTTTTCGTCGGCATAGGTCTGCATGCCATTGCGCAGGACAGTCAGAAAGTTGTCATCAAAAAGGGCCATCGAGACACCGACGTTTTCGGCCATGGCAGTGGTGGTCATCAGAGCGGTAAAGCTTGCCGCGAAAAGGGTCTTTTTCATTGTTTCCTCCCAAAAATGTGTCCGGCGGCACACTATTGACTAAACCGGAAAGCCCGTTGCGGGGCATTTTGCACCAGCATCAGGCAGCAAGAGCCGTCAAATTGGTACGAATAAAGTCCATCGACGCCCGAAGGGCAGCGACAGGGTCTGCAATGGCGTGAACCTCTGCCGCGAACGCCTCAAAGGACACCGGACCGGTGTAACCTGCGTCCATCAGTGACTTGATCTGGGCCACATTGCCCAAACGGTCCGCACGATTGACTAGTATGCGGTGTTCATCAGCCATCTCGCTAACTGACAACGTCGGATCAACCACGCCGGAAATATGAACGATGCCCGTATGTGCAGGGAAGATCGGGCCGCCATTGGCAAGGTAGTGATGGAAGGTATCATGGACCAGTCGGAACGTTTTCGATGCCCCGAGCGCATCGATCGTGTCTACCGCTTCCTGTTTGTAGCGCAGGGCGCAAATCTCGAAGCCCAGCGGCTCGACCATGCCGACCAGCCCATGGTCGACAAGCATCGGCTGCAAGTTGCGCAGGGCCACTCGCAAGTTTGCCTGCCGTTCACCATTGTTCATTCCGCCATTGTCGTTTCGCGGGATCAGACTGACGGCCTCGACCCCTGCGGCTTTGGCAATCTTGATCAGGGAAAGCGCCTCATTGGCCTTTTCATCAGACCAATCGTTGAAGCGCTTGATCTCCGCCACTGCCAGAATGCGCAGCCCCTTGTCCCGGGCCATTGCGCCCGCCTTTGCGGGGGGCAGGCCATCGAAAAGCGGCTGAGGAAGGTCATTGCGAACCTCAATGCCGACACATCCAAGGTCTGCGGCCAAGTCCAAAAGCTGCACATAACTGGCCTTTGCAACGGTCATGTGGTTCAACGCGAAGTTCAGGCTCATGGTCATCCCCCGCTAACCCGTCGGCCAAATCAACCTGACGAAGACCTGAGATCAATGCTACTGAATTTCGCAGTCGAGCGAGATTTCAGATCATTCATGATAGGTTGCGATATGAAGCTTGATATTATTCCATCAAGCAATCGACTCGGGCAAGAACAGATCAGGCGCCAGAAAGTGCTGACCCGGCAACATGCTGTCGCTGTTTTCGAGCGTAGTCCGGGCCAGCGCAAACAGGTCATCGCATAGCCGGTTGAGCGGCGTGCCGATCACAAGTTCAACATATCGATCCGTCAGCGCGCGACGACTTTCCTGGGTTAGTTCATTCACGATCAGCGCGACTTCGCGCGGCTTGCGCGACTCTCGCAAGGCCGCTATCGCGCCCTCCATCCCGCCGCCCGCGGAATAGATGCCGCGCAGGTCGGGGTGGCGGGCCAACAGATCCAAGGTCGCCTCGTAAGTCAATTGACGTGTCTCTAGATTTACGAGTGTATTGAGAACCTCAAATTGGGGGGCGTGCTCCCTGAAGTAGCTGCGAAAGCCGGTCTCGCGCAGCTCGTGTCCATGCCAGCGATGACCACCAACAAAGATTGCAATCTTTCCGGGGCGATGGACGGCGGTTGACGCCATGTGCGCCGCGATCCGACCAACTTGCAGATTGTTCAGGCCAATATAGCTACGACGCAAGCCTTGGGCGAAGTCGTTGAGTAGCGCGAAACAAGGCTTCCCCTGCGCCTGAAAGCGTTGCACCGCGTCGCCAATATCAACGTGCGTGATCGCGGTGGCGGCCAGCACATCGACATGCGGGGCCAGCCTTTCCATTTGCTCGATAAAGTCTGAAGGCGCTTGGCCGACGGCAAACCTTACAATTGCTTTCGCCCTGATGCCGTGGGCGCGGGCCGCTGCCGCCTCTGCCGCGACTTTGAACGCCTGATAGAAGTCTTGCTTCTCTTTGTGCAGTACAAAACCGATACGGACCTCTGGCAGATCCGCCATCAGCCGATGCTCCAACAAAGACGTCGCGTGGTAGCCAATGGAGCGAGCGGCCTCATAAACCCGCCTTGCGGTTTCTTCGCGCACCTTCGTGCGCCCGTTCAGAACCCGATCAACGGTGGCAACACTGACACCCGCTGCCGTCGCAACGTCTGGAATGGTCGGCCTATTGGCCATACTGGTCGCTCAGGTCTGATAGTAAAACGTCATTCATGAGGCAGGTTTGTGATATCTTTTGATGTGAATGACAAGACCCTCTCTAGCCACGGTTAACACATTGGGCTTAGCTGTCATCTAGCGAGACACCGGGTTATCTGGGCGTTTCAAGAGGGAGGGCCGAGTTGATGGCAAAGCGTGATTATTCGCTATTGGGTCCTGATGGTGCCCGCGCCGTGGCGAACGGCCTAGCGGCCGCCCAATGGTATCACAGTGACATTCCCCGAAAAGAGATGAAGGCGCTGATGCAGCGTGAAAATCCGCCCGCAATACGCGACACGCTCATCCTGCTGGGTTGCATGATCCTCTTTGCCGGCCTCGGTATCGCGCTTTGGCCAAGTTGGTGGTCCGCGCCGTTCTGGCTGGCCTACGGAGTTCTTTACGGCTCTGCCATGGACAGTCGCTGGCATGAATGCGGCCATGGCACTGCCTTCCGCACACAAAAATATAATGACTGGATGTATCAGTTCGCCTCGTTCTGCATGGTGCGCAATCCGGTTACTTGGCGTTGGAGCCATGCGCGACACCACACTGACACGGTTATCGTCGGACGCGACCCGGAAATCGTGGCGATGCGCCCGCCTGCGCTATTGCGCATCTGCCTGAACTTCTTGGGCATTGTTGATGCATCGGTCGGCTGGAAAACCATGATGCAAAACGCGTTTGGCCAGATCGACCCTGAGGCTGCAACCTACATCCCCGAAAGTGAGCAACCGAAGGTCATCCGTGTCGCCCGTATCTGGGTCGGTATCTATGCTGCGGCTTTGCTGCTTGCGGTCGCCTTGGACTCGATCCTGCCGCTGATGGTGGTTGGCCTACCGCGGCTTTACGGCGCCTGGCATCACGTGATGACGGGTATCTTGCAGCATGCGGGGCTTGCCGACAACGTGATCGACCACCGGCTGAATTCGCGGACTGTTCATATGAACCCGATCTCGCGATTCATCTACTGGAACATGAATTACCATGTCGAGCATCACATGTTCCCGATGGTTCCCTACCACCGGTTGCCGGAACTGCACGCGCGGATCAAGGATGACTTGCCGGCGCCAAACCGCTCTATCTGGCAAGCTTATAAAGAGGTTTGGCCGGCGCTCAAGCGCCAGTTGAAATACGAGGATTACTTCCTCAGGCGGTCCCTGCCCGGCACGGCCCAGCCCTACCGCGACGACTTCCACGGTGGCGCGCTGGGAGCGGCCGCCGAATAAGACACCAGCAACAAGAGGAAGCCTTGAATGGCACAATGGATTGACGCTTGCGCGACAGACGACATCGACGAGGAAGACCTGATCCGCTTCGATCACGCCGACCGGACCTATGCAATTTATCGCAGCGAGGCGGATGAGTTTTTCTGCACCGACGGTCTGTGCACGCATGAGCAGGTGCACCTCTCGGACGGGCTGGTCATGGACTACACGATCGAATGTCCGAAGCATAATGGGCAGTTCGATTACAGAACCGGCGAAGCCCTGCGCGCGCCGGTTTGTGTCAACCTCGGCACTTATCCGGTGAAGGTCGAGGCGGATCGTGTATTTGTCCAGATCTGAAGGATCTAGTCGTTATCGAGGTCGTGCCGGTCCGGAATCAATAGAGATCTTGCCGTTGATAGGGCGCCCCTAAAGCGCGGATGACAATGCGGGCCTGCGCGACAACGGGATCGTGCGTTTCTTCGAGGATGCTATTGCGGTCAAAGCGAGCCGGGTCTCGGTTCACTGCTTCGCGCAAGGCCGCACCAAACGCCATACGCAGTTCTGTTCCTATATTAAATTTGCAGATCTTGGACGTCTTGGACAACGCAGTACGTTGCGCAGGCGGTATTCCGGAGCCGCCATGAATAACCAGGGGCACGTCTGTCACGTCTTCAATCATCCGGATGCGCGCTTCGTCCAATCCACCTGTTTGGTGTTCCTGGAGATGCATATTCCCAACCGAAATTGCCAGCGCGTCCACGCCAGTTTCTATCGCAAATCGTGCGGCCTCTGAAGGGTCCGTTCCTGCGGAATGTTCTGCGTTCACATACCCCACGAACCCAACCTCGCCTTCGCAAGAAACGTTCGCGGCATGGGCCATTTCCGCGATCGCCGCGGTTTCGTCAATATTCTGCTGCAAGGGCTTTCGCGACCCGTCGAACATCAATGACGTGAACCCGGTATCGATTGCTTCCCGGCATTCCTCATAGGAATAACCGTGATCCAGATGTGCAACGACCGGGACACTTGCCCCTTCCGCAAGATAGCGAAACATCTTGCCCAAGATCGGCAAAGGCGTGTGAGCGCGGCAACTTGGCCCTGCTTGCAGGATCACCGGCGCACCTTCGGCCTCGGCGGCGGCGACATAAGCGCGCATATCTTCCCAGCCGAGCGTCACCAAACCCGCCACGGCATAGCCTTGCCTCAAGGCGGGCTGAAGGACATCCGACAAGGTAGCGAGCGTCATTTGAACTTCGCCACCATATCCTTGATTCCAGGGATCGTTTCGATCTGATAGGCATGAGTCGGCTGGAAGAACTGAACCAGACTGCGTTGTGACAGCCCGCCCAAAATCGTGAAGTAGTACATTTCATAACCCGGCATGACCGCGCAGGGGTGATAGCCTTTGTCGATCATCATCGTGGAGCCGTCCATCAGCTGATAAGCATCGCCGGGCACCCCCTCTTCGCGCTGAAGAATCTGCACGCCCGATCCGTGCCTGGGTCGGAAGCGAAAATTGTAAGTTTCGTCGTGGCGCGTCTCATGGGGCAGATTGTCGGTGTCGTGCTTATGTGCAGGAAAACCGGACCAGCCGCCTTGACCCACCGTAAACAGCTCTGACACCAGCAAGCGGCCCACTTTGCCGTGCTGCTTCTGCCCAAGGATGTGCTTGATCTTGCGATGCGTCTTGGTTTCGTCCGAACCGTACTGCACCTTGTCCAACGCGGCCGCACGCACGTCAAATGGCTCCAGCACTTTGTCGTACTTGGCCCCTGCGATGAATGTCTCGGTATCGTGGGTGCAGACAAGCGTGACTTTGGCACCCACGGGCACATACACGCCCTCTGGCTCCCCATCCCAGACATCCTCGCTACGGTTGCCAAGGGCGGCAAACGTCACACCTTCGACATCCACATCAACCGTTCCAGTGGCTGGCACAACGCAAGTCTCATATCCCGGCACCTGAAATTCAAATGCCTCGCCCGCTTTCAGTTTGACGATGTTGAAGTAATTAAGCGGCACTGTCGGATCATCGACATCGACGATGGGTTTGTTCCGATTGTCATGGGGGGCTATGTGCATGGGCGTTCCTTAGACGAATTCGGTTGGGCCGGTATGATTTTCGAGGAAGTTCACGAGCTCTTGGGCCGTCGGCATAGCAGGTGCACAGCCAGGTCTGGAAACCACAATCGCGGCACAGGCAGAGCCACGCTGCACTGCCGCCGCCAGCTTCTGACCTTCAGCGATCGACGACAGAAGGCCCCCAAGAAAGCTATCCCCTGCCCCTGTAGGTTTCATCGCCGTCACTGGGTATATCCCCGTGCGCAATTCGCCGTCAGCAGTAATCGTGATCGCGCCATTCTCGCCCATCTTGTATACAACAATGCTGGCCGTGGTCGCAGCCAAAGTCCGTGCTTTTTCCAGACCCTTGGCCTTGTCGCCTGCCATGAAGCCAAACTCGTCATCGTTGCCAACGATCACATCCGATAGTTGGCCCGCGCGTGAAAGGACGTCTGCGGCGACCTGGTCGGAAGGCCAAGAGTATGGGCGGTAATCTATGTCGAAAACGATCGACAGACCTGCTGCGCGCGCCAGATCAAATGCCTTGAAGGCGGCACTGCGTGACGGCTCTGCAGCAAATACCGTGCCTGCGGTGACCAACACACCGAAGCGGTTGTAGTCAACATTGGCGACATCCGCTTCAGTCATCGCGAAATCAGCGGCTCCGTTGCGGTATATGACCGATTGATGCCCTTCAACGCGGCTTTCATAGACCGCCAAAGAATTGCGGGCTTCGCCACCGACGGGGGTCACATAGGTCGTGTCGACGCTGTAGTCGCGCAGCTTGTTCAGGCAGAACCGCCCGACCGCATCGTCCGAAACGCAGGTCAGAAGGGCGGCCTGCGCGCCCAGCTTGACCAAGCCTGTCGCGATATTGGCCGCAGAGCCGCCTATGTCGACATTCAGCTGAGTTGCATCTTCTGTGGCAACGCCCGGATTGGTGAACAGGTCCATCCCCACGCGACCCATCACCAAAAAGCGGTTCCGTTTTGTGCTGACTGTTGCACACGTCATTTAAGACCTTCGGCATAACCCATCTTGGCAATTCTGACATTCGTAATTTCTCGCGCAATCGCCCCGCGTTCATCCGCCATTGACGTCAACCGCTTCACATGGACTACCTTTCGCGATCTGATTGGCTCTGCTGGAATTCCTGCGAACCTTGTTGTTACCTTCGGGGTGTATCGTTCATGCGTGCAACTTTTCCTTTGCGCCTCCGAACCATCGATCCAGCGTTTGCTGTTGCGCAATATCGCATCCCAAGATACGAATTTTGCAACCGGTTGCAAACCTAAATTCAGACTCGGACGCCCGAATGACAAGAATCGGCATTGGCATCATCGGCGGCGGTTATATGGGCAAGGCCCATGCGGTTGCGATGTCTGCCGTCGGGGCGGTTTTCAACACAAACCTGCGACCCCGCCTCGAAATGGTCTGTGCCAGTTCCGCCGCCTCGGCCGAGAAGTATCGCGCCGCCTACGGCTTTGAACGCGGTACGGACAATTGGGAGACCTTGGTCAATGATCCCAAGGTCGAGGCGATCGTCATCGCATCACCACAGACGACGCATCGCCAGATTGCCGAGGCGGCCTTTGCCCTCAACAAGCCCGTCTTTTGCGAAAAACCACTGGGCGCATCCCTTGCTGACAGCCGTGTCATGCTCGCCGCATCCAGGGGGCAGATCAACATGACCGGCTTCAACTACATTCGCACCCCGGCAAGTCAGTTTGCGCGGCAGTTGATCGCTGAGGGCGCGATCGGCGACATTACGTGGTTTCGCGGCGAACATATGGAAGACTTCTTCGCCGATCCGAATAGCCCGGCGACATGGCGTACGGACGGCGATGCAAACGGGACAATGGGCGACCTTGCCCCCCATATGATTAACGCAGCACTTGCCCTGATCGGACCGATCGCATCGCTTGTTGCAGAAATTGAAACGGCTCACAAAACTCGACCAGGCGGTGATGTGACAAATGATGACCACGGCCAAATGATGTGTCGTTTTGTAAGTGGTGCGATGGGGCACATGTACTTCAGCCGGATCTCACATGGCCGCAAGATGGGCTACACCTATGAGATTACCGGGACCATGGGCGCGATCCGCTTTGACCAGGAAGACCAGAACGCGATCTGGCTTTATTTGGCGGATGGGCCCGAGGCGACGCGTGGCTTTCGCAAGATACTGACCGGCCCGGCCCATCCGGACTATGAACCATTCTGCCAGGGCCCTGGTCACGGCACCGGCTACCAAGACCAGATCACAATTGAAGCGCGGGACTTTTTGCGCGCGATTGAAACCAAGACGAACATATGGCCGACCTTTCAGGACGGCATGGAAGTGAACCAGGTTATTGCAGCGGCTAGGGCCTCGTCCCAGATCAAATCATGGGTCGAAGTTGCATCCATCTGACATTGCGAAAGGCGTCAGATTGACGATAAGGATCGGAAATGCCCCCTGTTCTTGGGGTATTGAGTTTGCAAGCGACCCAGCCTACCCGACGTGGCAGTCCGTGTTGGATCAATGTGCAGCGGCCGGATATAAAGGCATCGAGCTTGGACCGATAGGTTACATGCCCGAAGACCCCGCTGTGCTGAGCAGCGCATTGGCCCAGCGTGACCTCGAAATCATCGGCGGCGTGGTGTTCCGCGCCTTTCATGATCCTTCTCAATGGGATGATGTGACGGACGCCTCGGTCCGAACTTGCAATGCCCTTGTCGCACATGGCGCGCAGCATCTTGTCCTTATTGACAGCATTTCGCCGCGTCGCGCCCATACTGCCGGCCGCGCAACTGAAGCCGAACAAATGGACAAGGCCGAATGGACCGCCTATCGCGAACGCATTGCGACTATCGCGAAAATGGGTGCCGAAGACTACGGCCTGACGGTTGGCATCCACGCCCACGCAGGCGGCTTCATGGATTTCGAGCCAGAGCTCGAGCGACTATTGAATGAGGTTGATGAAAGCATCCTGAAAATCTGTTTGGACACCGGCCATCACTCTTACGCGGGCTTTGATCCCGTGGCATTCATGGAGCGGCATATGGGGCGCATATCTTACATGCATTTCAAAGATATCAATCCTGCCGTGAAAGCTGACGTTGTCGCCAACCGCACCGATTTCTACACCGCTTGTGGTCGGGGCATCTTCTGCAATCTTGGCCAAGGAGACGTGGACTTTCCAGCGGTCCGCAAGAGACTTCTGGATGGCGGTTTCGAAGGCTGGTGCACGGTAGAACAAGATTGCGACCCTTCGCTGCCCGGCGCGCCGCTTGAGGATGCTCGAGCAAACCGCGAATACCTGCAATCCATCGGATTCTAGAGGATACCTGACATGACGAAGTTGAAATGGGGTATGATTGGCGGTGGCGAAGGCAGCCAGATCGGACCGGCGCACCGCCTTGGCGCTGGTCTTGACGGGTTGTTTGAATTTACCGCAGGCGCGCTGGATCATCGCCCGGATCCGGGGCGTGCATACGGTCAGCGTCTAGGTCTCGCTGCCGATCGGTCTTATGGGGATTGGACCGAAATGCTGGCCGGCGAGAAGGCCCGCGACGATAGAATTGATCTGGTCACCGTTGCGACGCCCAACAGTACGCATTTTGAAATTACAAAATCCTTTCTGAAAGCGGGGTTTCACGTGCTTTGCGAAAAGCCGATGACGATGACCGTCGAGGAAGGCGAAGAAATCGTCAGAGTTGCAAGGGCCACGGGCAGCATCTGCGCCGTCAATTATGGCTATACCGGCTATTCGCTAGTCCGCCACATGCGCGCGATGGTGGCTCGCGGCGATATCGGCAAGGTCCGTCTGGTCAATGCCGAATTCGCGCACGGCCACCATGCCGATGCAGCCGATGCGGACAACCCTCGTGTGCGGTGGCGCTATGATCCGGCGCAAGCGGGCGTATCTGCACAGTTCGCGGATTGCGGCATCCATGCCTTGCACATGGCGTCGTTCGTCACCGGTCAGGAAGTAACACGGCTTTCCGCTGATTGCGTATCCTGTATCGAGGTGCGCGCGTTGGAAGACGACGCGATGGTCAACTTCCGCATGGATGGCGGCACTGTCGGTCGACTTTGGACCTCATCCATCGCGATCGGGCGGCAGCATGGTCT
Organism: Paracoccaceae bacterium; assembly: GCA_037968535.1. GTDB lineage: Bacteria > Pseudomonadota > Alphaproteobacteria > Rhodobacterales > Rhodobacteraceae > JAHEAO01. The sequence goes on from JBBKVT010000296.1 coordinate 12,635, forward strand.
GACGATGCAGGTCTTTGGCGAAACCGGCGGACTGCGCTGGTCGCAAGAGAATCCCAACCAGCTTTATTACATGCCGCTCGGCCAGCGACTTCAGGTTATCGAACGGGGTGAAGGCAACCTGTCGCCCGAAGCAGACCGCACAAGTCGGGTCACCGTGGGCCATGCCGAGGGGATGCCGCTGGCATTTGCAAATATCTACGCGGATCTGTTCGAGGCCATCACCGCCCGCAGAGAAGGCCGCGAAATGGACCCTGCTGCCGATCTTTACCCGCGGGCCGAAGATGGGTTGCGCTCGATGGCCGCGATCTATGCCGTTGCCGAAAGCGGCAAGGCCGATGGCAAATGGCTTGATGCACGCCCACCGATGTTTCGTTAGCGACGCGGCCGCAAGGTTCCACGCTCGACCACTCGGCATGGGAACAGCCGTGCCTCTGGTCGACGATCCGGCTCATCCAACATCGCCAGCATCAACTCGACCGACGAATTGACGATCTGCTCAATCGGCTGATGAATCGTGGTCAGGTCGATGTTCTCCCACCCGGCTATCTCCATGTCATTGAATCCGATGATCCCAACATCCTCGGGGACGCGCAATCCTGCATCCTTGACGGCACTCAGGGCGCCGATTGAGAGCACATCGTCGCCGCAAAAGTAGGCCTCGGCGCGGCCAGGCTTAAGCAAGTTCGTCATTGCAGATCGCCCAGCCTGAAATGAATAGGCGTCCGCAAATGAATGATTCAACGCAACATTGGGATACTTCGCAAACACTTCCCGGAATCCACTCAGCCGATCTTGGGTCGACGTGGCCGCAACCGGCCCGCCGAGGAATGCGACATTGCCATACCCCCGGGCAATGAGCTCACGCGCGGCCATTCGGCCAGCTTCGACGTTATCGACGCCGACGACATGAACATCAGGTCTGCTGGTATGACGCCCGAAGGTATTCACAACCGCAAGACCCTTGTCGCGAAACGCCTTGGAAAATCCCGGCGGTAGCGTCGACGACGCAACCACCACGCCGTCGACCGAGTATTGTGTAAGCATTTGCACCGAGCGTGCAGGATCGGTTTCATCGCTGAGGTTGACCAAAAGCGGTCGCAGTCCATGATCCTGCAACCGGCGTGTAAAAAGATCGAACACTTCCAGAAAGATTGGATTGTGGAAGTTATTCGATACCAGCCCAATCAGTCGCGTACGCCTTGTGGTCAGGCTGCGGGCAAGGAAATTGGGGCGGTACCCCAGCGCAACCGCTGCTTTTTCCACCTTTGACCGCATTTTAGGCGATACGGATGCTCCATCGGTAAATGCCCGCGACACCGCCGACGTTGACACACCGGCAAGCAAAGCGACATCTTTCAGCGTTGCAGTCATTGAGCTTAAGTCTCCCCAGCCAATTTCTTTAGTGGCTTGGCGAAAATAGTCTGCAGGTATAGCAGAAAACCATGATCGCTTGCCTTTGTGGTCAAATGAGGCTCCGTCCGGTAAATCATCCTGACAGACCAACTTCTTGCCGCGAAGTGCGGTCGGCGCGGGCGATCAAGCCGAGATCCTTTGACATGCGGTTCGCGACACTGCCTTCAATCCGCATTGGATGCCTGCGCACGCTCGGCGATCCGTTTGGTCAGGTCGAAGATCACTTGGGTTGCAGGCGAAAACAATCGCGCGACAGGTTTGATGAGGTAGAATGTCTCGACGTCGATCTGCAGTTCCGTTGGAAGTATCCGAAGCGTGGCAGTTCCGTCCCCGGCATCCGCAAAAGTCCGCGCAACAGCACTTGCAAGTGGCGCCACCGCGTTCGACTGCCGTACGAGCGCGAGCGTCAATAGAAAAGACGATGTCGTGTAGATATTGCCGGGCATTGCGCAACCGATCGATCGCAGCGCATCCTCGATCGTCCTTCGAAGGATAGCCCCTTCGAACGGCAGCACCCAATCGAAATCCAGCAGAGTCGCAGCACTTACTCGACCGGATTGTGCCAGAGGATGACCAGTTCTCGCGATGATGCTGACCGGCTCGGTTGCAATTGGCGACTGGTCGAAGAAATCCGCATCATGGGCTGCCGGCAGCCGGCCGAGATAGAAATCAAGTTCGCCTGCGACGAGCATATCGCCCAGTAGGTCGGAAGTCCCGACATCGACGGCCACCGAGATCCGGGGCAAGGTCAGTCGCGCTTCGCGCAACAGTGGCAGGACATATTCGATGGCGGGTCCGGTAACTGCCCCGACGCGGACGTTTCCGACCATGCCGCGGTCCAGTTCCGAGATATCTCGTTCCGCATCCCCGATCTCGCGCAGGACCCGCCCCGCGCGCAGGGCCAAAGCCTCGCCGGTCGGGGTCAGGCGGAGACCCTGACCAAAGCGCTCGTGGATCTTCTTGCCGATGATCCGCTCTGCTTCGGCGGCAAGTCTTGATGCAGCGGGCTGCGATATGTTCAGGTGATTGGCGGCGGCCTGCATCGCGCCAAACTGATCCAGCGCCGACACCAGGCGCAAATGGGTCAGCTTGAGGCCGCGCGACAAAAGGCTCGGCATCGCAGGAGCGCTTGGCGTCATAAACATACCATTTTTGTTATGCCGATATAGCAAACGATCATTTGACTGTCATCATTTATCGTCGCTACACCGGCTAGGCAGCAGTTGCAGAATTTGATTGTTGCCGGACCCGCAAGGGCCGAACTCAATGTTCTGCGTCGCCCGATAAAGCGACCAAGGGAGGAAAGATGAAAATACTCGGAAAAACGCTGGCCCTCGCCGCGATAGTTTCGGCCTTTGCGTTGGGCCCGGTGGCCGCTCAGGACAAGGGAACAGTCGGTATAGCGATGCCAACCAAATCCTCGGCGCGCTGGATTTCGGATGGCAATTCGATGGTCGATCAATTTACCGCCGCAGGCTACGAGGCCGATCTGCAATATGCAGAAGATGACATCCCGAACCAACTGGCCCAGATCGAGAACATGATCACCAAGGGCGTCGACGTTCTTGTGATTGCGGCCATCGACGGCACGACGCTGTCGAATGCTCTGGAAAACGCCGCAGCCGCCGGCATCAAGGTCATCGCCTACGACCGCTTGATCCGCGAAAGCGGCAACGTGGACTACTATGCAACTTTCGACAACTTCAAGGTCGGCGTGCAGCAAGCCAACAGCCTTGTCGCCGGTCTGAAAGAACGCTTCCCGGACGTGAAGCCCTGGAATGTCGAACTCTTCGGCGGCTCGCCCGACGACAACAACGCCTTCTTCTTCTACAATGGCGCGATGTCCGTTCTGCAACCGCTGATCGATTCTGGTGATATTGCTGTTCCGTCGGGGCAAATGGGAATGGACAAGGTCGGGACGCTGCGCTGGGATGGCGCGGTTGCGCAGTCGCGGATGGACAACCTGCTGTCCGCCAATTACGGCGACCAGGATCTGCACGGCGCGCTTTCCCCCTATGACGGTCTGTCGATCGGCATTCTGTCTTCACTCAAGGGCGTGGGATATGGGTCCGGTGGCGTGGCCATGCCGATCGTCACAGGTCAGGACGCGGAAGTTCCCTCGGTCAAGTCAATGCTCGCCGGAGAGCAATATTCGACCGTCTTCAAGGACACCCGCACACTTGCAGGCGTGACCGTCGGCATGGTCGATGCGTTGCTGGGTGGCGGCGAGCCGGAAATCAACGACACCACGACGTATGACAATGGTGTCAAGATCGTCCCTTCCTATTTGCTGGAACCGGTTTCGGTTGATCTGAGCAACTGGGAAGAGGCGTTGATCAACAGCGGGTACTACACGATGGACCAGATCAAGTAAGCTGCCACGCACCGAAAGGCGGCCTGCCCTTCACTTGACGGGCAGGTCCACGTGAAATTCAGGCCGGATCATGACAAATCTCCTTGAAATGCAATCGATCTCGAAAAGTTTTCCAGGTGTGAAAGCTCTGGATGACGTCACTCTGGCCGTAAAGCAGGGCGAAATTCACGCCCTCGTCGGGGAAAACGGCGCTGGAAAATCAACGTTGATGAAAGTGCTTTCTGGGGTTTATCCGGCCGGAAACTACGACGGCCAGATCCTGTTCGACGGCGCCGCCGCCGCGTTTCGCGATATCTCGGACAGCGAGAAGGTCGGCATCATCATAATCCACCAGGAACTGGCACTCGTTCCGCTGCTCTCGATCGCCGAGAACCTGTTTCTGGGCAACGAGGTCGCGCACCGCGGCGTGATGAACTGGCCCGAAATGTATCAGCGCACAGAGGACTTGTTGCGCAAGGTTGGCCTGTCTGAGAAACCAGCGACATTGGTCGACAAGATCGGCGTCGGCAAGCAACAGCTTGTCGAGATCGCCAAGGCTTTGTCGAAAGATGTAAAACTGCTCATCCTTGATGAGCCGACGGCGGCACTTCAGGAAAACGACAGCCAGAAACTTCTCGACCTTCTGCTGGATTTGAAAGCGCAAGGGATCACCTCGATCCTGATCAGCCACAAGCTCAACGAAGTCAGCCGTGTCGCCGACCGGATAACCGTGATCCGCGACGGATCGACGGTATCGACGCTTGATTGCCATGCCGAGACGATCAGCGAAGAGCGCGTTATCCGCGACATGGTTGGCCGCGATATGGCGCATCGCTATCCAGAACGCGAACGAAAGATCGGCGAGACACTGCTCGAGGTGTCCGGCTGGAATGTTTGGCACCCCGACCATGCAGACCGGCAGGTCATTCACGACGCCGAATTTACTGTTCGAAGAGGCGAAATTGTCGGGATTGCGGGGTTGATGGGATCGGGCAGGACAGAGCTGGCGATGAGCATTTTCGGCAAGAGCTATGGCCAGCGCATATCGGGCGAAGTTCGACTGAGCGGGAAACCCGTCGATGTCTCGACCGTCGACCGCGCGATCGATGCGGGAATTGCCTATTGCACCGAAGACCGCAAGGAGCTGGGTCTAGTGCTGGAAGAAACGATTGCCAAGAACATCACGCTTGCCAATCTGGATGGCGTTTCGGAACACGGCGTGATCCGCAGCGCCGACGAACGGCGCGTCGCCGAGAAGTATCGCAAGGCAATGAACATTCGCACGCCGACCGTGTTCCAGCGTGTGGTGAATCTGTCGGGTGGAAACCAGCAAAAGGTCGTCCTGTCGAAATGGCTGTTTGCCGATCCGCAGGTTCTGATCCTTGACGAACCGACCCGCGGCATCGACGTCGGCGCGAAATTTGAAATCTACGGCATCATGAATGCGCTCGCGGCCGAGGGTCGCGGTGTGGTGATGATCTCGTCCGAGATGCCGGAATTGTTGGGCATGTGCGACAGAATCTACGTGATGAACGAAGGCGAACTGGTGGGCGAGCTGACGGCAGCCGAAGCCAGCCAGGAACGCATCATGTCGCTGATCGTGACGGAATAGGGAGGCGCGGAAAATGGCTGATGTGGCGACTGCAAACACGGGGACCGGATACAAGGGGATCCGGTCCTACCTGACCTCGCACATGCGCGAATACGGTTTGCTGTTCGCGTTAATCGCGATTATGACATTCTTTCAGATCGTCACCGGTGGCACCTTGCTGAAACCGGTGAACATCACCAACCTGTTCCTGCAAAACAGCTACATCATCATCATGGCGCTTGGTATGCTGGTCGTGATCGTCGCCGGGCATATCGACCTGTCGGTGGGATCGGTCATGGGATTTGTCGGCGCGTTTGCGGCGGTGATGATCGTGAATTGGGACCTGCCGGTTCTGGTTGCCATCCCGGCCTGCCTGATCATGGGCGGACTTATCGGCGCGGCACAGGGCTACTGGGTCGCCTATTGGAAAATCCCGTCGTTCATCGTCACGCTTGCCGGTATGCTGGTGTTCCGCGGGCTGTCGCTCTGGCTGCTCGAAGGTCAATCCGTCGGCCCGTTCCCCAAAGGCTTTCAGGCGCTGTCCACAGGTTTCATCCCGGACTTCATGCCCGGTGGCCTAAGCACCGCGCTATCGGGCCTGCTGGGCGCAAGCCGGGTCAATGCCGGCGCGTTGGCGATCGGTATTATCGCAGCGGCGATCATCGTCTGGCTGGGGCTGCGGACCCGCGCGCGCAACCGAACTTACGGGATCGAGGACGAGCCGACCGGATTTTTCATCGCGCGCAACCTGATCGTTGCCGGAGCGCTGCTTTTTGTAGTCTTCAAGCTGGCGACCTTCCGGGGCCTGCCCAATGTGCTGATCACCATGACGGTGCTGACGGTGATCTATGCGTTCATCACCGAGAACACGACCATCGGTCGCCGCATCTATGCGCTAGGTGGCAACGTCAAAGCCGCAAAGCTTTCCGGCATCAAGACCGAGCGGCTGACCTTCTTGGCCTTCACCAACATGGGCGTACTCGCCGCTCTGGCCGGTCTGATCTTCGCCGCACGGCTGAACACCGCCACGCCGAAAGCCGGGTTTGCGGTTGAACTCGACGTGATCGCGGCGGTTTTCATCGGCGGTGCGTCAATGTCGGGGGGCGTTGGCAAGATCGTCGGCGCCGTCGTGGGCGCATTCATCATGGGCGTGATGAACAACGGCATGTCGATCATGGGGATCGGCATTGATTACCAACAGGTTATCAAGGGTCTCGTGCTTTTGGCAGCAGTGATCTTCGATGTTTACAACAAGAACAAGCAAGGTTGAACGGCATGCTGGTCTCGCAACTGATCGACCGCGACGGAAGTGTCACGGTGGTGGCCCGGGAAGGCAACGAAGCTTACAATGTGACGGGCACTAAGACGTTGTGGGAACTGGCTCTGGACGCGGCCAACAGCGGCAAGAGCCTGGTGGATACGATCCGGGACGCCGGACTTGGCGATCCGGTGGATCTGAACGGCGCCTATGCGCGCGGTCAGGTTTTCCTGCCCGTCCATCACCCCGATCCCTGCCACATGCATCTGACCGGAACCGGCCTGACGCATCTGGGAAGCGCTGCGACCCGCGATGCAATGCACGCCAAGGCCGCGCAGGTCAGCGACGTCGAACAGACGGATTCCATGAAGATGTTCCGCATGGGGCTGGAGGGCGGAAAACCGCCGGCGGGCGAGATCGGCGTGCAGCCGGAATGGTTCTACAAGGGCAACGGCACGCTGGCCGTCGCGCCGGGCGCGGCGCTGCATTCTCCGTCCTTCGCGAAGGATGCCGGCGAGGAACCTGAAGTTGCGGGTATCTACATCATTGCGGATGACGGCACACCGTGCCGCATCGGTTTCGCGCTGGCGAACGAGTTTTCGGATCACGTCACCGAGCGGGGTAATTACCTCTGGCTGGCGCATTCAAAATTACGCAACTGTTCCTTCGGACCCGAAATCCTGATGGGCGCGCTGCCTGCCGACGTTCGCGCGATATCGCGGATCTTGCGCGACGGGAAAACGGTGTGGGAAAAGTCGTTCTTCTCGGGCGAAGCTAATATGTCCCACACGATCGCCAATCTCGAACATCACCATTTCAAATATGATCTGTTCCGCCAGCCTGGCGATCTGCACGTGCACATGTTCGGAACCGCGACGCTCTCATTTGCAGATGATTTCAGAACCCAGTCCGGTGACGTCTTTGAACTGGACTGTGAAACCTTCGGCCTGCCGCTACGCAACCCGCTCGCGGTAGACGAATCTACGGAACGTCTGACCCTCGTTCGTCCCCTCTAGGAATCTGCCATGACATTCACACCTGCCAAATGGCCGCGCAAGTTGCGGTCGCAAGAATGGTTCGGCGGCACCTCGCGCGATCATATCTATCACCGGTCCTGGATGAAAAATCAGGGCCTGCCCGCCGATCTGTTTGACGGTCGCCCGGTGATCGGCATCTGCAATACCTGGAGCCAGCTGACCCCTTGCAACGCGCATCTGCGCGATCTGGCAGAGCGGGTGAAACACGGCATTTACGAAGCAGGTGGCCTGCCGCTGGAGTTTCCGGTGTTCTCCACCGGTGAAAGCGCGCTGCGCCCCACCGCGATGATGTATCGCAACCTCGCCGCGATGGATGTCGAGGAAGCGATCCGCGCCAATCCGCTGGATGGCGTCGTGCTGATGGTCGGCTGCGACAAGACCACACCTGCGTTGCTGATGGGCGCTGCGTCCGTCGATCTGCCGGCCATCGTCGTGACCGGCGGGCCGATGCTGAACGGCTGGTTCAGGGGCGAGCGGGTCGGGTCCGGCACGGCGCTTTGGCAGATGTCCGAGGACATCAAGGCCGGTAAGATGACCCAAGAGGATTTCCTGGAGGCCGAACAGGCGATGAGCCGCAGCCCAGGATCGTGCAACACGATGGGCACTGCCAGTACCATGGCGAGCATGGCCGAAGCGCTTGGCATGGCGCTGTCCGGCAACGCCGCAATTCCAGCAGTCGACAGCCGGCGGCGGGTCATGGCTCACCTGACGGGGCGACGGATCGTGGACATGGTGAAGGACGATCTGAAACCCTCAGACGTGCTGACCAAAGACGCGTTCGAGAACGCGATCCGCACCAATGGCGCGATCGGTGGTTCGACCAATGCGGTCATCCATTTGCTTGCGATTGCCGGCCGAGTCGGCGTTGACCTGACCCTCGAAGACTGGGACCGATGTGGGCAGCATGTACCCACCATCGTCAATCTCATGCCGTCGGGAAAATACCTGATGGAGGAATTCTTCTACGCAGGTGGCCTTCCGGTGGTCATTAAGCGGTTGGGCGTGGCGGGGCTTTTGCACAGGGGCGCGCTGACGGTTTCCGGACAGACGGCATGGGACCAAGTGAAGGATGCCAAGAACTGGAACGAAGACGTGATCCTGCCCGTCGACAGGGCGCTGACACCGCAGGGTGGCATCGCGGTCTTGCGTGGCAACCTTGCGCCCAACGGCGCCGTGCTGAAACCCTCGGCGGCCAGCAAGCACCTGCTGGTGCACCGCGGGCGGGCGGTCGTGTTCGAGGATATCGACGACTACAAGGCTCGCATCAACGACGACGCGCTGGATATCGACGAGACTTGCGTGATGGTGTTGAAAAATTGCGGGCCGCGCGGCTATCCGGGTATGGCAGAGGTTGGCAACATGGGCTTGCCGCCCAAGGTCTTGAAGAACGGCGTGACCGACATGGTTCGCATCTCGGACGCGCGAATGTCGGGCACGGCCTACGGAACGGTCGTTCTGCACACGTCGCCCGAGGCTGCCATCGGCGGCCCCTTGGCCGTCGTTCGATCCGGCGACATGATTGAACTGGACGTGCCGAACCGGCGCTTGCACCTCGACGTTCCCGCGGCGGAGCTGACCGCGCGGCTGGCCGACTGGACAGCAACCGCCCCCCGCCCGACAGGCGGATATGCACAACTTTTCCACGATCACGTTCAGGGCGCCGAGACGGGCGCCGATTTCGATTTCCTCATAGGGTGCCGGGGAAGTCCGGTTGGAAAGGACAGTCACTGATGGCCACCAAGATCGCCTTGGTCAGCATCGGCAAGATCGCGCGAGACCAACATATTCCCGTCATCGCCGAAAGCCCCGACTGGACTCTGGCCGCCGCTGTCAGCCGCCATGCAACGGTCGAGGGCGTTCAGAACTTTACGGACCTGACTTCAATGCTGACCGAATGTTCCGACATCCCCGTGGTCTCGCTCTGCATGCCTCCTGCGGCCCGGTTCGACTACGCCGCCGAGGCGATTGCCGCCGGTCGTCATGTCATGTTGGAAAAGCCGCCCGGGGCCACATTGTCGGAGTGCCACGAATTGCAGCGGCTGGCAGCGGCGAAGGGCGTAAGCTTGTTCGCGACATGGCATTCACGCCATGCCGCGCAGGTTCCGACCGCAAAGGCCTGGATGCGAGAGAAGGCGATCGGCAAGATCACTGTCACCTGGAAGGAGGACGTACGACGCTGGCATCCAGGGCAGGGCTGGATCTGGAAGGCCGGTGGTCTGGGCGTCTTCGACCCCGGCATCAACGCCCTGTCGATCCTGACGGAAATCATGCCCCGCGGCATATTCGTCAAACGCTCGGTGCTGGAATTTCCCGCAAACTGCGAGACCCCGATCGCCGCCGCACTGACCTTCTGTGATCCGGCGGGGGCCGATATCTAGATGGTTCTGGACTGGCAGCAGGAGGGTCCGCAAACATGGGATATCCTGGTGGAATGCGACGAGGGTTCTCTGCTTTTGTCCGACGGCGGCGCGACCTTGACTATCGACAATGTGCTGCTGGCGAGCAAGCCGGACCAAGAATATGTCGGTCTTTATGCCCGCATGGCTGACCTTGTCCGGACCGCGAAGAACGATGTCGACCTGACCCCGCTCGCGCATGTCGCCGACGCTTTCATGCTGGGACAGCGGCAGGTGACCGACCCGTTTGAGTGGTAGGTTCTATCCCCACTTCGCCGCGCATTGATCGCAATTGTCGCGCTTCCCAGTCAGGGGCGTGCCCTCTGACTTATCCACCCGGTCTTTTACGGCGTTGAGATTACCGGCGACAACTGGAATAGTGCCTCCAAGATCATCCGGCATCCAAGCCGCTGATCAACAAAAAAGTGGAGGACTACATGATCAACTTAAAATTCGGCCTCGGCGGCCTTGCGATGGGCGCGGCACTGGCAGTCGCCCCGGTCGCGTCGCAGGCAGAGGAATTCATCAACATCCTGACGGGCGGCACCTCTGGCGTCTATTACCCGCTGGGTGTCGGCCTTTCGAAGATCTATGCGGACAACATTGAAGGTGCGCGGACACAGGTGCAATCGACCAAGGCATCGGTCGAAAACCTCAACCTGCTGCAACAGGGCAAAGGCGAATTGGCGCTGGCGCTCGGCGATTCTGTGAAACTTGCCTGGGAAGGCGATGCGGATGCGGGGTTCAAGGAACCGCTGGCCAAACTGCGCGGGATCGCGGCGGTTTACCCCAACTACATCCAGATCGTCGCCAGCCAGGAATCCGGCATCAAGAAATTCGCGGACCTGATGGGCAAGAGCATGTCCGTCGGCGCGGCAAAATCGGGAACCGAGTTGAACGCGCGCAAGATCTTCGAGGCTGATGGGAAAAGCTACGACGATCTGGGCAAGGTCGAATACTTGCCGTTCGCGGAATCGGTCGAGCTGATCAAGAACCGCCAGCTGGATGCGACCTTGCAATCCGCCGGCCTGGGCGTCGCGTCGATCAAGGATTTGGCAACGTCGCTTCCGATCAACGTGGTTGCCGTTCCCGCCGATGTCGTGGCGAAACTTGGTGCGCCCTACATCTCGGCCACGATCCCGGCCGGCACCTATGACGGTCAGGATGCGGATGTGGAAACCGTGGCGGTGGTGAACTTCCTTGTGACACATGAGGACGTGCCCGAGGAAACCGCCTACCAGATGACCAAGCTGCTGTTCGAGCACCTGCCCGAACTGGAAGCCGCGCACAATGCGGCGGCCTCGATCAAGCTGGAAAATGCGCTGACCGGGATGCCGATCCCGCTGCATCCAGGTGCGGAACGCTACTACAAAGAAAAAGGCATGATGTAAGCATCATCTGACGGGCACCCGCCGGGTGCCCGTTTCTGTCATCCGGGAGGGATTGATGCAGCACACCGACGAAACGATTGATCCGACAAGCAACGAACCCGTCGCGGAAATGCACGATCCGCTGGCCGCCAGCTTTCCGGCCAGCCCGGAAGGCCGCTTGCTGTTCTGGATTGCAGTCGCCTTCTCGGCCTTCCAGATCGCCACCGCGGCGCATTTGCTGGATCTGCCCAGTCAGGTGACGCGGGCGTTCCATGTTGGCTTTCTGGGTTTACTGGGTTTCCCGCTATTGGCAGCACTCGGTGACAAGGCCCGTCTTTGGCATCTTATGGGCTGGGGAATGGCGCTGCTTGCCGTCGCGGTCGCGCTTTATCAGTGGTGGGAATACACGCCGCTTTTGCTGCGCGCCGGTGATCCGTTGCCGCGTGACATCGTTGTGGGTGTCACCGCGCTGTTCGTCGTTTTCGCCGCCGCCTGGGCGCTCATGGGTCCGGCCTTGCCTATCATCGCGGGGTCGTTCCTTGCCTATTGCCTGTTCGGGCAATACCTGCCCTCGCCCCTGAATCACCGGGGCTATGACTTCGCGCAGGTCATCGACCATATGGCCTTCGGAACCGAAGGCATCTACGGCATCCCGACCTATGTGTCGTCGACCTACATCTTCCTGTTCATCCTCTTTGGCGCGTTTCTGGAAAAGGCCGGGATGATCAAGCTCTTCACCGATGTCTCGCTTGGCCTCGTCGGCCACCGGCAAGGGGGTGCTGCGAAAGTGTCGGTGATCTCGTCCGGCCTGATGGGCACGATTTCGGGATCGGGTGTCGCCAATGTCGTCACCACCGGACAATTCACGATCCCGCTGATGAAGAGCTTCGGTTACCGCGCGGCGTTCGCCGGTGGGGTCGAGGCGACCGCGTCGATGGGCGGGCAGATCATGCCGCCGGTTATGGGGGCCGTGGCCTTCATCATGGCCGAAACGCTTGGCGTCGAATACATCGAGGTGGTTCAGGCCGCGCTGATCCCCGCAATCCTCTATTTCGCATCGGCCTTCTGGATGGTGCATCTGGAAGCCGGGCGTCACGGGCTCAAGGGCATGGCGGTGGAAGACCTGCCGTCGCCCCTGAAAGCGCTGCGCGAAAACTGGTTCCTGATCCTGCCGCTTGCCGTCCTCGTCTACCTGCTTTTCACCGGCTACACGCCGCTTTTCGCCGGAACGATCGGGCTGGCCCTGACAGTCATGCTGATCCTCGGCGGTTCGGTCGCCCTTGGCCTGCCTGCGGGCTTTCTGCGGATGATCTTCTGGATCGGACTGGGCCTGATCGCCGCGACGTTCTTCAAGTTCGGCATCCAGATCGTCGCCCTTGCGATCCTTGCGCTGATCCTTGCCAATGTGTTCGTCAAGGGCGGGCGCGAGACCTTGGTGATCTGCCGCGACAGCCTTGCTGAAGGCGCGAAGACCGCCCTGCCGGTCGGCATCGCCTGCGCGCTGGTCGGCGTGATCATCGGCACGATGACCCTGACAGGTGCCGCCAATACCTTTGGCCAGTTCATCGTCTCGGTCGGGGAAAACAGCCTGTTCCTGTCGCTGGTCCTGACGATGATCACCTGCATCATCCTGGGCATGGGGATCCCGACGATCCCCAACTACATCATCACCTCGTCAATCGCCGGTCCCGCCCTGCTGACGCTTGGAGTGCCGCTGATCGTCAGCCACATGTTCGTCTTTTACTTCGGCATTCTGGCGGACCTGACACCGCCCGTGGCGCTCGCCTGTTTCGCCGCAGCACCGATCGCGCGCGAAAGCGGGCTGAAGATCTCGATGGAGGCGATCAAGGTCGCCGCTGCCGGTTTCGTGATCCCGTTCATGGCAGTCTACACCCCGGCGCTGATGTTGCAGGACGGCGGCCCCCTGGCCGAGTCCATCGGCTATGCCCCGGCGGTTGCCTACATCGTCATCAAGACGATGCTTGCAATTGGCCTCTGGGGCGCGGCGGTGATCGGGTGGCTGGGTCGCAAGCTGCTTTGGCCGGAACGGGCACTGGCCATGGTTGCGGCCTTCACGTTGGTCGCGGCTTTGCCGTTGACGGACGAGATCGGCTTTGGCCTTTTCGCGATCTTCGGCTTTTTGTTGTGGCAAAAGCGGCAGAGCCGTCCTGCATGAGCGTCTGTCTGATGGTTGCGGCGACTGCCCTGCATCTGGCTGGTGGAGGGTTTGAATTATCCTGGCAGCACTCGGTCGAAAAGACTGGCTGGCGCGAAACCTGGACTATTCAGGGCGACCAGATGGTCCTGCGGCAGGCGGCGGTCAAAGGTTCTGGGGCCGGCATGGACCCGGGCGCGGGTGCGGTCCTTCGAGGTGGCTGGTGGGTCTGGACGCCCGAACCGCTGTCGCTGAGCGAATTGGTCCTTGCCGCGTCAGGGGCAACTGCGGGGGGCTGGCGGCTTTGCGGCGATTGGATGTGCCAAGAGTTGGGTGTCGAACCCGGCGACCCAATCAGGGTGTCTGTCTGTCCGTCAGACTGATGCAAGCCGTGCTTGCTAGTGAAAGTCGCGCGACTTTGGAATGATGCGGACGTTCCTGGGATGCCGGTGTCCGCGGGACTGCACAGGGTTCCTCACTTCGTCGGCGCGCGCAGTGGGAACGTCCATCGGGTCGTTTGCAAGGCGATCCAGCGCATCGCTGCGATCCTCCAGATGCCGCACGACGATGTGGATCACATTCTCGTCGCGCTGCACATGGCCCTGCACGGCGATCAGGCGCGACCCCATGATGACCTTGCGATATTCCGCCATGACCTTGGGCCAGACAACCAGATTGGCAACGCCGGTCTCATCCTCGAGCGTGATGAAACACACCCCCTTGGCGGTGCCGGGACGCTGCCGGATCAGCACGATCCCCGCCAGCGAAATCCGCTGGCCATTGCGGCTTTGCGACAGATCGGCAGCCGCGGCGTAATGCTGCCGCGTCAGGCTTTTGCGCAGGAATGACATCGGATGCGCCTTCAGCGACAGGCGCAGGGTCTGGTAATCCGCGACGACATGCTCGCAACAGGGCATCGCGGGCAGTTCGACAGTGGCTTCGCCGCCCTCATCGCGGGTTTCCGATAGCGAAAAGAGCGGCAGATCCGGTGCGTCTTTCAGCGCCCGCGCATCCCACAGCGCCTGCCGCCGGTCCAGCCCGATCGACCGGAAAGCGTCAGCAGCGGCCAGTTTGCGGATCGTGCTGGCATCGACCCGCGCCCGGCTTTTGAGATCCTCAATATCCGAATAGGGCACAAGCCGCGCCGCCGTTATCCTGTCGGCAACCTCGCGTCGAATCCCGTCCAACTGCCGGAACCCCAGACGCACCGCAAATTCCGCTGCGCCCAAAGGTTCCAGCGTATTGTCCAACTCGCTGTAATTCACATCCGGCGAGCGCACCTGCACCCCGTGTTCGCGGGCATCGCGCACGATCTGGGCCGGGGCGTAGAACCCCATCGGCTGGGAATTCAGCAAGGCCGCGCAGAAGACATCCGGGTAATGCAGCTTGATCCAGCTGGAGATATAAACCAGCAGCGCAAAACTTGCGGCATGGCTTTCGGGAAAGCCGTAATCGCCGAAGCCCTTGATCTGGTTGAAACAGCGATGTGCGAATTCAGGATCATAGCCCCGGTCGATCATGCGCCCGACCATCTTCTCCTCCAACTCTCCGATCGTACCGCGAGAGCGGAAGGTGGCCATCGCCTTGCGCAGCTGATTGGCCTCCTCCGGAGAGAACTGGGCCGCGACCATCGCGATCTTCATCGCCTGTTCCTGAAAGATTGGCACACCAAGGGTGCGTTTGAGGATGTTTTCCAATTCTTTCGGGTCATGATCAGAGCCGGGTGACGGGTAGTCTTCGGGCTCTTTCCCGCTGCGACGACGCAGATAGGGATGCACCATATCGCCCTGAATGGGACCGGGGCGCACAATAGCAACCTCAATCACCAGATCATAGAATTTCTGCGGCCGAAGACGCGGCAGCATGTTCATCTGCGCCCGGCTTTCGACCTGAAAGACGCCAACGCTGTCGCCTTTGCACAGCATGTCGTAAACCGCCGGGTCTTCCTTTGGCACCGTCGCAAGATCGAACCGCTTGCCGTAATGCGCGTCGATCAGGTCAAAGGCTTTGCGGATACAGGTCAGCATTCCCAAAGCCAGCACATCGACCTTTAGGAAGCGCAGCTCGTCGATCACATCCTTGTCCCATTCGATAAAGCTGCGATCCGGCATCGCACCATTACCGATGGGCACGGTTTGGGTCAGGGGATTTTCTGTCAGAATGAACCCGCCGACATGCTGCGAAAGGTGGCGCGGCATTCCGATCATCGGGACGGCCAGCTTCACCGTGCGCGCCATCAGGGGATCGTCAAGATCCAGCCCCGCCTCTGCCGACTCTGCCGCGCCCACTTCGCGCCCGAAGCTGCCCCAGATCGTCTTGGCCAGCGCCGAGGTGATATCCTCGCTCAATCCCATAACCTTGCCGACCTCGCGTATCGCCATGCGGGGACGGTAATGAATGACGGTCGCGCACAGCCCGGCGCGGTCACGTCCATATTGTTTGTAAATATGCTGGATGACCTCTTCACGGCGTTCATGCTCAAAATCGACGTCGATATCAGGGGGTTCCTTGCGCTCTTCGCTAATGAAGCGCTCGAACAGCAGGTCGTGCTTGGCCGGATCGACGGCGGTGATACCCAGAACATAGCAGACCGCCGAATTTGCCGCCGAGCCACGCCCTTGGCACAGGATCGGCGGGCTGACATCGCGCCGCGCAAACTGGATGATGTCGTAGATTGTCAGGAAATACTGCGCGATGTTGAGTTTGCCGATCATCGCCAGTTCCTTGTTCAGAACCGCCCGCGTTTTCTCGGGGATACCTTCCGGATACCGACTGTCCGCCCCTGCCCATGTCAGCTCTTCCAGATATTCTTGCGGCGTCCGGCCTTCGGGTACGGTTTCTTGCGGATATTCGTAAGACAGTTCCGTCAGATCGAAACGGCAGGCATCAGCGACCTCGCGCGTGGCGCGGATCGCATGCGGCCATTCGGCAAAGAGACGCTGCATATCTGAGGGCGATTTCAGATGACGCTCTGCATTGGCATGCAGCAGAAAGCCCGCCTTGGCGATTGTCGTCTTGTGAAGGATGCAGGTCATCACATCCTGCAAGGGGCGGCGGTCGGGGGCATGGTAATGCACATCGTTCGTGGCAAGGATCGACAGGCCGTGCCGCTTTGCCAGACTGTCCAACCGATTGATCCGCGCCCGGTCATCGCCGCGATAAAGATAGCTGGCCGCGATATGGCGCAGGGTCGGCAAGGCGCGGGTCAGACGTTTCAGGTCAACGGCAAACCGCGCCAGAGTCTCGTCCGGAACGACGATCAGCTCCACATCCTCGGCATGGGCGGCCAGATCGCGCAAGCTTATGTCGCAGACGCCTTTGGCCTGCCAATTGCCCTCTGTATCCTGCATCTTGCCTTTCGACAGCAGCGTGCAGAGCCGCCCGTAGGCGGCGCGGTCGCGCGGATAGGCCAGAAATGTTTCGCCTGTTTGCAATTGCAAACGGCAGCCGATCACCGGGCGCAGGCAGGCTCTCCTGGCCTCGGCATGCAGCCGGACGACACCGGCCATCGTGTTCAAATCAGCGATGCCGATGGCGTCATAGCCGTGCGCCCAGGCCGTGGCGGCCAGATCGACCGCATCCGAGGCCCCGCGCAGGAAGGAAAAGCAACTGGTGACGCCAAGCTCTACGAAAGGCGCTGGTGGATTTGGGGTGAAGCCTTGCTCGGGCAAGGTGCGGCGCGGTCTGTGATTGTCATTCTCGGGCATCAGGCAAACATCCCATGCACGAACCAGCGCGGATCGCCGCCGCGGCCATCATCATGCAACCCTTCGCGATAAAGCCAGAAGCGTCGGCCACGGTCGTCTTCAACCTTGAAGTAATCCCGCAACCGCGTGCCGGGTTTGTCATGCCACCATTCCGGCGCAATCCGTTCGGGTCCGGCATAACGGGCGATCCGGTGGGTTTGCCGTCGCCAGATGAATTGCGCCGGCGGGCCTTCGGGCACGGCATAGAGCACGCGCACCTCTTCGGGTGTATCCAGCAAACGGATTGGCCGCTCTTTTACCATCTGCGACGGCAGCTTTTGCACATCGGCCAGGGCACTGGCCCAGCCTTGCGCCCGTTCCGGAACATGACTTTCGTGCAAAACAGGCCGAGTGACAGATCTTTGTCCGAACCGCGCCGTCAAACGGTCAATCAGGCGCGCCAGGTGCAGGTCTTCGTCCGCCCCACCCTCCAGCCGGGTCTGAACGATATCCACCTCTTCGACGCCTCCCGCTTCCAGCGTGATCAGATCGAAGCCGAAACCGGGGTTGATCCGGTCCAGCTTGTCATCGAAAAGCCGGCGCAAATGGTCCGCATCGCGGCTGGGGGCAGAGGTGGCGACGTCAACGGCGCTGATCTCTCCGTCGGTGCGATAAATCACCAGATGCAGGCGGCGGCAGCCAAAGCCCCTGTCGCGCAACTGCGTACACAGGTCATGGCAAAGTGCGGACAGATAGGGCGTTGGGTCCTGTATCGGTTCAGTCAGCCGGCTTTGCGCCCGGAACCGGGGCCGCGCCTCGACGCTGGAAATGGGTTCGGCCATGCGCCCCATCGCCTGATCCAGCCGCAAAACCGGATTGGCATTCAATCCGGCGCGCACGAAACGGCGGGTCAGCGGCAGACGCGGGATATCGGCGAGGTTGCCAATGGTTTTCAGGCCCAGACGGCTTAACAAAAGCAGCGTTTCATCATCCAGGCGCAAGGCCGATACCGGCAACGGCGCAAGTCGTGGGGCAAGCTGATCAACGGGGCATATCTGCCGCACGCCGCCATAGCGGGCCAGCGCCCATGCCGCGCCCCAGGTCGGTGCTATGGCCAGCCCGGAACTTAGCCCCAGCAGTGACAGACGGGTTTCCATCTCGACCAGCATCGCAGCCTCGCCGCCCCATAGGTGATCCGACCCCGTCGTATCCAGCACCAACCCGTCCCGCCCATCGACCGTCGTCCACGGGCACCAGCGTCGCGCCCATAGCACAAGCCGTTCAAGCGCCACCCGGTCGCCCGCAACATCGGCATATTCAATACGCAGATCGGGACAAAGCGCGCGCATATCGACCACCCGCGCGCCCCTGCGGATACCGCCGATGCGGGCCGCGCGGTTGACCGCATGGATCACCGGCCCATGCGGACCTTCGGTGGTCAGTGCGACCGGCACATCATCCGGTGGCGCGTTGCCTTGGCGTTCCATCACCCTCTGCCACCGCTCCAACGGGAACTGCGGCAGAAAAATCGACACGATCCGCCGCCCGGTCATAACCGGCCACCCAGGTTCCGGGCTGGGCGTGACGGGACCGGAACAGTTCGACCTGCCAGCGCGGCGCACCAGGGGCCGCAGAATCGTGCGGATGCGGCGCCGAGGGCAGCGAGGCCACCCGCCAGCGTTCCCGCGCGGCGCTGAGATCGGGGCTGGCGGCGCGCCGGACCATCCAGCAGGGGATGCCGCTTGTTTCGGACCGCAGCGCAAGACGCTTGGTCGCGGTAAAGCCAAGGGCTGGCGGATCTCCCCAGATTTCTCCGATCACTGCGGCAAGTCCGTTGCAGCGCAACCCGTCTTCCATTGCCAGCAGCACATCGACGGGCCGGGTCACGTCGACCCGCAGGATCGGCCATCGCGCCCCCAGCCCCGGTAGATAGGGACGCCCGGCCTCCTTGCCCGACAGACGGTCCTGCACCCACAGAACCGGCGCGGCATTGCGCGGGATTTGTGCGAGGACAAAGCCCACGGCCCCGGCATCGATGGCCGTGGTAGGGAACGCTTCGCACAGACTTCGGATCTGACCGATATCCTGCACTGATTGCCTGCCCCCAGTGGCAGACTGGCGCGCGGTAATGGGGTAGGACAAGCACTTCACAGAGAATCCCGACAAATGTTCTACCTTTGTTCTAATCCAGACTCACCCCTCTCGTCAAACGGTCCGATACCCTGCGGCCTGTCATTCGGGCGACTTGATGGCGCGGCAGAACTGCGGTTAGTCTGGGACAGGGCCCAGGGCAGACCGCTGCCACCCCCCAGCAAAAAGGCAGAGCATGGCCCCCGAATACCCCAAAGACAAAACCCCGAGCCTGACTCTCTATTTCATCGTCGAGCCGCCAAAATACCAGTTCATTGCCTGCTATCTGGCCGCCTCGCTGCGCGAGCAATTCGGCGACGAAATCACCCTGCTCGGTTATTGCCCGGAACATAAGTTCGACCAGATTGACCCCGACGCGATCGAGGTTCTCGCCCGGATGAATGTCGAGGTCAGGCCATTCCTCGCCGAAGGCCGGTTCGACCCCGAATACCCACATGGCAACAAGATCCTGGCGACACTGGAAAAGCGCGACACCGCGTTTTCCGGGTTCATGGATTCGGACATCCTGTGCATCCGCAAGAACGATCCCGCCAACATCATCAAGCCCGGCTGCGTTTCGCTGACCCCGGCCGCGTCGATGAACTGGGCCAAGCAGACCATCTGGGACGAAATCTACAAGACATGCGACATGCCGATGCCCGAAGAACGGATCATGCTGATGCGCCAGAAAAAGGGCAAGAAACGCCTGCCCTACTTCAGCTCCGGCTTCCTGACCTTCCCCGAACAGCACCGTAACCAGGAAGGCAAGACCTTTCCCGAAGTCTGGATGGAGATCGCCAAGACCCTCGACGCGAACCCGGACATTCCGAAAAAGCGGCCCTATCTGGACCAGATCAGCCTGCCGCTCGCGATCCGCAAGGCTGGGCTCGACTGGAACATGATGCCGCAGGAACAGCATTTCATCCTCGGCGGAAAAATGCGCGGCGACCCTTTACCGGAAGACATGGAAATCTACACGGTGCATTACCGTCAATGGGCGATCCTGAAAGAGGTCGGATTGAGCGGTCTCGGAAAACGCCTGCTGGAAAAACATGCCGGGGTCCGGCGGGTCACCAATATCG
>JBBKVT010000297.1:0-3092 GCA_037968535.1 Paracoccaceae bacterium
TGGTCGGGGCGGAGAGATTCGAACTCCCGACCCTCTGTTCCCAAAACAGATGCGCTACCAGGCTGCGCTACGCCCCGACGACGGGTTCAATAGTCCCTGACGGCAACAATGAAAAGACCCTAACGACGATCGAACCGACCCACGGCCCTGAAATACTTCATTAACAGCCGGTAGCGAAGGGCTGGAAGGGTCGCGTCAGGCAAATAGGGAACTGCGCCCAGCACTTCTCGCGCCTTCACGCGTGACCGATTCCTTGCAAGCCAGTCGTGATAAGACGCGTCGGCCTCAGCCTGTTGTGCTTCGGTCCAATCCGGCACGGTGACCGGGTCCGACGGGATCTGCCAGAAATCGGCATGATCGAACCCCTCCAACGACTGCCTCACGAACGCAGCCCGGGTCGCGCTGTCCGCCCAAAGATCTGTGCCCGGCAGATCTGCCACCACCCAGGACGCCTCCTCGGATAGCAGAAAATCCCAGCGCCGCTGCAAGTCTTTCGGGCTGACGCCGCCTGCCACCTTTGCGCGGGCCAGCCAGAGAGCAGCGCAAGTGCCGATCCCCGGACGGGTCGGCGCGGCTTGCCACTCTGCGGGAGGCGGCAATCCATGATCGGCGAAGAACGCAGCAACAAGGCCGCGCTTTGCTGCATCCTCAAAACACCGCACGGAAACCTTGTCGAAGACCTGACGGAACGGCGCCAGACGATCTTCATACTGAAAAATCTCGGGGCGCGCCGACAGGTAGTCGGGAAAATCCAGAGCCATTGGCGTCCGCACAAGGTTCGACTTGTAAAGCGATACCGCGAAGCGATCGGGTCGGCGAAAATAGGTCGACACCTCGATATCGAACCCGTCGAAATAATCAGCGACCCTTTGGATATAGGCCAGCCGACGCGTGGCGCGGTCCTGGCCGCCGTCGTTAGGCAGCAGATGACGCAGGAACGGTTCCGCGCTGATCACGACAAGGTCGGCCTTTTTTGCGGCGTTGTCGAGCCGCTGCCGAAACCGTTTAAGGGCCGCGCGGTCGCCTGCATCGTTGCCGGAGAGAGCATGGGCCAACCCATGATGGCTGGCCTTTGGTCCCTTCAGCAGATCGCGTCCGGTTTCGTAGACGACGCCAGCACGTCTTAGAGCACGCATGTTCTGGAAAAGCGCGTGCTGGATCGCCGTGGTGCCGGTCTTGTGTGACCCGACATGCAGGATCAACCGCGGTTTCACGGATCGACGCAAGGCCAGACAGCCTTGGAGCTGTCGAAACTGGGATGCCGGATTTCACTACCCACCGTAATCCCCAATGCACTGGCAAGTCCGCCATTGATCTCAAGCACCGCCAGCACGCCCTCGCCACCATCGATACCGGTAAGATCAAGCGGCACCGCATTCTGATGGATGCGCGTCACCAAACCGGTCGGGTCGATGAAGATCATGTCCAACGGGATCAGCGTATTCTTCATCCAGAAGGTCGCGTGCTGCGGGGCCTCGTAGACGAACAGCATGCCGGCACTTTTCGACAGCGTGTCGCGCTGCATCAGTCCCTGCGCACGTTCTGCGGGATCATCGGCGATCTCGACGCCGAACCGCGCCTGCCCCCAGTCGCCGCGCATTTCGACCTGATCCGGCGAACAAGCAGCCCCAGCCGCCGCGGTCAGCGTCGCGAACGTTAGAAGGCCAAGCGCCAGGGGCGCAATCAGGCGGTTCATTTCTTTGCAGCCGAATCCCATGATACGACAGAGGATGCCATTTGACCGCGCTTGCCTTCAACCACCTTCAGACCAATCGCCTCACCCGGTTGCAAATCGGCAAAGCCGGACCGTCGCAAGACCTCGACGTGGATGAAGATGTCGTCTTCATCGCCGAAGACATTGGCGAAGCCGAAGCCCTTGGCCTTGTCGAACCATTTGACGCGGGCCGGTTCCAGCGCCACATGGCTGTCATCGACGACGATGTTTCCGTCGAACTCGGCCCCCGGCGCGGGCTGCTCTTGCTTGGGTGGGGTGATCTGGAACACTTCGAGGGCCTGGACCCCACGGGCGGTTTCCTGAACGCTGATCTCGATGCCGGCGCCATCAGCGACAGAACCCTGCCCGAAATTTCGCAATACGTTGGCGTGCAGCAAAATGTCCGGTCCACCGCCATCAGCCACGACAAAACCGAATCCCTTCACCGGGTCGAACCATTTGACATGGCCAACCACGCGGCGAAGCCCCACCTTGTCTTCCATCGTGTCCACTTAGAAAAATGCTTTCCAACCCAAGTCACAGTCCTGTGACAATATGCCGTCAAATTCAAGTTAATAATTGCGGGCGGCACCGCCGGATCTTCGTTGACGTCGCCGCCACTTCAGGGGTTGAGGCGCTGAATTTCCCAATCGCTACCAGTGGTTGCGCGGGACCATCGAAACCGGTCATGCAGCCTGAATTCATTTCCGGCCCAAAGTTCAATTTCCTGTGGAACGATGCGATACCCGCCCCAATGCGGCGGTCTGGACGGGTTGGGGCCATGAGTGGACTCGGCCTGCCGCACCGCATCAATGAGCGCCTCGCGAGACGCCAGAGGCTGCGACTGATGCGACGCCCAGGCCCCGATCCGACTGCCCAGCGGACGGGTCACATAATACGCGTCGGACTCATTCGCCGACACTTTGGAAATGGTGCCGCGCGCCCTGATCTGCCGGGCGACAGATTTCCAATGAAGTACGAAAGACGCCTTGCCGGTCGCCGCGATCTGCTGGCCCTTGCGGCTTTCATAATTCGTGAAGAAGACGAAACTGTCCGCCTCAATCGCCTTCAGAAGAACAATCCGGGTGTCGGGCATGCCGCTTGCATCGACCGTCGAAAGCGCCATCGCATTCGGATCGGAAGGTTCAAGCGGCGTGACATCTTCCAGCCAGCGCCTCGCAATGGCGAAGGGATCGTCGCCTGCAAAAATCCCGCTTCTGTCACTCATCTCTCGTTCCCCTTGCGTTTGTCCTGGCGCGCACGTCCGACCTGGGACCGCCGTTTTCCTTGCCGCCATGCCGGCTTTGTCATAAACCGTTTCCAACAAACAAAAAGTGGACAAGGGGCGCCAGATGTCAACGAACCTTATGTCGGGCAA
>JBBKVT010000298.1:0-26284 GCA_037968535.1 Paracoccaceae bacterium
TCAGGCGATCTGCGCGGCGTCGTGAACGCGTTCGAGGTTTCGACCCGCACCATGCGGAACATCCGCCAGAACCTGTTCTGGGCCTTCGGTTACAACGTCGCGCTGATCCCGGTTGCCGCCGGCGTGCTCTACCCGGTGTTCGGCCTGCTGCTTTCGCCGGTGCTGGCGGCCGGGGCCATGGCGCTCAGTTCGGTCTTCGTGCTGACCAATGCGCTGCGTCTGCGCCGGGTTCGGCCTGCGATGGATGAGGCGGACCAGACCCGTCCGGTCGCGACGCTGTCTACCGCCCCCGCCGAATGAAGAGGAGACGATCATGAACATCGGAGATGTGGCCAACTTTTCGGGCCTTCCGGCCAAGACGATCCGCTATTACGAGTATATCGGCCTCGTGCAACCCTTGCGCAGTTCCAACGGCTACCGCACTTTCCGGGAAAGCGATGTCCACAAGCTGGCGTTTCTGGGCCGCGCCCGCGCACTGGGATTTACCATCGAGGACTGCCGGAGCTTACTGAAGCTGTATGCAGACACGGACCGTGCCAGTGCCGAGGTCAAGCAGATCGCCGAAGAGCATCTTGACCGCATCGAGCACAAGATTGCGGAACTGACCGAAATGCGCACGACACTTGCGCATCTGGTTGATGCCTGCGCAGGCGACCATCGGCCCGATTGCCCAATTCTGGCCGATCTTGCAATGCCGCAAGATGAAGTCGAGCGCCTGAAAAGGACCGGCTAGATCTGTAGTCCGGGATGGGTTGGATCAGTCGCGCGAAAGTGGCGGCCGGCCCTACCGGCAATCCGTATCGAGAAAAGATGGAACCATCCCCCGCTGGAGGGTTGTTGGGTTCAGGCATATCACTTTTCCGAGAACGGAGCACGTCATGTCCTACGGCCGCTTTTTCGCAATGATTTCTAAATCGACGGTGGTGTTGTTCATCCTGATGTATCTGAACACCTATCAGTGGACCCATGTATTCTGGTCCGAAACGCGCGTCTACATGGCGCTTTTGATGGGCGCGACGATGGCGGTCATCATGCTCGGCTTCATGCTGTCGATGTATTCGAACAAAGCGATGAATGCCGCCATCTTCATAGGTGCGGCTGCGGCCTTCGCCGTGGCACTGTGGCTCGTGCGCAGCCAGGTCACCATTGGCGATACCAGTTACATGCGCGCGATGATCCCGCACCATTCCATCGCGATCATGACCTCCAGCCGCGCCAATCTGTCGGATGGGCGGGTGCGCAAACTGGCTGATGAGATCATCTACGCTCAGAACAAGGAAATCGCCGAGATGCGTTATCTGATCAACGATATCGAGGCGTCGGGCAAGAAAGAAGCACCGGGGACCGATGCACCGGCCGAGATCGTCAGCTTGGACGAGGCACTGGCGACCGCCGAAGTCGCGATCGTCGATCCGAAATTCATTACCAGTGACGAAATCTCACGGCTGTTCCTGGGCGGCGCAACCTGCACATTCAACTACACAACGTCCAGCCCGGCTGTTCTTGCTATGGGTGAACTTGACGGCAGTCCAGCGGCGCTGATCAAGATCAGCGGTGATCTGGTGCGTCTGGATGCCGCCAGCGCTGGCGCATCTGCGCTGGCGCTCAGCACCGAAGGCCTGTTGGTGAATGTCAGCGCGCCGGGCGGGTCCGACGCGTTGGATCCGGGCAGCAGCGAGATGCAGGAAGCCGACCTCGTTCTCGAACTCGATGCAGGCCTGCATGCAGGGTATCGTGGCTACTACCGCTGCGGGACCTGATGGCCGCAGTTCCGCAGCGAAGTCCTGCATTTTTCGGCAAAGGACTGCATTTCAATTGTCCCGGCGGCGTCGGGCGCTATCGTGATGACAGGCAGAACAAGGATGATCCCGCAACATGAGCGGACTTTTAGCGCTACTCGACGACGTTGCGGCGATTGCCAAGGTGGCAGCGGCCTCTGTCGATGACGTAATGTCGCAGGCGGTCAAGGCGTCGTCAAAGGCGGCGGGGGCGGTGATCGACGACGCGGCGGTCACGCCGAAATACGTGCATGGATTTTCGGCCGACCGGGAACTGCCGATCGTCTGGAGCATCGCCAAGGGCTCGTTCTTCAACAAGCTGGTGATCCTGCTGCCGGTCGCGCTGCTGCTGACGACGTTCGCCCCCTGGCTGATCTCGCCGCTTCTGATGCTTGGCGGGGCCTATCTGTGCTTTGAGGGTGCCGAGAAGGTCTGGCATCTGATCAATCCCGCGGATCATTACGAAGAGGATCTGTACAAGAAAAAACTGGCCGACGCGCATCTGGAAGAACAGAAGGTCAAGGGCGCGATCAAGACCGATTTCATCCTGTCGGCCGAGATCATGACGATCATCCTGTCATCCCTGCCGGAAGTCATGTCGCTACCGATGGTGGCCGGAGCGCTGGGATTTGCCGGCATCCTGATCACGGTAGTGGTCTACGGAGCTGTTGGATTGATTGTCAAAGCTGATGACCTGGGGCTCAGAATGGCGGCCAAGGGCCGTTTCGCGGCAACGCGGAAGGCGGGTCGAGGGATAGTTATCGGCATGCCCTATTTCCTGCGAGTACTGGTGGTCGTGGGCACGGCGGCAATGATCTGGGTTGGCGGCTCGATTCTGGTGCATGGCGCGTCGGAACTGGGGCTGACCGGACCCTATCAGACGATCCACCACATCGCAGTTGCGGCCGCCGAGGCGGTGCCAAGTGCGCCCGGCGCCGTTGAATGGGCGGTGACGGCGGCGCTTGATGGGGTGATCGGGCTTGGCGTCGGGCTTTTGCTGATCCCGTTCGTCGCGTTCGTCGTCACGCCCGTTGCGGGGATATTCTCGAAACAAGGCTAGGGCCCGACCCGCGCGCTAGATTGCACGAACTGCCCCGGATCACCTTGTTCCGGGCGGCAGGGCGCTCTACATCAGGCGGATGAAACGCTGGATTCCATTCCTTAAATCCGACCCCGTGGTGTCGGTGCTGCGTCTAGAGGGCACGATTTCATCTGCCGCGCGCGGCCTTTCGCTAAGCGACACAAGCCTTGCCCCGATGATCGAGCGGGCATTCCGGCGTCGCAAGCCCGATGCCGTCGCGCTTGTGATCAATTCGCCCGGCGGCTCGCCGGTGCAATCTTCGCTGATCGGCGCCCGGATCCGCAGGCTGGCGGACGAAAAGAAGATCCCGGTCTTCGCCTTTGTCGAGGATGTCGCGGCCTCGGGCGGCTACTGGCTTGCGTCGGCGGCCGATGAGATCTGGCTTGATCCATCCTCGATTGTCGGATCGATCGGGGTGATCTCTTCGAATTTCGGGTTTCAGGACCTGATCGAGCGTCACGGCGTCGAGCGGCGAGTCTACACCGCAGGGAAATCCAAGAGCACGCTCGACCCGTTCCTGCCGGAAAAGCCGTCCGACGTGAAGCGGCTCAGGGCGATCCTGGAAGAGATGCACCTGACCTTCATCGAACAGATCAAGAACCGGCGCGACGGCAAGCTGACCGATGGCGTGGATCTGTTCTCGGGCGAATTCTGGATCGGCCAGACCGGCGTGGATCTGGGGTTGGCCGATGGGATCGGACATCTGGTGCCGAAGATGAAAGAGCGGTTCGGCGACAAGGTCAGGCTGCTGCCCTACACCCAAAAGCGACCGCTGCTGTCACGGATCGGGGTTGCGCTATTGGGTGATGCCCTCGGCGCGCTGGAAGATCGCGCGCAATATGCGCGTTACGGGCTCTGAACCTTGGTCAAGGTGGTTTCCCTTTTCCTGATCGGCATTCTCGTGCTGGCAATGTTTGGAAAACTTCGGTTTCCGGGGCAAAAACGACTGGCCGCCGCGAAATGCGCGAAATGCGGTCGCTACCGGATCGGCCGCGCAGGCTGCACCTGCGACCGTAAATCATAGGTCATTGATGGACTTCCTGTTTGCCGGCATCGGCCTCGTGATCCTCGTCGCCGCCGGTGATGCGCTGGTGCGCGGCGCGGTCAACCTCAGCCTGCGTCTGGGCATCCCGGCGTTGATCATCGGCCTGACTATCGTGGCGCTTGGCACGTCGGCGCCGGAACTGCTGGTGTCGATCAAGGCGGTGCAGGACGACGCGCCCGACATTGCGATGGGTAATGTGATCGGCTCGAACATTGCCAACATCCTGCTGGTGCTGGGATTGCCCGCCATGTTCTTCGGAATGAACACGTCGCGCTGCGATAGCCGGCAAAGCTACATCCAGATGCTGACCGTCACGTTGCTTTTCATCGCGATATCGTTTCTCGGTGCCCTGACGTGGAAGATCGGCCTGCTGCTGCTCGCGCTCTACGCTGCGGTCTTGCTGAACGAAGTGCGCAACGCCCGTGCGCACCGAGAGGAAAACGGCGTGCCCGATCTTGAAGGCGCCGATCCGCACATGCCGTGGTGGAAGATCGCCGCCTTTCTTGTCGTCGGTCTTGTGGGCCTGCCGT
Organism: Paracoccaceae bacterium; assembly: GCA_037968535.1. Classification (GTDB taxonomy): domain Bacteria; phylum Pseudomonadota; class Alphaproteobacteria; order Rhodobacterales; family Rhodobacteraceae; genus JAHEAO01. Next base: position 4,435 of record JBBKVT010000298.1, read on the forward strand.
TCGGGGCAGGGATGCTGGTGGAAAGTGCCACGTCTATCGCGCTGACGTTCGGTATCAGCGAAGCGGTGATCGGTCTGACGCTTGTCGCGGTAGGAACCTCGCTGCCGGAAATGGCCACGACGCTGGTTGCGTCCTGGCGTCGCAATGCCGACGTCGCCTTGGGCAATGTCATCGGCTCGAACATCGCCAACATCCTTGCGATACTGGGCAGCGCTTCGCTGTTCGGGACGATCCCGATCTCGGAAGAGATTCTTAGGTTCGACATATGGGTCATGCTGGCGGTGGCCGTGCTGATCTTCCCCTTCGCGTTTCTGAAAAAGGATATCTCGCGGCTCTGGGGCGCCGGCTTGACGCTTGGCTATGTCGGCTATGTAGTGATCTTGTTGATATGACGGGACAGACGCAAATGCAGAACGGACGGGCGCTGGTGACCGGTGCTGGAAAAAGGCTCGGTCGGGAAATGGCGCTGTGTCTGGCGCGTGAAGGCCTGGATGTCGCCGTGCACTACGCCACGTCGCAAGAGCCAGCCGAGGATGTCGTCCGCGAGATCAAAGCCATTGGCCGCAACGCCGTGGCGCTGCAGGCCGATCTGCTAGACGAGGATCAGACAACCGCACTGATCGGGCAGGCGGCCAAGGCGCTGGGCGGTCCGATCACGACGCTGGTCAACAACGCTTCGATCTTTGACTATGACACCATCACCACTGCCACGCGCAAGAGCTGGGACCGGCACATCGGATCGAACCTGCGCGCGCCGTTCGTTCTGACCCAGGCGCTGGCCGCCCAGATGCCAAAGCCGGGAACGGACGCGAACGGCGAAGTGCTGGCGCGCGGTCTGGTGGTGAACATGATAGACCAGCGGGTGCGCAAGCTGACGCCGGAATTCATGACCTACACGATCGCGAAGATGGGGCTGTGGGCGTTCACTCAAACCGCGGCGCAGGCGCTGGCGCCGGGCATCCGGGTCAATGCGATAGCCCCCGGCCCGACGATGATCGGCGCGCGCCAGACCGAAACCCATTTCGCAAAACAACGCGCCGCCACCATTTTGAAGCGCGGATCGAACCCCGAAGACATCGTCCGGGCGCTGCAATATCTGCTGAACGCGCCTGCCGTCACCGGGCAATTGCTGTGCGTCGACGGCGGCCAGCACCTGGCCTGGCAGACGCCCGATATCATCGGCCAGGATAAGCCACAGGGCAATTGAATCGATCGATAGGGCTTGACTTGTCCACCTTCGCAAATCCAGTCACGAAACTGTTACGAATCTGTCAATGTTTTCAATTATTTGCCGAGTAGACAAATATATATTAAGCAATATCAATAGGTTACGTTACCGCCTAATTATTAGGCAAATCAGTGAAGGCTGCTGAAACTAACAAGAATTTGCCGGTGCCGAAATGTTACCACCAGAGTTATCCACACTATTGGTGGAAAGGTTTCCTCTTGAACCGGCCAATGTAAGGTTGCAGCCAGCAAAGGAATCAGCCGGCCCCGACATGCCCGACAGCCCGACCCAAAAGAAGCCCGTAAAGTCTGCCACCGGGTACGCCTGCGTGCAGGGCTATCTGAACACGCTCGACAATTCGCCCGGCGTCTACCGGATGCTCGATGACAAGGGTGCTGTGCTTTATGTCGGCAAGGCGCGGAACCTGAAAAAGCGGGTGTCCAACTATGCCAAGCCGGCCGGTCATTCCGGGCGGATAGCGCGGATGGTCCGCGAAACCGCCTCGATGATGTTCCTGACGACGCGCACGGAAACCGAAGCGCTGCTTCTGGAGCAGAACCTCATCAAGCAGCTCAAACCGCGCTACAACGTGCTGCTGCGCGACGACAAGTCGTTCCCGAACATCCTTGTCGCCAAGGACCACGCCTTTCCGCAAATCAAGAAGCATCGCGGCGCGAAATCCGAAAAGGGCAGCTATTACGGCCCGTTTGCCAGTGCTGGTGCGGTGAACCGCACGCTGAACCAGTTGCAAAAGGTGTTCCTGTTGCGCAATTGCTCGGATTCGATGTTCGAAAGTCGCACGCGGCCGTGTCTGCTTTACCAGATCAAACGGTGTTCCGCGCCTTGCGTCGGCCACGTGTCAGAAGCCGAATATGCGTCGCTGGTGTCGGATGCCGAACAGTTCCTGCAGGGCAAGTCGACGAACATGCAAGGCGAACTGGCAACCCAGATGGACCGCGCCAGCGAGGCGATGGAATTCGAGCGTGCGGCAGCCCTGCGTGACCGCATCCGTGCGTTGACGCAAGTGCAGCAATCGCAAGGCATCAACCCGCGGGGCGTGGCAGAGGCCGACGTGATCGCGCTGCACATGGATGGCGGTCAGGCCTGCGTTCAGGTGTTTTTCATCCGCGCCCATCAGAACTGGGGTAACCGCGATTACTACCCCCGCACCGGATCGGGGGCGGAAACCGCCGAGGTTCTGCAAGCCTTCGTCGGCCAGTTCTACGATACCAAGGAACCGCCGCGGCTGATCCTGTTGTCGCATCCGATCGAGGATCCCGATCTGATGACCGAGGCGCTTGGCCAGAAGGCTGGACGCAAGGTCGAGATTGCCGTGCCCCTGCGCGGCGAAAAGGCGGAACTGGTGATGAACGCGGCGCGCAATGCTCGCGAAAGCCTTGCCCGCCGGATGTCGGAAAACGCCACGCAAACCAAGCTGCTGGACGGTCTGGCTGAAGCCTTCCAGCTGGACGCCCCGCCGAAACGGATCGAAGTCTTCGACAATTCGCATATCCAGGGAACCAACGCGGTTGGCGCGATGATCGTCGCAGGGTCCGAAGGCTTCATCAAAAGCCAGTATCGCAAATACAATATCCGCGGCGAAGACCTGACCCCCGGCGACGATTTCGGGATGATGAAAGAGGTTCTGACACGGCGGTTCAGCAGGCTTCTGAAAGAAGACCCCGACCGGCAAAGCGACACATGGCCGGACCTTCTGCTGATCGACGGCGGTGCCGGTCAGGTCAGCGCCGTGGCCGAGATCCTGCGCGAACAGGGGGTGGAGGATATCGCGATGATCGGCGTCGCCAAGGGAATCGACCGCGACGCCGGGAAAGAGGAATTCCACCGCCCCGGCCAGCGCCCGTTCGCGCTGCGCCATAACGACCCGGTGCTCTACTTCGTCCAGCGCTTGCGCGACGAGGCGCACCGCTTTGCCATCGGCACCCACCGCGCCAAACGCGCCAAGGCGATCGGCGCCACCCCGCTTGACGACGTCCCCGGCGTCGGCGCCACACGCAAACGCGCGCTGCTGGCGCATTTCGGCAGCGCCAAGGCAGTCAGCCGCGCGGGTTTGGCGGACTTGAAGGCTGTCGAGGGGATTTCGGACACGATCGCCCAGACCGTCTACGACTTCTTCCACGACCGGGGCTGAAGCTGGTCCAGCCAGCCGAAACGCAGATAGTTGTTGAGGCAAATCAATGCAGCATGCGGCCATCCGGTCTTAACGTCGCCTGTCTTGAGGAAAAGGACGGACCGATGCCAACCCGATCACACGCCCTCTGGACCCACAGCGCGGACGGATTCCCTGCGTCGGCAAGTCTGGACCAGCAGATCCGGTTCCTGTTGGGCTACGCGGTGCTGGCACCCTCGGGGCACAACACCCAGCCCTGGGGGTTTCGGGTCGGGTCATCGACAGTCGATGTGCTCGCAGATCGCAGCCGCGCGTTGCCGGTCGTCGACCCGCAGGACCGCGAGCTGGTCATCAGTTGCGGTGCGGCGCTGGGCACGCTGGAAATCGCGGCGCGCCGGTTCGGGCTGACGACCGCGACAGACTATCTGCCCCACGCCAACGATCCGGACGTCCTGGCTCGTGTACAGTTCGCCGCCGGCCCCGCACCGCGAGAAACCGACATCGCCTTGTTCGACGCGATCCAGAAGCGGAGAACCAATCGCACCGCCTTTGACATGACCCCACTGCCCGAAAGCATTGTGCGGGACTGCCATGCGGCGGCGGCGGACTACGGCCTTGCCCTATCGGTGCTTCAGCATGCGCCAGAGCGTGCTGCGGTCGCCAAACTTGTCGCAGAGGGCGACCAGGTGCAATTCGACAACCCGGCGTTTCGCAAGGAACTGGCCCATTGGGTCCGATCGACCCAACTTGGCAGCCACGACGGAATGTCGGGGACAAGTTTCGGGATGCCGGACATCCTGTCCGCCGTCGGTGGCCTTGTCATTCGCACCTTCGATCTTGGCGACGGGGTTGCCGCGTCAGATGAAAAGAAGATCATGTCTGCCTCGCCAATCCTCATGGTGCTGGGCAGTCCGAGCGATAATCCGACCGCGTGGCTTGATACCGGTCGGGCGCTGGTCCGGATCCTGCTAAGCCTGACCGCGCAGGGATTTACCGCGTCTTACCTGAACCAGCCCGTTGAAATCGCGGCCCTTCGTCGCCGGCTGCGAACGGTGGCAAAGATTGACGGTGATCCGCAGATCGTTCTGCGCGTGGGGCGCGCACTGTCGGAACCGAGATCGACGCCCAGGCGCGATCTGACCGAGGTAATCCTGACCTGAGACGCGGAAACGCTTGGAAAGTGCGGGCTTCGGACTTGTACATCCGCCCCTCTTCCCCCGGTCCGGCGCATCGGCTACTTCTTTCCCATGAAATGGACAATCCCGAACACCCTGACAGTCCTGCGAATGCTCGCCGCCCCTGGCGTTGCCGTGATGTTTCTCTATTTCACCCGGCCCTGGGCCGACTGGTTCGCGCTGGTGCTGTTTCTCAGCGCCGCGGCGACTGATTATTTCGACGGCTATCTGGCGCGGCTCTGGCGGCAGGAAAGCCGCTTTGGCGCGATGCTCGATCCGATTGCCGACAAGGCGATGGTGGTCATAGCACTTCTGGTCATCACCGGGATTTCCGGGATGAACCCGTGGATCCTGCTGCCTGCGACGATCATCCTGTTCCGCGAGGTGTTCGTGTCCGGCCTGCGTGAATTCCTCGGCGCCACGGCAGGCCTGCTGCAAGTCACCAAACTGGCGAAATGGAAAACCACCGCGCAGATGGTTTCTATCGCCGTCCTGTTTGCATCCCAGTTGTTCGAGCATTATTTCGGGATGCAGGTGTTCGGCATGGATGACGACATGATCGTTTCGATCCTCAGCGGCGTCGAAGAGGATGTCCTGGGCATAGGCTGGAAGTACAACTTGATGCTGTGGTCGTTCACCTTCGGCGTGGTGCTTTTGTGGATCGCAGCGATCCTGACGCTGATGACCGGCTGGGACTATTTTCGCAAGGCGCTGCCCTATCTGCGCGACGAAGGTGCTGCATGATCGACGTGGTGTATTTCGCATGGGTCCGGGAACGGATCGGCCTGCCGAAGGAACGGCTGGACACCCACGCCGCGACCGTCGCCGATCTGGTTGATGAATTGCGCGGGCGCGAGGCGCGCTATGCGGCCGCGTTCGCCGACCTTTCGGCGCTGCGGGTCGCCGTTGATCAGGAACTGACCGATTTCGACGCACCCTTGGCCGGCGTGCGGGAAGTGGCGTTCTTCCCGCCAATGACCGGGGGCTAGCGCCGATGGTCGTCCGGGTCCAGCAAGAGCCGTTCGATCTTGGCGCAGAAATCGCGGCCTTCGCGACCGGACGCGCCGACATGGGCGCGCTTGTCACCTTCACCGGCATTGTCCGCGACGATACCGGCACCCTGCGGCACATGCTGATCGAGCATTATCCCGCGATGACCAAAAGCGCGATCGAGAAGATCGAGGCAGAGGCCCAGCAGCGCTGGTCGCTGGGCGACTGTCTGATCATCCACCGCTACGGACCGCTGAAACCGGGCGAGCAGATCATGATGGTCGCAACTGCAGCACAGCACCGCGCCGACGCGTTTCAGGCGGCGGATTTCCTGATGGATTACCTGAAGTCCCGCGCACCGTTCTGGAAGAAGGAAATCACCACAGAAGGTGAAAGCTGGGTCGCAGCCAAGGATCAGGACGAAGACGCGCTGAACCGCTGGTAGCGGGATCAAGCGTTGTTGCGTACCCGGTCCAGATGGGTGCGCAGTTCCTCGGCCTCTTGGCGCGCAGCGCGCAGCCCGTCCATCGCTGCGCGCAGTTCGGCGTCGGTCTGGGTCAGCTGGTTCTGCATCTCGGCTTCGCGCTGCTGGTAGAAGGTCACCGCCTGATCGCGCTGTTCCTCGGCCTCGTGCAACTGATGCGCCATGTGGTCGATCTCGCCCATGTCGGACTGCGACACCCGCATGAAGCGGTGCACGATCCAATGCGCAAACCATCCCAGCATGAACGCCACGAATAGAATGATGGCGGTGGCGATCACAAACTCAGTTCTGTTCATCCGGGCTCTCTGTCTGGTCCACATCGGCCGCAGCGTCGTCGGGTGCCTCCGCCGTGGCCGGGGCGGGGTCGCCCCCGGTTTCGGCGGCCTCTTCCTTGTCCGGCATGATGCGCCTGAATTCAATACGCCTGTTGGCCTCGCGGCCTTCTTCGCTGCCGTTGTCGGCGATTGGATCAGCCTCGCCGTAACCCTCGGCCGTCAGGTTCGAGGTCAACACCCGCCGCGCCATCAGCGCGTTCAAGACGGCGTCGGCGCGGGCCTGACTCAGTTCCTCGTTCATCACTTCGCGGCCCTGACTGTCGGTGTAGCCCGCGATTTCCATCGGAAAGTCGGTGCAATCGGTCATGATCTGCGCGATCTTATCGACGGTTTCGCGTGAATCCCCGTCGATTTCGGCGGAACCGGGCTCGAAGGTGATCTTGCGGATCGACAGGGTCTGGTTGATCTGCTGCTCGCATTGCTCGGCGGTCGGCAGGTTCAGCACCGGGTCCAGCTTGCGCTCGTAATTCACGTTGATCCGGAAATCCTCGGCCTCGCCCAGCTTTTCGGACAGGATCCGAGAGATTTCGGCATTTGCCTCGGGATCGCCGGTGGTGCCGCGGATCTCGACCACGTCAGGCTGCATCACCACGCTGCCGTTGTTGAGGAATCCCAGCACCTGAAGCGACGCGAGCACTCGTGTCGACCAGCCCTTCGGCAGGTCTTCATCCAGCCGCATCGCGCCGGTCACCTGTGCGCTGCCAAAGCTGGCGCGGGCAAAACTTTCGGTGGCAACCCGGGCGCGATCGTCCGGGATCCGGCCGCGCAGTTGCACCAAGCCCTCGGGGCTGAGGGTGGCCACGAATTCCGGTGGACCGCTGCCCTCGCCAGTGCCGTCGATCTGCACCGGCTCGGGCAGGACCGCATGCAGTGAAAACACGTCCGGCAGGGCGGTGGTCAGTTCGCCGACAATGTTGTCGAAGGTCGCCTGTGGCGTTTCAGCGGGCGCCACCAGCGTCACGTCGGCATCGCTGAACGTGATCGACCCACCGCCCAGTTCCGCCAGCTTGCCGATCCCGATCGCCACGGCGTCATCCCAGGTCGGGCTGGGAATGCCCAGACCGATGGTGCACGACGCCTTGCCCTCTAACCCGGCCGAAGTCGCGGCGCGCAGGATCTTCACGCGACCCGCCTCAGTGTCCGTCGAACAGGCGTCGAACCGGGGTCCGCGTTCGTCGATCAGGAACCGCAGAGTGAACGGCGTGATGACGGGGCGGGGGGCGGTGATCTCGACCGTCACCGGCAGCCCGTCGGGGGCGCGGCGGGCGAACTCTGCCTCCAGCCGCCGCTTTTCGGCGGCGCTGTCGCTGATTGCCTTCAGGTCGATGCGATCCGCCGCGATCGAGATTTTCGAGCGCGGCAAAAGCGCCAGCGCGTCCAACCCGTAATCAAGCGCTGCGTCCCATGTGGCGGGGGCCGGATAGTCGGCGGTTTCCATCAGGTCGGTGACGACGGTCTCGCCCGCCAGTGCTGCGACCCGCGTCACCATGGCTTCGCGGTCCATGCTTGCCGGGATCAACCCGATCAATGAAACACCATCGTCGTTGCGCAGGATCTCGATGGAAAAGCGCGGCGGCACGATGGGTTCGGGATCGGCGACATCCATCATGTCGATCACCCGCGCCGCATCCACGACCGTGCCCGCAAGGCTCAGGGCGCGAAACCGCGTCGCCTCGTCGGGGGCCGATCCGTCCAGTTTGACCTGCAGGCCGTCAACCTCGACACCGACCCAGTCGTGGCCGTTCAGTTCCAGCACCCGCCGCACATCCTGTTCGGACCGGTTTTCAATGGCCGACACGGCGATGACCGAGGTCACGGTGGCCAAGGTTATCGCAAGGCCCAGGGCGATCAGGGCGGGAAGGAAAGTTCTAAGGCGCATTCATCAACTCGGGCATCAACTCGGGATTCTCGAACAATTCGGACCTACCTACGGCCAGACCCGTCCTGCCGCAATCACAGTGCCACGGCAATGGCGACAAACAGCGCAGGGATCAGCCCCGCATTCCGGTTCGACCGGAACAGCCGCATGCAATTTTCCGGGTCGTCGATATCGAGCGAGCGCAACTGCCACGCCAGATGCCAGCCGAACGCCCAGGGTCCACCGATCGCAACGGCCAGCGCAAGCGGATTGCCGTCAGGCAGCAGCGCCAGCAGGATCGCCAGCGTCATCAGCCCGACCGAAACCACCAAGAACCAGCGCAGCCAGCGGTAAGTCCTTGTTCCAAAAAGCCTTGCGGTCGATTTCACGCCGATCAGCGCGTCGTCTTCCTTGTCCTGATGGGCATAGATCGTGTCGTAGAACAGCGTCCAGACGATGCCCGAAAGATACAACAGCACTGGCGGCCAACCCAGACTGCCGGTCACCGCCGCCCATGCCAAAAGCGCACCCCAGTTGAAGGCGAGGCCGAGGAAGATCTGCGGCCACCATGTAAACCGCTTGGCAAACGGATAGATTGCCACCAAAGCCAGCGATCCGATGCCCAGCAGGATCGCGGTAATGTGAAAGGTCAGCAGGATCGCGAAGGCCGCAAGCGCCTGCAGGACCAGCCAGACCGCCGCCTGCCGCACCGTCACCTGACCTGCGGGAATCGGCCGCGACCGGGTGCGGGCCACCTCTGCGTCGATATGCCGGTCGGTGATGTCGTTCCAGGTGCAGCCCGCGCCGCGCATCAGCCAAGCGCCGATGCCGCAGCCCGCCATGATCCAGACCTCGCGCAGACCGAAGCTGCCTTGCGACGCTGCCGCCAGCAGCGCGCCCCACCAACACGGCAACAACAGCAGCCAGGTGCCGATCGGCCGATCCGCGCGTGACAATCGCAGATAGGGCCGGATCCAGCGGGGAGCCAGATGATCGACCCAGTTGCCGGTGACCGCATCCGCCACCTGTCCCGCGGTCTCTGGCGTATCTGGCGTGCCAGTCATAGATTGCCCTTCATGTCGGACGCAAAAATCAGGCTCTGTGTAGAGCACCCGCTTGGGCCGGGGCAATCGGTTCCTCTGTCGCGCGATCAGGCGCATTACCTGTTTGCGGTGATGCGGCTGGCCGAAGGGGCGCAGGTGCTGCTGTTCAACGGCCAGGATGGCGAATGGCTGGCCGAAGTGTCAAAGGCCGGCAAGCGCGGCGGTAGCCTCACTTGCATCCGCCAGACGAAACCGCTGCAACTGCCCCCGGACCTGTGGCTTCTGTTCGCGCCGATCAAGAAGGCGCGCACCGATTTCATCGTCGAGAAAGCGGTCGAGATGGGCGTCGCCCGGATCCTGCCGGTGCAAACCGAATTCACCAATTCCGAACGCATTCGGCAGGACCGCCTGCAAGCCCATGCCCGCGAAGCCGCAGAGCAATGCGGTGCGACCTATGTGCCCGAAGTGGCAGAATTGCAAAAGCTCGACAAACTGCTCGGGCACTGGCCAGAGGACCGGCAGTTGTTGTTTTGCGACGAAACGCGGGCTGGTGCTGGCGATACGTTGTCAGGGGCCAAATCCGGGCCTTGGGCGATTCTGATCGGCCCAGAGGGCGGTTTTAGCGACAATGAACGCACACGGCTGAGAAAAGTGAAGCAGATGACACAAATTTGCCTAGGTCCGCGCATATTAAGGGCCGATACTGCCGCTGTCGCGGCGTTGACCCTGTGGCAAAGCACACTCGGCGATTGGTGATGCAGTTGGTAAGAACAGAAGTTAAAGAATCGATCTGGCGCGCCCGTGAGGCGCTGATTGGCATATTCGTGTCGATCCTCGGCATGTACTGGGCGATCGTTGGAATCGGCTTGTTGCAGATGATCGGCACATCGCTGGCCGTTGCTGGTGCGCTGTTGTTCTTCGCAGGCATCCAGCGTGCCCGGTTTCGCACTGGAACGGGTGGTGCTGGCGTTGTCCATGTCATGGAAGGCCAGGTCGCCTATTACGGTCCTTACGAAGGCGGCGCGATGGCGGTGGCCGATCTGACCAAGGTCGAACTTGATCCGACGACCAAGCCGGTTTCGCAATGGGTGCTGCACGATCCACACTCGCCGCCGCTGCGTATTCCGACCAACGCGGAAGGGGCGGATTCGCTCTTTGACGTGTTCGCAAAACTTGAAGGCATCCAGACCGAAAAGATGCTGAACGAGCTGACCGGCAAGCCGGAACGCCAGGTCGTGATCTGGCAGGCCGCGGTTCCCGCCCTGCATTGACTTCCCCGATTTTTCGACCCAAGCCTTGCCGGACCTGAAGCCACAGCAGTCCGGAGCGCGAACATGTCCATCCCCCAATCCGGCGGCGGGCCGATTACCCGACACGAGCAACTTGCCGAGTATCTGGCGGAAGGCTGCAAACCCAAAAGTGACTGGCGGATCGGCACAGAGCACGAGAAATTCGGCTATTGTCAGGACACCCAACTGCCGCTGCCCTATGACGGGCCGCGCTCGATCAAGGCGATGCTGGAAGGCTTGCGCGACGGTTTCGGATGGGATCCGGTGCTGGAAGGCGACCACATCATCGGGCTGGTCAAGGACGGCGCGAATGTCAGCCTTGAACCCGGCGGCCAACTGGAACTGTCCGGCGCGCCGCTGGAAACCATTCACCAGACCTGCGACGAGGTGAACGATCACCTGCGAGAAGTGCAGGCCGTCGCCGACAAGATCGGTGCAAGGTTCATCGGCTTGGGCGCGGCACCGATCTGGACGCATGACCAGATGCCGCTGATGCCCAAGGGCCGTTACAAGCTGATGGATGCCTATATGAAAACCGTCGGCACCCACGGCACCCAGATGATGCGCCGGACCTGCACGGTTCAGGTGAACCTCGACTTCGGGTCAGAGGCCGACATGGTGCAGAAAATGCGCGTGGCTTTGGCGTTGCAGCCGGTCGCGACCGCGCTCTTCGCCAACTCGCCGTTCTTCGAGAACAAGCTGAACGGCCACAAGTCGTGGCGCGCCCGAATCTGGCGCGACCTTGATCCCACCCGAACCGGTATGCTGCCCTTCGTGTTCGAGGACGGATTCGGGTTCGAGCAATACGCCGACTGGGTTCTCGATGTGCCGATGTATTTCGTCTACCGCGACGGCAAGTACATCGACGCTTTGGGCCAGTCGTTCCGCGATTTCCTGAAGGGCGAACTGCCCGCGCTGCCCGGCGAAAAGCCGACGCTGTCGGACTGGGCAGACCACCTGACCACCGTATTCCCCGAAGCCCGTTTGAAGAAGTTCATCGAGATGCGCGGCGCCGACGGTGGCCCGTGGCGCAGGCTTTGCGCGCTGCCAGCGTTCTGGGTCGGATTGACCTATGACCAGTCCGCGCTCGATGCCGCCTGGGATCTGGTCAAGGGCTGGGACGCGGAAACCCGCGAGGCATTGCGCGTAGCTGCATCGGTCGACGGGCTTCAGGCCAAGGTGAACGGCATCAGCATGCTAGAGGTCGCGCGCGAAGCGGTAACAATTTCGGAATCCGGGTTGAAAGCCCGCGCCATGCCCGGCCTTGGCGGCATGGTGCCGGACGAGCGGCATTTCCTGAACGCGCTCAAGGACAGCGTCGAAACCGGCATCACCCCGGCGGACGAGTTGCTGGAACATTACCACGGCGACTGGAACGGCGACATCAGCCGGGTCTATTCGGAATATTCCTACTGACGCCAACAGCCCGCGTCTTTATTCGCGCGGCACCGACGGTATTGACGACTGCGTCGTGAAGCTGTCGTCATAGCCGCTTGATGCGCTGTCCAGCGGGTCCGGCGCGAACCGGTTCGGCCCCTCGGTGCCCTTGGTCGCATACCAGACGATCAGGATGATCCAGCCGATGATCGGGATCAGCCACAACAGCACCCACCAGCCACTGCGGTCGGTGTCGTGCAGGCGGCGCACCGCGACGGCGAGGCTGGGCAGGAACATGATCAGGCTGAAGATCCCGTTCAGCACTTCGGGATCGTCACTGGCCCAGCCGAACAGCGCCCCATCGACGATGCCCAGCACGATGCTGGCGAGCAGGTTGAACAGCACGAAATACCAGAACTCGGACCGTTGCGCGCGACCGGAGAATGTCACGTATTTCTGAAAGCAGGTGCGGACTGCGGTTGAAAAATCCATCCGGAAACTCCTCGCCAATTCTATTTTTGCCCAATGCGGGATTCGGTGTGGTCGATCAATCTCTTGATATTGGCACCATGGCGGTAAAAAATCAAAGCCGCGAGCAGCAGCACCAGAACGGCACCGTGGCGGTGATAGAAATAATAGGTGAAGATGGGCGAAAGCCCCGCCGCGACCAATGCCGCCAGCGACGAATAGCGGGTGGCGGCGGCCACGACCAACCATGTCGCACAAGCCAGAACCCCGACCGGGAACGACAGCGCCAGAAGCGTGCCAAGGAATGTCGCTACACCCTTGCCGCCATTGAACTTCAGAAAGACCGAATATAGATGCCCCAGCATCGCGAACAGGCCCGCGAGCCCCGCCGCATCCTCGCCTACCAGCGCGCGGGCGACCAGAACGGCCACAGCCCCCTTGCCGGCATCCAGCACAAGCGTCAGCGCGGCGGCCAGCTTGTTGCCGGTGCGCAGCACGTTGGTGGCGCCGATGTTGCCCGATCCGATCTTGCGGATATCGCCCAGCCCGAAGACCCGCGCCATCACCAGCCCGAATGGAATCGAGCCCAACAGATAGGCGGCCGTCGCCACCACGATATAAATCATCCGAACACCCGCTTGCCGCTGACCCAGGTTCCCAGCACCTTGCCCTGCATCCGCTGCCCGTCAAAAGGCGTATTCTTGGATTTCGACTGCAACGCGAAGCGATCCAGCACGAAGGGCGCGTCCGCGTCGAACAACACCAGATCGGCAGGCGCACCAACGGCCAGCCGCCCCTGCGGCAGTCCCAGCCGTCTTGCCGGGTTCAAAGACAGCGCGCGGAACAGTTGCGGCAAGGTGATCGCCTCGGCATGGTAAAGCCGCAGCGCGGCGGGCAGCAGGGTTTCAAGGGCGACTGCACCGCTGGCGGCTTCCTCGAACGGCAGGCGCTTGGATTCCTCGTCCTGCGGCGTGTGCATCGAAGAGATGATGTCGATCAGCCCAGATGCGACGGCTTCGACCATCGCAATGCGATCATCTTCGGACCTGAGCGGTGGCTTGACCTTGAAGAAGGTGCGATAGTCGCCGACGTCGAGTTCATTCAGCGTCAGGTGGTGGATGCTGACGCCCGCGGTCACATCCAGCCCGTTCGCCTTGGCACGTTCCAGTCGCGGCAGCGACCGGGCGCTGGTGATCTGGTCGGCGTGATAACGTACGCCGGTCATCTCGACGAGCGCGAGGTCACGGTCCAGCCCCATCCGCTCGGCCATCGGCGAGACCTGGGGCAGGCCGCGCAGGGACGCGAACTTGCCGCTGGTGGTGCAGGCGCCGCGCGACAGGCCGGGGTCTTGCGGGTGGCCGATGACGAGGGCGTTCAGCGACCGGGCATAGGTCAGGCAGCGCGACGCGACCTTGGTATCCTCGATCACATGGTCGCAATCGGTGAAGGCGACCGCACCTGCGTCCAGCATGAAGCCGATCTCGACCATCTCGCGCCCCGCCCGGTCGCGGGTCAGCGCCGACATGTGCAGCACGTTGACACTTGATGCCGCAGCGGCGCGCCGCGTGACGAATTCCAGCAGTTCGGGGTTGTCGATGGCGGGCGTCGTGTCGGGCCGGGTGATCATCGTGGTGACCCCGCCCGCCGCCGCCGCCAGCCCCGCCGAGCGAAACGATTCCTTGTGCCGTTCGCCGGGTTCACTGACCTTCACGCCAATGTCGACGATGCCGGGGGCCAGATATTTTCCGGCACAATCGAGGATTTCCTCAGTGGATTCAGTGCCTTCGCCGCGAATGTTTCGCGCGCGAAACATCTCAATATTATCAATAGGTTGAGTTAAAATCTCGGTAATCTTTCCTGCCGAAATCTTAATGGCCCCAAGGGTTTCGATCCCGGCCTCGGGGTCGATCAGACGGGCGTTGTCGAGGATGGTCACACCCACACCTCCTTCGGCGTCGTCCGCAAATTCCGCGCCAGCAGTTCCATAGCCGCCATCCGCACCGCGACGCCCATCTCGACCTGTTCCTGGATGTGGCTGCGGTTGATGTCATCGGCCAAAGTTCCATCGATCTCGACGCCGCGGTTCATCGGGCCGGGATGCATGACGATGGCGACGGGCTTGGCATGGGCGAGTTTCTCGGCATCCATCCCGAAGCGGTGGAAATATTCGCGTTCGGAGGGGATGAAGGCACCGTCCATGCGTTCCTTTTGCAGCCGCAGCATCATGACGACGTCGGCGTCCTTCAGACCCTCGGCCATATCGCCGTAAACCTCCACGCCCCAGTCGGCGGCCCCGGCGGGGATCAGAGTCGGCGGGCCGATCAGGCGGATTCGGTTTTCCATCTTGCCCAGCAGGATGATGTTGGACCGTGCCACCCGGCTGTGCGCGATGTCACCGCAGATCGCCACGGTCAGCCGGTGCAGCCGGCCCTTGGCGCGCCGGATCGTCAGCGCGTCCAGCAGCGCCTGTGTCGGGTGTTCGTGGCGACCGTCGCCGGCGTTCAGCACGGCGCAGTTCACCTTTTCGGCCAGCAGGTTCACAGCACCTGAATGCGGGTGACGCACGACCAACAGGTCGGGGTGCATCGCGTTCAGCGTCAAAGCGGTGTCGATCAGGGTCTCGCCCTTTTTGATCGACGACGCCTGCATCGCCATGTTCATCACGGTTGCACCCAGCCGCTTGCCTGCCAACTCGAAGCTGGCCTGGGTGCGGGTCGAGTTTTCGAAGAACATGTTGACCTGGGTCAGGCCGTCCAGGACTCGCTCGGCCGGGCCGCCGTTGCGGTTCAAGTCGGCATAGCGGTCGGCAAGATCCAGAATGCTGCGAATCTCGTCGGGTTGAAGCGGTTCGATGCCCAGTAAGTGCTTCTGCCTGAAGGTCATGGCGCCCCGTCGGTGATCTTTGCGGCTTATAGGCGGCAATCACCGCTGCGGCAAGCCGAACGGCCATGGCTTCTTCTTGATGAAAATATCCTCGCCGGAGGCCGATTTTGTCGCGAAAAATCGCAAGATTTCTTGCCTCCGGCGGTGATATTTCGACCAAGAAGAAGTCCTGACTTTGCTGTTTCCGAGCGTCCGGAGGCGGGTTAGCTTGACCCATGGATTCGCATCTGCACCACCATGCCGCCCGCGCGCTTCTGGAATGGCAGATCGAGCTTGGCGCGACCGAGGCGATCTGCGATGCGCCGGTCAACCGGTTCGAACTTGCCGCCGTGCAGCCGAAACCCCGCGCACCGGTCCGGGACGCGCCTGCAATGGTGCCGGATGCCGGGGCAATCGTTGCGTCCGCGGCAGACGTGGTCGCGGTGGCGCGCGAGACGGCGGCGCTGGCCGGTGATCTGGCGGGGCTATCGGCGGCGCTGATGGCTTTCGAGCATTGCGAATTGAAACGCGGCGCGCGCAGCACCGTCTTTGCCGATGGCAACCCGGACGCGCGGGTGATGGTGATCGGTGAGGCACCGGGGCGCGACGAGGATATCGCGGGACGACCCTTCGTCGGTCGGGCGGGCAAGTTGCTGGACCGAATGTTCGCCGCGATCGGAATGGGGCGCGAGGGGCCCGATCCCGACAGCGCGATCTACATCACCAATATCCTGCCGTGGCGGCCGCCGCAGAACCGCGATCCCTCGGCGCAGGAAATCGCGATGATGCTGCCGTTCGTGCAGCGCCATGTCGAACTTGCCGCGCCCGATCTGCTGGTCCTTATGGGGAATGTCCCGTGTCAGGCGCTGCTGGGGAAAAGTGGCATCACCCGGATGCGGGGCAAATGGATCACGGCGCTGGACCGGCCGGCGCTGCCGATGTTTCACCCCGCGTTCCTGCTGCGCCAGCCGCATCACAAGCGCGAGGCCTGGCAGGATCTGCTGATGTTGCAGGCGCGGCTGGCGGGGCGGGAATGATCGATCCGATCGCCCTTCTGGCCTTCGTGCCGGCCGCCTTGGCGCTGAACCTGACGCCGGGGGCGGACATGATGTTCTGTCTGGGGCAAGGGTTGCGCGGCGGTCCGCGCGCGGCATTGGCGGCCGATGTCGGGATAGCGCTGGGCGGGATGATCCACGTCTTTGTCGCCGGTCTGGGGTTGGGCGCGCTGGTTGCCGCGTCGCCCTGGGTATTCGATGTGATCCGCTGGGTCGGCGTCGGATACCTGCTGTGGCTGGCGGCCGGCGCGATACGGCAGGGTCCGGTTGCACCCGATCTGCCGCAGGTGCGCCCGGGGCCGCGCGTTCCGCGAGGCGCTGATGGTGAACCTGACCAACCCCAAGGTGATCCTGTTCGTCCTGGCCTTCCTGCCGCAATTCGTCGACCCGGCGCGTGGCGCGATCCTGCCGCAGTTCCTGTTGCTTGGGTTGTTCCTGTCGATCGGCGGGCTGATCGTAAATGGTGCTGTCGGGGTCTTTGCAGGCGGTATCGGGCGCGCGTTTGTCGGCTCGCCCCGGTTTTGCCGTGCGCTGGGCTGGGTCAGTGCCTCGGTCTTTGCCGCCCTTGCGCTGCGGCTTGCCATCACGGAACGTGAGTTGAGACGATGAGCCGGATCGACGAAACCAAGGACTTCATCCCGGTGCGCATCGCGGTGCTGACCGTGTCCGACACCCGCACCGAGGCCGAGGACAAATCCGGTCAGGTTCTGGTCGACCGGATCGCTGCGGCAGGGCACCTGCTGGCGGCGCGCGCCATCGTGCGCGACGAACGCGACCAGATCGCGGCGCGGCTGCGGGCGTGGTGTGCGGATCCTGACGTGGACGTGGTGATTTCGACCGGCGGCACCGGGCTGACCGGGCGCGACGTGACGGTCGAGGCGCACCGCGATGTCTACGAGAAAGAGATCGAGGCCTTCGCGACGGTTTTCACCATCGTCTCGATGAACAAGTTCGGCACCTCGGCGGTGCAGTCGCGGGCCACGGGCGGGGTGGCGGGCGGCACCTACCTGTTCGCGCTGCCGGGCAGTCCCGGTGCCTGCAAGGATGCCTGGGACGAGATCCTTGCATTGCAACTCGATTACCGTCACCGGCCGTGCAATTTCGTCGAGATTTTTCCGCGACTGGACGAGCACAAGCGACGGAAATGATCACGGCTGACGTAAAGCTATTGTGGTTTGGACATTTTACCGCGTTGATCTTATTATTCAGGGTCTTGTAGCGGATCGAACGGAAAGCCGAAGTATCATGCGATTCCTGCGCCGCAGCCTGGTCGGCCTGTTTCTACTGGCGGTGACGCTTGGCATCCTCGCCTGGGCGGGGCAGACGTTCTACGCCGCGCTGCAAGCCCGCTGGGCGCAGGAGGATTTCGTGCCCGTGGCGCGCGAACGGGTGTTCGCCGTCAATGTCGTGACTGTCGAGCCGTCGACGATCATCCCCGAGTTGACGGCCTTTGGCGAGGTGCGCAGCCGCCGGACGCTTGATTTGCGGGCCAGTGCGGGGGGCAGGATCGTCGATCTGGCGCCGGTGTTCGAGGATGGCGGCGCGGTCGAGGCCGGGCAGTTCCTGGCGCGGATCGACCCGCAGGACGCGCAGGCGGCGCTGGATATCTCGCGTACCGATCTGGCGGAGGCGGAAGCCGAGTTGCGCGATTCGCGCCGCGGACTTGATCTGGCGCGCGACGAGCTGGCAGCGGCCGAGCAGCAGGCCAAGCTGCGCGATCAGGCGCTGGACCGGCAGCGCAGCCTGTCGTCGCGGGGCGTTGGCACCGATGCCGCCGTCGAGGTCGCGGAACTTGCCGCCTCTGCCGCGGTGCAGGCGGTTCTGTCGCGCCGGCAGGCGGTTGCCGCCGCTGAAGCGCGAGTCGATCAGGCTGGCACGGCGTTGGAGCGTCGGCGCATCGCGCTGAGCGAGGCCGAACGCGGTCTTGCAAATACCGAGATTTTCGCGGCCTTTGCGGGCACGCTGGCCGATGTCGCGGTGGTCGAGGGCGGGCTGGTGGCCAACAACGAACGCCTTGCCGCACTGGTTGACGCCACTGCGCTGGAGGTGGCTTTCCGGGTCTCGACCCCGCAATACGCCCGGCTTTTGAATGAACGCGGCCGGCTGATCGAGGCCGAGGTCGATGTGTCGCTGGATATCTTCGGGGTCGATCTGGCCACGACCGGCCACATCACACGCGAAAGCGCTGCCGTCGGCGAAGGACAAACCGGGCGCTTGCTGTTCGCGCGGCTGGACGGCGCCAAGGGTTTTCGACCGGGTGACTTCGTGACCGTGCGGATCCGCGAAACTCCGCTAAACGATGTGGCGTTGTTGCCGGCCAGTGCGGTTGGTGCTGCGGCGTCGGTGCTGGTCGTCGGGGACGATGATCGGCTGGAAGAGATCGCCGTTCCGGTGTTGCGCCGGCAGGGCGATGCGGTGATCGTGCCGGCCGGCGATCTGGTTGGCCGGCGGATCGTCAGCGAGCGCTCGCCGCTTTTGGGTGTCGGGATCAAGGTGCGGCCGATCGCGCCGGCAGGTTTCGAGGAAACCGCCGCCGCCGAACCCGAAATGCTGGAACTGAGCGAGGAACGTCGCGCCAAGCTGGTGGCGTTCATCGAGGCCAACAAGGCGATGCCGTCCGAGGCCAAGGCGCGGGTTCTGGCACAGTTGCAACAACCGATGGTGCCAGTCGAGGTCGTCGAGCGCATCGAAGCGCGGATGGGGGGCTGAGGCATGGCGAACCGGGTCGGCGGAATGGCGGGCGGGATACTGTCGTATTTCGCGCGCCACCGGACCGCCGCCAATCTGGTGCTTGTGATCATGCTCGCGGCCGGTCTGGCGGCGTTTCCGCGGATGCGGGCGCAGTATTTCCCCGACATCATCATCGAGGATGTCAGCGTTTCCGTGAGCTGGAGCGGCGCGGGGCCGGAGGAGGTGGACCGCGCCATAGTGCAGGTGCTGGAACCCGCGTTGCTGGCGGTCGAGGGGGTCCACTCGAGCAGCGCTACCGCGCGCGAGGGGTATGCCCGGATCGACATGGAATTCGACCCCGGCTGGGACATGTCGCGGGCCGCCGACGAAGTTCAGGCCGCGGTCGATGCGGTGAACACTCTGCCCGAAGGCGCTGATGATCCGAACGTGCGGCGCGGCGCATGGCGCGACCGGGTGACGGATGTCATCATAACCGGCCCGGTCGGGGTCGGTCAGTTGGGCCGTTTCGCCGATGAATTCGTGACGCGGCTGTTTGCGGCGGGGGTCACCCGGACCAGTATCAGCGGCGTGGCCGCGCCAGAAACCATCGTCGAGGTGCCCTCGCTGTCGCTGATCCAGAACGATGTCACGATGGCCGATATATCGGATGCGATTGCCGGCGCCGCCGAGGCTGACCCGGCAGGCGATGTCGGCGGCGGCACGGCGCGGGTGCGCACCGGCACCGCGACCCGAACTGCCGAGGAAATCGCGGCCATTGTGCTGCGCTCGAACCCGGACGGATCGAAGCTGACGATTGGCGATGTGGCGCGGATCCGGGTCGAGGGGATCGACCGCGACGGGGTGTTCTTCGTCGGCGACAATCCGGCGATCTCGGTCCGGGTCGACCGGTCCGAGGGTGGCGACGCGGTGAAGATCCAGCATCAGGTCGAAGCGGTCGCTGCCGAGATGCAGCTCGGCCTGCCGGAAGGCGTCAAGCTGGACCTGATCCGCACCCGCGCGGAACAGATCACGGCGCGGCTGAACATCCTCTTGGACAACGGTGCGCTGGGGCTGGCGCTGGTGGTGTCGCTGCTGTTCCTGTTTCTCAACGCGCGCATCGCGTTCTGGGTGGCTGCCGGGATTCCGGTGTCGATGATGGCGGCGGTCGCGATCATGTATGCGTTCGGGCTGACCTTCAACGCGATGTCGCTGTTCGCGCTGATCATCACGCTGGGCATCGTGGTCGACGATGCAATCGTGGTTGGCGAACATGCCGATTTCCGGGCACGGAGGCTGAAAGAGCCGCCCGTCGAGGCCGCCGAGAACGCCGCACGGCGGATGTTCGCGCCGGTGTTTTCGTCGAGTCTGACGACGATCATCGCATTTTTCGGGCTCGTCGCCATCGGCGGCCATTTCGGCACCCTGATCGCCGACATCCCGTTCACCGTCATCATGGTGCTGATCGCCTCGCTGGTGGAATGCTTTCTGGTGCTGCCCAACCACATGACCCATGCGCTGGCGCATTCGGGCAAGCGGCATTGGTACGACATGC
The DNA here is from genome assembly GCA_037968535.1 of Paracoccaceae bacterium. Classification (GTDB taxonomy): domain Bacteria; phylum Pseudomonadota; class Alphaproteobacteria; order Rhodobacterales; family Rhodobacteraceae; genus JAHEAO01. The sequence goes on from JBBKVT010000298.1 coordinate 24,952, forward strand.
CGAGCCGGGTCGTGAATATCGGTTTTGCGTGGTTTCGCGACGGCATCTTCCGCCACCTGATGCGGTTGGTCGTTTGGGCGCGCTATCCGGTGCTGGCGGGCGCGGTGCTGGTGTTGGCGTCGCAGGCGGCGCTGTTCGTGCGCGGCGATCTGGAATGGCGGTTCTTCGACTCGCCGGAACAAGGCAGCGTATCGGGCAATTTCTCGATGCTGCCGGGTGGCACCCGCGCAGACACGCTGGAAATGATGCGCGAGATGCAGCGCGCCACTGCCGAAGTCGGCGCGCAGTACGAGGCCGACCACGGCGTCAACCCGCTGGCCTATGTGGTGGCCGAGATCGGCGGCAATTCCGGCCGCGGGCTTGCTGGGGCCGACACCAAGGAAAACTGGCAGCTGGGCGGCATTTCGATCGAGTTAATCGACGCCGACCTGAGGCCCTATTCCTCGTTCGAGTTCGTGGCCGCGTTGCAGGACGCGGTGCGCAATCACCCACTGGTCGAGACCGTCAGTTTCCGCGGCTGGCGTGGCGGGCCGGGGGGCGACGCGCTGGACGTGGAATTCTACGGCGCCGACAGCGAAACGCTGAAAGCTGCTGCCGAGTCGCTGAAAACCTCGCTGGCGCGCTATCCGGAAGTGTCGGCGCTGGAAGACAGCCTGGCCTATGACAAGGACGAACTGGTGCTGGAACTGACGCCGCAGGGTCAGGCGCTGGGCATCACCATCGACGGGCTGGGCCAGGTGTTGCGGCATCGGCTGAACGGGATCGAGGCGGCGACTTATCCGGACGGTCCCCGGTCCGCCGCGATCCGTGTGGAACTGCCGGAAGAAGAACTGACCGCGGATTTCCTCGACCGTACCCAGGTCCGTACCGCTGACGGCAATTATGTCGCGCTGTCCGACATCGTGACGGTGAACCGGCAAAGCGGCTTTTCCACGATCCGCCGCGAGAACGGGTTGCGGCTGGTCAACGTGACCGGCGATCTGTCCGAAGATGACCCCGCCCGCGCGGCCGAAATCATGTCAGAGCTGGAAAACGCGATCCTGCCGCGCCTTGAAGAGCAATTCGGCGTTGCCTGGCGGCTGGGCGGTCTGGCAGAGCAGGAACAAGAGTTCCTGACTGATGCGGCGGTGGGTTTCATGCTGTGCCTGCTGGGGATCTTCCTGACACTGGCCTGGATCTTCGGCAGCTGGACCCGGCCCATCGTGGTGATGGCGATCATCCCGTTCGGGCTTGTCGGCGCGATATATGGCCATGTCGCCTGGGCGGTGCCGCTGTCGATGTTCTCGGTCGTCGGGCTGATCGGGATGACCGGGATCATCATCAACGATGCCAT